>NZ_JBWKKF010000006.1:289550-451651 GCF_056431745.1 Amycolatopsis sp. NPDC045836 | reverse complement strand
CGCCCGCCAAACCCCCATGCGACACCCCTCGCGGGCCCCCGCGGCCACCTCTTCCCCCACCCTCCCCCCCCTCCCCCTCCTCCCCCCCCCCCCCCCCCCCCACCCCCCCCCCCCGCCCCCCCCCCCCCCCCCCCCCCCCCCCCCCCCCGCCCGGCCCTTCAGGAAGGTTCCTCCCGCTATGTCCCGACGAATGCTCGCCGCGCTGGCCGCGGCGCTGACCATGCTGGGGCTGGTGGTGCTGCCGGCCTCGGCGTCGCCGCCGCTCCGAGCCGCGGCCCAGACGCTGACCTGGACCTCGGACGAGAACGTCCTCGCGTACACCTCCGCACCCACCACCGCGGTCGCCGGTGAGACCACGATCGTCTTCGAGAACAGCGCGGCGACCGGCAACGACACCGGCATGCTGCACACGCTGACCTTCGACACCTCCACCCCCGGGTACAACCACGACGCCCGGGTCAACATCACCGCCAGCCCGACCGACGCGAACAAGGGCCGCCACGAGCTGACCGTGACGCTGACCCCGGGCAAGTACCGCTACTTCTGCGCGCTGCCGGGGCACAGCTCGATGCAGGGCGAGTTCACCGTCACCGAGGGCGGCGGCGAGGAGGACACCACCCCGCCGGTGGTCACCGCGAAGGTGACCGGTACGCAGGACGCCGACGGCAACTACGTCGGTTCCGCTTCGGTGGAGCTGACCGCCACCGACGACAGCTCCGGCGTCGACGCGGTCGAGTACCAGCTGGACGGCGGTGCCTGGACCCCGTACACCGCGGCCGTTCCGGTGACCGCGGTGGGCGCGCACATGGTCCACTACCGCGCCACGGACAAGGCGGGCAACGCTTCGGAAGAGGGCATGTCCTCGTTCACCGTGGTCGAAGGCGGCGGCGGGGAGGACACCACCCCGCCGGTGGTGACCGCGAAGGTGACCGGGGAGCAGAACGAGAACGGTGAGTACGTCGGCTCGGCTTCGGTGGCGCTGACCGCCACCGACGAGGGTTCGGGCGTGGACAAGGTCGAGTACCAGCTCGACGGCGGGGCGTGGACCGCCTACACCGCACCGGTCGTGGTCTCGACGCCGGGCGCGCACATGCTGCACCACCGCGCGACCGACAAGGCGGGCAACGCCTCCCAGGAGGGCATGGCGCACTTCACCGTGGTCGAGGACGGCCCGGTCGAGGACACCACCCCGCCGGTGGTCGCCGCGGTGATCGAGGGCACGCAGAACTCCGAGGGCGCGTACGTCGGCTCGGCTTCGGTCAAGCTGAACGCCACCGACGAGGGTTCGGGTGTCGACAAGGTCGAGTACCAGCTCGACGGCGGCGCGTGGACCGCCTACACCGCGCCGGTCCCGGTGACCGCGCTCGGCGAGCACACGGTGAAGTTCCGGGCCACGGACAAGGCGGGCAACGCCTCCCAGGAGGGTTCGTCGGCGTTCACCGTCGTCGAGGGCAGCGGGGACGTCGAGCCGCCGAAGACCTCGATGTCGGTGTCCGGCACGCAGAACTCGAACTGGGCCTACGTCGACAAGGCGACGGTCACGCTGACCGCCACCGACACCGGCTCGGGCGTGGACAAGGTCGAGTACCAGCTCGACGGGGCCGCGTGGGCGGTCTACTCGGCTCCGGTGCCGGTGACCGCGGTCGGCACGCACACGGTCAAGTACCGGGCGTCGGACAAGGAAGGCAACGTCGCCGACGAGCGGACCGGCACGTTCAGCGTGGTCAAGGGCGGTTCCGGGCCGGGGCAGGACGTCTGCCCGGACTCCGACCTGCGGGCGACGGTGATCATCGGCGGGATCGACAGCCAGGTGAAGAACGTGGACATCGGCAACGGCTGCACGATCAACGACGTGATCGCGGAGAACGCCGAGTACGCCACGCACACCAAGTTCGTGCGGCACGTGAAGGCGGTGACCAAGGAACTGGTCACCAACGGGGTGCTGACCGGCCCGAACCGGGACCGGATCATCACCGCGGCGATCAACTCCGACGTGGGCATGCAGACGGCCAACGCGGTGTGACCTCCCGGATCATGGGTGCGTGGCGGACCGCTACGCACCCATGATCTGCTGCCAGGCCGCGTGCACCCGGTCCACCGGCGGATTGCTTTCGCTCCCGGCGCCGAAGAAGGCGCACAGGGCGTTCGAATCGGTGTACCAGAGCACGGTGTTGCCGCTGGGGCTGGAGATGTCGTGCGACTTGCCACGCAGCTCGCCGTCGGTCCAGGCCAGTTCGTTGAGCCACTGGGTGCCCGGCAGTTCGAGGAACTCCTGGTTGAGCTGCTGGCAGGTCTGCGCGTCGTCCGAGGACAGGTAGTTCGCGAAGTACGCCGTGCCCTCGACCTCGAACCGGCAGCGCACGTGGTTGCGCGCGCCGTACAGGTCGCCCTGGCTGTTGGTGCCCAGGGCGTTCACGCATTCGCCCGCCTTCTCCACGGCGGGACCGGCGAACGCGATCAGCGGCTCGTCGCCGCGGAAGGCGGCGGGCGCGGGTGGGGTCGATGGCGAAGGCGGGGCGGTGGACCCCGCCGACGAGGCGGCCACGGCCGTGCCGACGATTTCCGGTCGCAGCAGCACCGCCGCGGTCACCGCGCCGGCGGCCAGCAGCACCACCGCGAGCACCGCGGCGATCGCGCCCTTCGGCGGCTTCTTCGCCTCTTCCGGCTGGTACGGCATCGGGGTGGACCGGGGTAGCGGCGGTGGCGGGGGCGACAGGGGCACCGGTGCCGGTCCCAGCGCGCCCAGTGCGACGCTGGTCTCCGGGGAATCGACGATCGTCGGCAGCAATCCCAGCCGCTGGTTGATCAACCGCGCCACCAGCGGCATGCGCGTCGCCCCGCCGACCAGGTGCACGGCGGCCAGCCGCGTGTCGCCGACGGTCTCCGCGAGCAGTTCGACCGCGCGCCGCAGCGCCGGTTCGACCAGGGTCTCCAGTTCCTGCCGGGTCAGGTGCGCGTCCGGCAGCGGGGCCGGGAGCGGGATGTCGGTCTGCGAGTACTGCGACAGCGCCTCCTTGCCCGCCCGCACGTCTTCGGCCAGTGCCCGGGCCGCCCGGCGGCCCGCCGCGTCGTCCGGGCGGACCCGGTCGGCGTGCAGGTGCTCCAGCAGCAGGTGGTCGAGGTCGCGGCCGCCGAAGTCCGGCAGGCCGGCTTCGGCGAGCACGTCCCAGCCGGTGCCGGTGCGCCGCAGCACCGCGACGTCGGTGGTGCCGCCGCCCATGTCGAACACCGCGACCGCCTGCCCCGGCGGCACGTCGGCGGCCTGCGTGGCCGCGGCGACCGGTTCCGCGACCAGCCGCACGTCGCCGTGCCAGCCCGCCTCGCGGGCCGCCGCCAGCAGCACCGCGCGCCGTGAGCTGTACCAGTCGGCGGGGTGGGTGAGCACCACCCGGTCCGCCGACGGCGCTTCGGCGGCGACCCGGCGCAGCACCGCCGCGATCAGCGTGACCACCGGCACGGCGGCGTCGCCGAGCAGCACCTCGCCCTCGTCGATGCGTTCCTTGGGGTGCGGCTCGAACCGCGCCGGGTCGAGCCGGGCGCCCCGCAGCGCTTCCCGGCCGACGACCAGGGTGCCGTCGCGCCCGCGCAGCACCGCGGACGGCAGCACCGGCCACCCGTCGAACAACAGCAGGCGCGCGGGCCCGCCCCCGGTCCGCAGTGCGGCGACCGTGTTGGAGGTCCCGAAGTCGACAGCGAGTTCACGCACGGGCCAGACGGTAATCAGAAGATCGGGTTCACGTGGGCGTTGTGGCCGAATAGCGATCCGCGACCGCGGTGAAGGCCGCCTTGGGCAGGCGCTCGCCGTCACGGGTCACCTTGACCACGCCGAACCCGGCCATGTCGAGGTCGTGCGCCGGATCGGGGTCGTGCGGGAAGTCCGGCATCCAGTAGGTGAACACGAACGCGCCGTGCACCCCCGCGCGCCGGTAGAGGTCGATCAGTTCACCGAGGTGGGCCGCCTGCGTGTGCTCGTCGCGCCGGTGGCCCTTCCGGAGGCGCGGCGGGTCGGTGAACCAGTTGACGATGAGGAACGAGGCCGGGCCGCGCACGTCGGCGCCGGCGTGCGCACCGCAGCCGAATTCGGTGACGACCAGCGGCTTGTCCGCCGCGTCGAGCCGGGCGCGCAGCCGTCGTTCGTAGGCGGTGGGGTCGGTGGCGTCGGTGCCCAGCCGGTAGAGGTTGACGCCGATCAGGTCGAACGGCGTCCAGTCGACGTCCTCCCAGTAACCCGCCGCGTAGGTGAGCGGACCGCTGAACACCCCGCGGGCCACGGCGGCCGAACGGGCCAGGAGGCGGTTGAGCACCCGGGTGGTGCGACCGCGGAAGGGCTTCAGCCACCGCATGAGCACCTGCAGCCGCAGGAACTCCCACCGCCCGGGGATCATGCCCCGCAGCCGCAGGGAGTACTCGCAGCCCACGACCAGGGTGATCCGGCCGGGGTGCTCGGCGAGCAGCGCCTCGGCACCCGCTCCCGTCTCGGCGAGCCAGGCCAGCACCTCGCCGTGCGGGCGGTCGCCGATCTGCGGTTCGAGCCAGACGTCGAGCCCCAGGTCCAGCGCCTGCCGGGCGGCTTCCAGCTGGCGCGCGCTGTCGAACCCGGCCAGCAGCACGGTGGTGCAGTGCAGGTCCTCGCGGATGACCCGCAGGTCCTCGGCCGCGTCCCCGGCCACCGCGTAGGAGATGCCGCGCACGTCCATATAACCAGAGTACGCACTCGGGTTATCCTGGGTGCCGATGCGCACCGTCAACCCCGAGCAGCACGCCCGCAAACGCGCCCGGATCCTCGAGGCCGCGGCGCACGAGTTCGCCGCGGCGGGCGTCGACGGCACCTCGACCGCGGACATCTGCCGCCGCGCCGGCATCGGCTCGGGCACGCTGTTCCACTACTTCCCGACCAAGCGGGACGTCTTCCACGCCCTGTTCGCCGACGACCTGGCCCGAACCGCCGAGGTCTGCGCGGCGGCACTGGCCTCGCCCGACCCGGTCGCCGGGGTGCACCGGGTGGTCGAGCACCTGGTGGCCGACCTGGCCAATCCGCTGGTGCCCGGCTTGATGGCGGCCATCCTGCTCCAGGTCAACCGCGACCCGGAGTTCGCCGAACTGATGGCGTCCGACGAGCGGCGCACCAGGGAAACGCTGGTCGAACTGCTGCGGCGGACGGACACCGGGCGCCTGGCCTTCCCGCCGGAACGGGTGGCCGCCTGGATCCAGCGGGTCGCCGACGCCACCTTCCTCGCCGCCGGTGCCGACGACTTCGACCCGGAGGCGGAACTCGCCGAATTCCGCCGGTTGATCGGCTGGCTGCTCGGCGGTTGAGCCCGAGGGGTCCAGACCGGTGAGCTGCTCCGGTGCCCCACTTGGAGCGCGCTACGGTGCCAAGTTGCCGCTGGCCGGAAGGCGCCGGCTCGGCGATGTGGGTAATTCTGCCGTCCTCATTCTGGACGCACCTTGACCTGGCGCCCGCGACTCGTACCATGCCAACGAAAAGCGATCACCAAGTCGGGCTTCCTCGTCAGAATGAATTAGTGCGTCCGTCTTAAGCGGTCCTACCAGCGGCTTTGCTGTTGACCTCGCTCGTTACGCACCGACCGGGTGAACCAAGTTTCCTTGATGTTGACACACTGTTGACCTACTCGTCAGTAAGTCCCGTTTCGCTGCTCCGGTCGGCTCGGCCGAAACGCCGAAATGGCGGATTGGCCGCCGGCCCCCCGGCGTGCGGAAATATTGCGGCATCGGAAAACCGCCGCTCGGCGCCGGGAAATCTCCCTTGAGAAAGGTTTTTGCTGGATGGACCTCCGTTACGAAGCATTCTGCTTCGCGGATCCGCTGTTCTTCGACGAACAGCGCGACGCCGGCCAGGTGAAAGACGATTTCGCCGCCGTGCTGCCGTCGCCGGGGTCCGGCTGGCGGTCCGGGGAGCGCGGCATCTGGCGCTCGCTCTCCCCCCAAGGCGCGGTTTTGCCTGCTCAGGGCTGGAAGGTCCACGTCTCGGCCGGAATGGCCAACGCCGATCGCGTGCTGCTCGCGGTGGCCGAGTACTGCCTCGCGCACCGCATCGCCTTCAAGCACCTGCGCACCAGGTCGATCCTGCTGGCGCGGAATTCGAAATACGCACCCCGTGACGGCAGTGGAAAACTGCTGACGATTTACCCGCCGGACGAAGAAAGCCTCCGCCGGGTGCTCACCGACCTTTCCGCCGAGCTGAAGGGTGAGACCGGCCCGTACATTCTCAGCGATCTGCGTTACGGCGACGGGCCGCTCTACGCCCGTTACGGCGGCTTCGCCGAGCAGTGGGTGGAGGCCGACGGCACCCGGGTGCTGGCGATCCGCCGTCCGGACGGCACCCTGGTGCCGGACAAGCGCGGGCCGAGCTTCCACGTGCCGGACTGGGTGGAGCTGCCGGAATGCCTGGCGCCCGCACTGGCGGCCCGCAAGGGCGGCGATCCCGCGCAGTTCCCGTACAAGGTGACCAAATCACTGCACTTCTCCAACGGCGGTGGCGTCTACCTGGCGAACCGCCTGTCCGACGACCGCGAACTGGTGCTCAAGGAAGCGCGGCCGCACGCCGGCCTGGACCGCGACCTGGTCGACGCGGTGACCCGCCTCGAACGCGAGCACCGCATCCTCGAACGGCTTGCCGGCATCCCCGGCATCCCCGAGGTCTACGACCGGTTCCAGGTCTGGGAACACCACTTCCTGGCCATGCAGTTCGTGCCGGGCAAGCCGGTCGGTGCCTGGCTGGCCCGCAACTACCCGCTGACCCGGCGGGACGCCACCGAACAGGACCTCGCCGAGTTCACCGAGCGGGCGCTGGCGCTGCTCGACCGGGTGGAGCGGCTGGTGGCCGCGGTGCACGAGCGCGGGGTGATCTTCGGTGACCTGCACGCGCTGAACATCCTGGTCGACGAGGACGACGGGGTGTCGCTGATCGACTTCGAGCTGGCGGCGGGCGTCGAAGAGGAGACCAAGCCCGCGCTCGGTGCCCCCGGTTTCCGGGCCCGCGGCGACCGCACCGGTTTCGAGATCGACGAATACGCGCTCGCCGCCCTCCGGCTGTGGTTGTTCCTGCCGCTCAACACGCTGCTCGAACTGGCCCCGTTCAAGCTCGAGTCGCTGGTGGACTTCATCGAGAGCCGCTTCCCGCTGCCCGAGGGCTACGGCGAGCGCATCCTCCGCGTGCTCACGCCGCGGGGCGACGCCGAGGAGCGGTCCGCGGCCACCCAGCTCGACGAGCCGAAGCCGGACTGGACCGTGGTGCGCAAGTCGATCGCGACCGCCATCCTGGCCAGCGCCACCCCGGACCGCGAAGACCGGCTCTTCCCCGGCGACATCCAGCAGTTCGAGACCGGCGGCCTCGCCTTCGGCTACGGCGCCGCGGGGGTGCTGCACGCCCTGCACGCCTCCGGTGAGGGCCGCTACCCCGAGCACGAGCAGTGGCTGCTCGACGCGCTGCACCGGACCCCGCCCAGCCGCCCCGGTTTCTACGACGGCACGCACGGCATCGCCCACGTGCTGGAGAACTTCGGGTACCACGACCGGGCGATCGAGCTGCTCGAAGCGTCCCGGCCGCTGGTCGAGCAGACCACCGACCACAACCTCGAAGGCGGGCTGGCCGGCATCGGCCTGAACTACCTGCACTTCGCCGGTACCCGGCAGAGCGAGGGCTACCGCCGGGACGCCGAGGGCATCGGCGAACGGCTCGGCACCGCGCTGGCGGCCGACGGCGGTCCGGCGAACTTCGCCAGGGCCGGGCTGCTCAGCGGCTGGTCCGGTCCGGCGCTGCTGTTCGTGCGGCTGTTCGAGGCCACCGGCGAGCAGTCGTGGCTGGACCTCGCGGCCAAGGCGATCGAACGCGACCTCGAAGAGTGCGTGCCCGCCGACGACGGCTCGCTCCAGGTGAACGACGGCGGGAGCCGCACGCTGCCCTACATCGGCATGGGCAGCGCCGGGGTGGCGCTGGTGGCCGAGGAGTTCGCCGCCCACCGCCCGGACGACCCGTGCCTGGAGAAGCTGCCCCGGCTGCTGGACGCCTGCCGCGGCGAGTTCGTCATCCACCCCGGCCTGATGCTCGGCCGGGCGGGGCTGATGGTCACCCTGGCCGCGGAGGCCAGGCGGACCGGGAACCCGGTCGCCAAGGCGGCGGTGGAGCTGCACCTCTCGCGGTTCTCCTGGTACGCGCTGCCGTACCAGGACGGGATCGCCTTCCCCGGCAACCAGCTGCTGCGGTTGTCGATGGACGTCAACACCGGCGGTGCCGGGGTGCTCCTCGCCCTGGCCGCCACCCTCGACGGGCACGGCGCCGTGCTGCCGTTCCTGTCCCACGGACCCCGGTCGAGCACGACCGGCGGATGAACACCCGACGAAAGGATCCACCATGGAGCTCGTTCTGGACCTGCAGGCCATGGAAGACACCGAGGGCGCCCAGTTCGGTGGCGGCAGCGGTGGCGGCGGCGGCTCGAACCTGAGCCTGCTGGCCTCCTGCGACAACAGCACCATCTCGCTGCTGACCTGCCACTGAGCTAGGTCGTAGCACGCCCGGCCCCACCCGGGTCGAGAGGTGAGACGCGGGAGCGGCACAGGCCAAGTGCGCCGCTCCCGCGTCCTTTCATTGAACCGGTCCGGGTCGCCGGGCGGAAGTTTCGTTCGGAAGGTGGGACGCGATGGCGGGAGCGGGTGACCGGCTGCTGGCCGACGTGGCCGGGCAGGACCGCACCCGGCTGGCGCTGATCCTGCTGACCGCGCTCGCCGCCACCACCGCCGGGCTGCTGCTGCCCGGCGCGCTCGCCGCCGCGGTCGACGCCGCCATCTCCGGTCAGCGCAGCTGGCCGCAGGTGCTGGCGCTGCTCGCCCTCGGGGCCGTCGACATCACCGCCGACGTGCTCGGCGGCCTGCTCACCGTCGCCGTCACCAGCACCGCCACGGCGAACCTGCGGCGGCGCCTCACCCGGCGGCTGCTCGGCCTCGGCACCCGCTCGCCGTTCGCCGACGGCGACGCCATCAGCCGGCTCACCGGCGACTGCGTGAGCGCCGGTTCGGTCGCCTCGATCCTGGTGCAGCTGGGCTCGGCGGCCTGCCTGTCCGTCGGCGCCGTCGTGCTGCTGGCGGTGCTCGACTGGCGCCTGGCGCTGGTTTTCCTCGGCAGCGTGCCGATCGCGCTCTGGCTCGCCCGCTCCCACCTGAAGCACACCGCCGACGACGTGCTCACCTACCAGCGCGTGTCCGGTGAGATCTCCGCGCGCCTGCTCGACGCCGTGCGCGGCCTGCGCACCATCACCACTTCCGGGCTCGCCGACCGGGAAACCCACCGCGTGCTGCGGCCGCTGCCCGAACTCGGCCGGGCCGGTTCGGGCATGTGGCAGACCCAGGCGCGGATGATCTGGCGGGCCGCCCTCCTGCTGCCCGCGGCCGAGGTCGCGGTGCTGATCGCCGCCGGGTTCGGCGTGCTCCAGGGCCGCCTGAGCGTCGGCGACGTGCTCGCCGCGCTCGGCTACGTCGCGCTGGGCATGGGCCTGGTCGGGCAGATCCCGCTGCTCACCACGCTCGCCAGGGCACGGGGGTGCGCCCACCGCATCAGCGAGGTGCTCGATTCCCCGCTGCCGCCCCGCGGGAACACCGATGTCCAGCCGGGTCCCGGTGCGGTGGAACTGCGCCGGATCACCGTTCCCGGAGCGCTGCACGAGGTCGGCCTGACCGTTCCCGGTGGCACCTTCCTCGCCGTGGTGGGGAAATCCGGCTCCGGGAAGTCCGCGTTGGTCGGCGTGCTCGGCGGGCTGGTCCAGCCGGAGGACGGGTGCGTGCTGCTCGACGGCGTGTCCACCGGCGACCTGCGTCCCGAGGTGCTGCGGCACCACGTGGCGTATGCGTTCGAGCGGCCCGCGTTGCTCGGGGACACCGTGGCCGACGCGGTTTCGTACGGCACCTGGGCCGGGGAGGTCGCCGTGCGCAACGCCTGCCGGACCGCGCAGGTGCACGACCTGGTGGTGCGCCTGCCCGGCGGCTACCGGACGCCGCTGTCGGAGACCCCGTTGTCCGGCGGGGAAGCGCAGCGGCTCGGACTGGCTCGCGCGATCGTGCGGAATCCGCGCGTGCTGGTCCTCGACGACGCCACGGCCAGCCTGGACACGGTCACCGAAGTCCGCGTGGACGAAGCCATCGAGAACGCCCTGCCCGGCCGCACGAGGGTGGTGGTCACCCATCGCGCCGGCACCGCCGCCCGCGCGGATCTGGTGGCGTGGCTGGAGAACGGGCGGCTGCGCGGAGTCGGCCCGCACGACGTGCTGTGGCGGGAACCCGGGTACCGCGCGGTTTTCACCGAGGACGGCGAATGAGCGTTTCCCGGCTCTACTGGTCTTCGCTCGGCGGGCAGTGGCGGGGCGGGCTGGTCCTGTTCGGCTGCTCGATCCTCGAATCGGTGCCCGCGTTCCTGTCCGGGCGGCTGGTCGCGCTGGCGGTGGACCGCGGTTTCGCGGCGGGCGCGCCGTGGACCGGGGTGCTGTGGCTGCTGGTGTTCGCGCTGGTCGCGGTGGCCGGTGCACTCGGTTCACGACTGGTCTGGCGGCAGCTCGGCACGGTCATCGAGCCGATCCGCGACGCACTGGTCACCGCCGTGGTCGGCGGGGTCCTGCGCAACGGCGCCACCAGCCGGAACGCCCCCGACGCCAGTGGGGTCGCCCGGATCACCCAGCACGTGGAGGTCATCCGCGACGCCACCGCCGGACTGCTGGTGCAGGCCCGCGGCATGCTGGTGACCACGGTCGCCGCGCTGGCCGGGTTGTTCACCGTGGCGGGCGGGCTGGCCTGGCTGGTGGCGATCCCGGTGCTCAGCGCGCTGGCGTTGTTCGCCTGCCTGCTGCCCGCGCTCGCGTCCCGGCAGCGCGCGGTGGCCGTGGCCGACGAGCGCACCGCCGAAGTCGCCGGCGGGGTGCTGGCCGGGATGCGGGACGTGGTGGCCTGCGGGGCCGAGCTGACCGCCGGGATGGCCGTGTTCGACGCCGTCGACGAGCAGGCGAAGGCGGCGGTGCGCATGGCGCAGGCCACCGCGATGCGCACGCTGGTCATCGCGATCGGCGGCTTCTCCCCGCTGGTGCTGGTGTTGCTCAACGCCCCCGGCATGGTGGCCGCCGGTGAGCTGACCGCGGGCGCCGCGCTCGGTTCGCTGGTCTACCTCGCCACCACCATGCAGCCCGCGTTGCAGGGCCTGGCGTCCACCGCCAGCACGGTGGTGCTGCGCCTGCTGGTGGCGTTGCGCCGACTGTCCGAAGTGGCCACCGAGCCACCGCCGCCCGGGGGTGAGGCCGAACCGCCGGACCCGGCGATTTCCGTGCGGGGCTTGACCTTCGGCTGGGGCGAGCACGCCGAACCGGTGGTGCGCGGGCTGGACCTTGACCTCGCAGCAGGCGAGCACCTCGCGGTGGTCGGCCCCAGCGGGATCGGCAAGTCGACCCTGGCGGGCCTGCTCACCGGGCAGCTCGAACCGCAGGCGGGCGTGGTCCGGCTCGGCGGTGTGCCGGTGCGGTCGGTGAAACCCGGGGCGCTGCACCGGATGGTCGCGCTGATCCCGCAGGAAGCCTACGTCTTCGCCGGCACCGTGCGGGAAAACCTGGCGCTGCTGGCGCCGGACGCCACCGACGAGCGGCTGCACGAGGCCGTGCACGCGGTCGGCGCCGGTGACCTGGTGGAGCGGCTCGGCGGGCTGTCCGGGGAAATCGGCCACGCCGCCGAAGGGCTCTCCGCCGGGCAGGCGCAGTTGCTCGGGCTCGCCAGGGTGTACGCCAGCGAGGCCGAGGTGATCATCCTGGACGAGGCGACCGCGCACCTCGACCCGGCCGCCGAAGCCCACGCGGAACGCGCTTTCGCCGCCAGGGGCGGCATCCTGGTGGTCATCGCGCACCGGCTCAGTTCGGCGCTGCGGGCGTCCAGGCTGCTGGTGATGGACGGCGACCACACCCTGCTCGGCACGCACGAAGGACTGCTGGCCGAGTCTGCCAGGTACGCCGGGATGATGCGGGCGTGGACCGGCACACCGGTGCGGGTGCGGGCCTCGTAACCTACGCACCGTGACAGCGGAAACGGACGGTAACCCCTTCGACGGCGGTGTCAGCTGGGACCGCCGCGGCGAGCACTGGGTCGGCGTGTTCCACCCGGGTTACCTCAGCCTGTTCCGCGAGCACGTCGCCACGCTGCGCGGGATCGTCCGCGGCCGGCTCGACCAGCACGCCGCCGGGGTGGCCGAGCGCGAACCGGACCCCCGCGTCTCGGCGATCCTCCGGCTGCGCGGCGGCAACGGGTTGTCCGAGCTGGAAATCCTGTTCCCGGTGGTCAACCGGCTCGCCGAGGTCGAGGCCGAGGTGCCGGAAAGCGGTGGGGTGGTGGAACTGACCGGCTGGGAGGACCGGTACCGCTGGGGTTCGGCCGCGCTCGACGTCTGCATCGCCATCACCGAGTGGGTGCAGCGCTGGTCGCGCGGCGAGGAGGTGGACGGGGTGCGCTGCCCGGACCCGGCCGCCCTGGTGCTCTGGAGCAGGCAGTGCGAATGGCTCAACGAGCACATCGTGGTGCCGCTGCGCCCGCTGGTGGATCCGGCGCCCGAGCACTGAACCCTCTTGTTACTCACCAGTAAGACTGGCACAATTTCCTCGCTCGACCACCGCCGAATACCGGTACGATGACCCGGCTCGGGCGGAGCGAAGGGTGGCACGCCGCATGGGGTTGACCGTTGCGCGCACGGTGGTGCGCCTCCTGGCCGAGGCCGGGGTGCGGCGTGCGTACGCGGTTCCCGGCGAGTCCGTCGTCGACCTGCTCGACGCGTTGCAGGTGGAACCCCGGCTGAACCTGGTTTCCGCCCGTCACGAAGCCGGTGCCGCGTTCATGGCCGACGCCGACGGCAAGCTCTGCGGCACCCCCGGCGTGGCCGTGGCGGGCAACGGCCCCGGCGCGGCGAGCATGGCCGCCGCGGTGCACACCGCCTTCCAGGACGAGACGCCGATGGTGGTGCTGCTCGGCCAGGTGCCCTCCGGCGACCTCGGCGAGGAGACCTTCGGCGAGGTCGACCTGGTCCGGGTGTACGCGCCGCTGGCGAAGTGGACCGCGCAGGCGACCACCGCGGACGAGGTGCCCGGCCTGCTGGCCGAAGCGCTGCACGCGGTGAACACCGGCCGCCAGGGACCCGCCGTGCTCTCGGTGCCCGCCGACTTCTGGGCCCGCCCGTTCGAAAGCGTGGTGCAGCGGCCCGCCGAAGCGGCCGTGCCGCCGGGCTCGCTGGAACGCCTGGCGGGCGAGGTGGCCCGGCTGGTCGACGACGCGCGGTACCCGGTGGTCATCGCCGGTGGTGGCGTGCGGCTGGCCCGCAAGCAGCTGATCGACGCGGTGGAGCACCTCGGGCTGGCCGTCTACACCGCCTACCGCAGGCAGGACGCCTTCCCGGAGAACCACCCGAACTACGCCGGCCACCTCGGGCACGGCGTGCCGGACGAGCAGCTGCGCGCGCTGGAGCAGGCCGACCTGGTGCTGGCGCTGGGCACCCGGCTGGACGAGGTGACCACCCAGCGGTACCGCTACCCGGCCTACACGCAGCCGCTGGTGATGGTCGGCGGCGGCCGCCCCGGCCCGCGGCGGCGCGGGCTCACCTTCCACGTGGACACCGACGTGGCCCGGTTCCTCAGCGAGCTGCGGCAGGCCGCCGCGCCCCGCAAGCGCAACTGGACGGTGGCCAACCAGGCGGTCCGGGAGTTCATGCGGCCACCGCAGCGCGGTGCGTCCGGTCCGGTGCACCCGGCCGACGTGGTGCGCTCGCTGCGCCAGCTGGCCCCCGAGGACACCGTGGTGACCAGCGACGCGGGCGGTTTCGCCGCGTTCGTGCACCGGTACTGGTGCTTCACCCAGCCGCGGACGCAACTCGGCCCGTGCAACGGCGCGATGGGCTACGCGGTGCCCGCCGCGGTGGCGGCGAAGCTGGCCGAACCGCACCGGACCGTGGTGGCCATGGTCGGCGACGGCGGTGCGCTGATGACCGGGCAGGAGATCGAGACCGCGGTGCGGCACCGGGCCCCGGTGATCGTGGTGGTCTTCCAGAACGGGCTCTACGGCGCGATCGCCGCGCACCAGGCGCGGTTGCACGGCCGGTTGTCCTCGGTGGCCGTCGGCACGGTGGATTTCGCCTCCTGGGCGAGGGGGCTCGGCGCGGCCGGGTACACCGTGAACGACCAGGAGGAGCTGGAACCGGCGCTGGCCAGCGCGTTGATGCGGCAGCGGCCGTGCGTGGTCGACGTGCGCACCGATCCCGACGTGATCGCCCCCGACCAGCGGCTGAGCAGCATGCTCCGGTCGAGGCTGGAGAGCTGACGTTTCACCGACCGGATTTTGTCGGTGAGCCGTGGCAGAATCGGCGCCACACGGACCGAGCGCGGGGGTCCGCGAGAGAGGTGGCGAAAACATGGGGAACGAAGCAGCGGGGCGTCCGGCCCTGGCGTCCGGGGTGGCGCCGGTGGCCTTCAGCAACACCGAGGCGCCGGAGCCGATCAAGTCGATGACCAGTGCGGCCGACCGGGACGCGGTGACCAGGTCCCCGTTCTCGGCCGAGGCGGCCGCCGCGTCCGCCGGTACCGGGGAGTAGGGTCGGGGAGATCACCCGGACGGGCTGATCGCTGGCGGACCGCCCCGGTTGTGTGCTTTACTTTCGGTGGTCTCAAGCTTTTGTGTTCGTGCTGGGTGCTGACACCCGTTCTCTCAGCCACGCTCGCAAGGTTTAGCGGGCGTAGTGCGTTCCCGGTGGGGAAGCAAACCGATCCGTTTTGACCCGAGGTGCCGACCTGGCTCCTCGTTTGTTTTTACGCATGGAGATTTTTTATATGACTCAGGGCACCGTGAAGTGGTTCAACTCCGAGAAGGGGTTCGGCTTCATCACTCCCGACAACGGCGGCGGCGACGTCTTCGTTCACTACTCGGAGATCCAGGGCAACGGCTTCCGCACGCTGGAGGAGAACGCTCGCGTCGAGTTCGAGATCGGCCAGGGCCAGAAGGGCCCGCAGGCGACCTCGGTCAACCTCATCTGAGTTCGACCCCTCAGCTCTTCGTCGAAGGGGCCGTCACCGTGCTACCGGTGGCGGCCCCTTCGCCGTTTCTCCCTGCTTCTCCACCCCATCTCCACCCGAGGACGGGTTCCGCGGGGCCGTGCCCGGCTTAGGCTGACCGGGTGCGCAAATCCGGCGGCATCGCCCCCTCCTGGGTGGTGGTCCAGGCGCTCGGCACCGTGCTGATCGCCTTCTTCCTGGTGGTCTCCGACGACCGGGACCCGTGGATCTGGGCCGGGTACGCGTTCTCGGCCGCGACCTGGCTGGTCTTCGTGGCCACGCTGGGCCGCCGCCCCCGGCTGGCCGTGCCGATGCTGATCGCCGCCACCCTCACCGCCGCCGCGCTCGCCGGACCGGCCGTCGGGGTGACTGCGACGATCATCACCCTGATCACCGTCGGCCGCTTCGCCGGGCTCACCTCGGCGAGCGGCAGGCTGATCGGCGTGGTGGTCGCGCTCGACCTGGTGCTGGTGTGCGGTGGCTGCGTGCTCTGGGCGCGCTCGGCCTGGGACACCGGCGGCGCCACCGCCGCGGTGGTCGTCTCCGCGTTGTGCGGGCTGAACCGCCGCCAGACCGATCTCCGGGTCGCGCAGACCGAGCAACTGCTCGAACAGACCCGCCGCGCGCACGCCGAACACGCCAGGGCCGCGGCGCTGGACGAACGCACCCGCATCGCCAGGGAGATCCACGACGTGCTCGCGCACTCCCTCGGCGCGCTGGGCGTGCAGCTCGAACTGGCGGAGGCGCTGCTGGCCGAACGCGACGACCGGGAGGCCGCGCTGCTCACCATCCGCCGGTCGCGGCGGCTGGCGGTGGACGGCCTCGGCGAGGCCCGCGAGGCGGTGGCCGCGTTGCGGCAGGACCTGCCGTCGCTGCCGGAGGCGGTGACCCGGCTGGTCGAGGTGCACCGGCGCGACCGCGGGCCGGTCGACCTGGACCTGCGGGGGACGGTGGTCGCGGTGCCGTCGGTGGCGGCCGTGGCGTTGACCGCGGTCGCCCGCGAGGCGCTGACCAACGCTGCCCGGCACGCCCCCGGCAACCCGGTCGAGGTGCGGTTGTGCGCCGGTGACCAGGGCGTTCGCCTGGAGGTGTCGAACCGGATGCCGACCGCACCGACCCGCGGTCACGGCTTCGGCCTGACCGGGATGCGCGAGCGGCTGGAGCTGGCGGGTGGCACGCTGGAGGCGGGACCGGACGGGGGAGACCGATGGCTGGTGACGGCGGAACTGCGCCGGTGATCAGGGTGCTGGTGGCCGACGACCAGCAGGCCGTGCGCGAGGGACTGGCCGCCCTGCTCGGCATGGCCGCCGATGTGGTGGTCACCGGCACCGCCGCGAACGGCCGCCAGGTGCTCGACCTGCTCGACGGCGGCACCGAGGCGGACGTGGTGCTGATGGACCTGCGGATGCCGGTGCTCGACGGCGTGCAGACCACCACCCGGCTCACCGCCGAGCACCCCGGCGTCGCCGTGGTGGTGCTGACCACCTACGCCGACGACGAGTCCATCGCGGGCGCGTTGCGGGCCGGGGCCCGCGGTTACCTGACCAAGGACGCCGGCCGGGTGGAGATCGCCTCGGCGCTGCGCTGCGCGGTCGCCGGGCAGTCGGCCTTCGACCCGGCGGTGACCCGGCGGCTGGTCGAGGCGTTCGAATCGGGCCCGCCGGTCTCGCGCGTGCCACCGGACCGGCTGACCGCCCGCGAAGCCGAGGTGCTCGGCCTGATCGGCGGCGGGCTGACCAACGCCGAGATCGCGGCGAAGCTGTTCATCGGCGAAACCACGGTGAAAACGCACATCAACAACGCCTTCGCCAAGATCGGCGTGCGCAATCGCGCGGAAGCGGTGCGCTATGCCTATCGGCACGAGCTGGCCTGATTTCGATTCGGTGGTGGCCAGCAGGTCGGTGGTCGGAGTCGCGGTATCTCCTATACGTTCATGCCCGGAACGCCAGGAGGGGTGGAGGATTCCCAGATGAGCAGCACCGGCAGCACCGGCGGCGTGGCGGCGCCCGCCCGGCCACCCAGCTCCGGGCCGCAGCGCGGGCCCGGCGCCGAGCCGCCACCTCCTCCGGACGGCGAGGCGCGCACCGGGCTCGCCGGCCTCTTCTCCCTGCCGGGTGTCGCCGTGCGCGCCGTGGTCCGGTCGGCGGCCACCACCCCGGGCAGGCTGTCCGTGATCGCCGTCGGCCTGGTGCTGCTCGCGTTGATCACCGGCATCATCGGCGCGATCTCGGTGCAGGGCAAGAAGGACACCATCAACGAGCTGATCGACCACCGGGAACCCCTGGCGGTGGCGGCGCAGCAGGTGTACCGCTCGCTTTCGGACGCCGACGCCACCGCCGCGAGCGCGTTCCTGGCCACCGGCACCGAGCCGCCCGCCCTGCGCTCGCGGTACGAGCGGGACGTGGCCGAAGCCGGGTCGGCGCTGGCGAAGGCGGCCTCGGACTCGGGTGGGGTGCCCGAGGCGGCGGCCCAGGTGGACGTGATCAACCAGCAGTTCCCGGTCTACACCGGGCTGATCGAGACGGCCCGCGCGAACAACCGCCAGGGCTTCCCGGCCGGTGCCTCCTACCTGCGTGAGGCGTCCGAGCTGATGCGGACGAAGATCCTGCCCGCCGCGGCGGACCTGTACCGCATCGACACCGAGCGGCTGATGGCCGAGCAGGACGACGCCACCGACGTGCCGTGGGTGGCCGGTGTGCTGGTGCTCGCGCTGCTCGGCGCGCTGGTCGCCACCCAGGTCCACCTCAAGCGCCGGACGAACCGCGTGCTCAACGTCGGCCTGCTGGTGGCCACCGGTGCGGTGGTGCTCACCCTGCTCTGGAGCGCGGTGGCGCTGGTGCTGCAGGGCATCGCGGTCGGCAGCGGCAGCGAGGCGGGCACCCGCCAGGTGGACCTCGCGGTGCAGGCGCGGATCGCCGCGCAGCAGGCCCGCGCCGACGAGACGCTGACCCTGGTCGCGCGCGGTGACGGCGCCAAGTACGAGAAGGAGTTCACCGAGCTGGCCACGAAGATGGTCGGCGAGGACCGCAGGGGCGGGCTGCTCGGTGAACTGCGCGCGCTGGCCGCCGACGCGGGCAACACCGAGCAGATCGACCGGGCGATCGGCGAAGCCGGTGTCTGGCTGGACGCCCACCGCAAGGTCCGGGAGAACGACGACAGCGGCAAGTACGCCGAAGCCGTCAGCCTGGCCATCGACGAGCGGGTCAACGGCGGTTCCACCGGGGCGTTCCTGCGCATGGACGAGAGCCTGGTCGCGGTGATCCGGGACGGCAGGCAGGAGTTCGTCGACGAGACCTCGGCCGCCGACAGCGCGCTGACCCTGCTGGCGCCCGGCGTCGCGGTGCTCGCGGTGGTCGCCGCGGCCGGGGCGACGATGGGGATCCGGGAAAGGCTGATGGAGTACCGATGACACGCACCAGGACCGCACTCGCCCTGTTGGCCGCGGGGGCTCTGCTCGCCGGTTGTGGTGGCGGGGGCACGCCGGTCGAACCCGCGCCCATCGCGTCGGCCGAGCGGCCCCGCCCGGCGAACGTGGTGGAGGGCGCCGAACCGCCGCTGGGCCCCAAGGGCGAGGACTGCAACGCCACGGCCAGCCTCCGGCCGGAGGGGCTCGGCATGCCCGCCGGTTCGACCATGGACAAGATCAAGCAGCGCGGGCAGCTGATCGTCGGCGTCGACCAGACCACTTATCTGTTCGGCTTCCGCAACCCGACCAGCGGTGAGCTCGAAGGCTTCGACATCGACATCGCGAACGAGGTGGCGAAGGCCATCTTCGGTGGTGCCTGGCGTTCGCACATCCAGTACCGGGCGATCTCCTCGGCGCAGCGGGTCGACCTGCTGAAGGAGGGCGCGGTCGACATCGTGGTGCGGACCTTCAGCATCACCTGCGACCGGCTCAAGGAGGTCGGTTTCTCGTCGGTCTACTACACCGCCGGGCAGCGGTTGCTGGCGCCGAAGAACGCCAACGTCCGGAGCATGGCCGACCTGGCGGGCAAGCGCGTGTGCGCCACCGCCACGTCGACCTCGTCGAAGGAGATCGCCGCCGACCCGGCGAACCCGGTGCTGGTCACCGTGGAGAACTGGTCGGACTGCGTGGTCCTGCTCCAGCAGAACCAGGTGGACGCGATCTCCACCGACGACACCATCCTGGCGGGCATGGCCGAACAGGACCCGACCACCGAGGTGGTGGGGGAGCCGTTCACCGTGGAGTCGTACGGCATCGGGGTGCCGAAGCAGAACACCGACATGATCAAGTTCGTGAACGCGGTGCTGGACACCGTGCGGGGCGGGCCGTGGCAGGAGAGCTACAACCGGTGGCTGTCGGAGAGCCTCGGCCCGGCCAGCCCGCCGCAGCCCACGTACCGTTGATTCCCGTGTCCTAAGTGGACGAATCGGGGATGGCTGGTGCCCGGTCGGGGCCGATGGCGTCCGGCCCGCCGGGTGCGGCGACCTGCCCGGTTCGGCGCTGTGAGCCACTGAGCGGGTGGGGACCATCTAGGATCGGCTGGGAGATCCGCGGTCGCTTGGAGGTACGCAGTGTCGGAGGAGCCACGCCGCCCGAGGCACGCCGCGCCGGACGACCCCGGCCGCGGCTGGACCGAGCCTCCCACCGACGACCGCTCCGCCAACGAGCGCGGTGGTGGCCGGGCCGAGCGCCCCGATGAGTCCCGCGGGGGCGGGAGTGAGCACCCCGATGAGCTTCGACGTGGCCGGAGTGAGCGCCCCGCCGACGAGCCTCGCCGTGACCGGGCCGAGCGTCCCGCCGACGAGTCCGGCGGTGGCTGGGCCGAGGGTCCCGTCGACGAGCTTCGCCGTGGCCGGGCCGAGCGTCCCGTCGACGAGTCTCGCCGGGACCGGGCCGAGCGTCCCGCCGACGAGTCCGGCGGTGGCTGGGCCGAGCCCTCCGCCGACGAACCCGGCACCGGCTGGCGGCTCTCCCCGAACGTCCTCGGCGGCGAGGAGCAGGCCGACCGCACCGGGCACCAGCGCCGCCCGGCGCCGGACCAGCCGACCCTCCAGGACCTCCGCCCGGTGCGGCAGCCACCGCCGGGCCCCCCGAGCCAGCCGTTCCCCGCGCCGCACCCGGGCCAGGCGCCGCAAGGCCCCTCGAACCAGGTGGGCCAGCTGTTCCAGCCGGGTCAGGGCGCGCCGAGCCAACCGCTCCACCCGGGCCAGAGCCCCTCGGGGCAGCCATTCCAGGGACCGCCGAGCCAGGGCCCTTCGAGCCAGCCGTTTCCAGCGGGGCAGGACCCGTCAAGCCAGCCTTTCCCGGCCGGGCAAGCCTCGGGCCAGGTGCCGCAGGGCCCGCCGAGCCAGCCCTTCCCGGCACAGCCGAGCCAACCGCCGCACGGCCAGCCCAGCCAGCCCCTCCAAGCAGGCCAGGGGCAGTCGAGCCAGTCCGTTCAGCCGGGCCAGGGTCCATCGAGCCAGCCGCTTCCAGCGGGGCAGGGCTCATCGAGCCAATCGCTCCAGGCAGGCCCATCGAGCCAGCCTTTCCTGCCGGGTCAGGGTTCGTCGAGCCAGTCGCTTCAGGCGGGTTCGTCGAGTCAGTCCTTTCCGCCGGGTCAGGGTCCTTCGAGCCAGTCGCTTCAGGCAGGCCCATCGAGCCAGTCTCTCCAGCCGGGCCAAGGTCCGGCAAGCCAACCGCTTCAAGCGGGCCCGTCGAGTCAGTCCTTCCCGCCGGGTCAGGGCCCGTCGAGTCAGTCTCTCCAGTCGGGTCAGGGTCCTTCGGGCCAGGTGCCGCAGGGCCCGCCGAGCCAGCCGCTCCAGGCAGGCTCCGCCAGCCAGCCCTTCCAGCCGAACCAGGGCCCGCCCAGCCAGCCCTTCCCCGCTCAACACCAAGCACCCCAGAGCCAACCCTTCCCGGCGCAGCAGCAACCCCGCTTCCCCGCCCAGGGCAATCGGCCCGCTGACGAAGCGCAGCCGACCAGTGTGCTCGCCGCGCCCGCGCCGGCCACCCAGAGCATCACGCCGCCCCCGCCGATGCCGGAGCCCAGCGGGCCCGTCCTGCCCGACCCCGGCACCGAGAGCGTGCTCCCGCCCAGCAGCAGCGACGGCATGCACCCCGGCACCGGTACGGGCACCGGCACCGGCCCCCACACCGGCTCCGGCGCCTTCCCCGGCACCTCCCGCCGCACCGGCTCACGCACCTCGCGCCGCGGGAGGCTCGGGGCCGGGCTGGTCGACGTGCCCCAGGTGCCCTACCGCGACCCCGCCTCCGCCGTGCTCACCGATCCGGTGGTGTCGGAGGAGAAGCGCTTCTGCGGCAACTGCGGCGCCAAGGTCGGCCGCGGCAAGGACGGCAAGCCCGGCTCGCCGGAAGGGGTGTGCGGCAAGTGCGGCAACACCTTCTCCTTCAAGCCGAAGCTGCGCCCGCACGAGATCGTCGGCGGCCAGTACGAGGTGCTCGGCGCGCTCGCCTACGGTGGCCTCGGCTGGATCTACCTGGCCCAAGACCACAACGTCAGCGACCGCTGGGTCGTCCTCAAAGGACTGATCGACACCGGTGACGCCACCGCGATGGCCGCCGCGGTGAACGAAACCCGGTTCCTCGCCGAGGTCGAGCACCCGAACATCGTCAAGATCTACAACTTCGTGCAGCACCCGGATTCGGTCACCGGCAACTCCGTCGGCTACATCGTGATGGAGTACATCGGCGGGCAGTCGCTGCGGCAGCTCGCGCTGGCGCACCACCGCACCGCCGGTCGCGCCGAACCCCTGCCGATCGGCCAGGTGATCGCCTACGGCCTGGAGATCCTGCCCGCCCTCGGTTACCTGCACAGCCAGGGCCTGCTCTACTGCGACCTCAAGCCGGACAACGTGATCCAGACCCACGAGCAGCTCAAGCTGATCGACATGGGCGCGGTCCGGCGGATGGACGACTACGAGAGCCCGCTGTTCTTCACCACCGGCTACAGCGCCCCGGAACTGGCCACGCAGGGCGCCTCGGTGGCGTCGGACCTCTACACCGTCGGCCGCACGCTGGCCGTGCTGAGCTTCGAGTTCACCGGCTACACCAACAAGTTCAAGAGCTCGCTGCCCCCGGTCGACCAGGTGCCGCTGTTCGCCCTGTTCGGTTCCTACCACCGGTTCCTCAAGCGCTCCACGCACACCGACCCGGACCGCCGGTTCCTCTCCGCCGAGGAGATGGGTGACCAGCTGACCGGGGTGCTGCGCGAGATCATGGCCATGGGCACCGGGAAACCGCGGCCCGGCGCGTCCACCGTGTTCGGCCCGGAGACCCGGTCGTTCGGCGTGGACATGGAGGTGCCGGAGCCGGGGCAGCCGGTGCCGCTGCCCACCCCGGAGGACGTGGTCGCCGGGCTGCCGGTGCCGCAGGTCGACACCGACGACCCGGCCGCTGGCGTGCTGGCCACCACCGCGGCCGCCGATCCGCGCGAGGCGATCGAGGCGCTGGTGAACGCGCCGCACAACTCCATCGAGGTGCGGCTGCGCATCGTGCGGGCCCGCATCGAACTCGGTGAGCTGGCCGAGGCGAACCGCCAGTTGCAGGCCGCGCAGTACCTGGCGGTGAAGAACGGCTTCCCGCACGACTGGCGGATCGACTGGTACCGCGGCCTGATCGAGCTGGCCGGTGGACGGCCGCGGGTGGCGCAGGTGGCCTTCGACGCCGTCTACGACGAGTTGCCCGGCGAGATCGCACCGAAGCTGGCGCTGGCGATCAGCGCCGAAGCCAACGGCGACCACTTCGGTGCGTCGCGGTTCTACGAGCTGGTGTGGAAGACCGACCACAGCTACGTCAGCGCCGCCTTCGGCCTCGCGCGGGTGTACCTGGCGCAGGGCGCGCGGGCCGGGGCGATCGAGGTGCTCGAGTCGGTGTCGTCCTCGTCGTCGCACTACATCGCCGCGCAGGTGGCCGCGATCAAGATCAAGACGCGGCCGAACCGCGAGTCCGGCGTGGCCTCGGACCGCGACCTGCTCGACGCCGGTGCCCGCATCGAACGCCTGTCACTGGACGCCGAGCGCCGCAACCGGCTCTCCGCCGAAGTGCTCGAAGCGGCCTACGGCTGGGTGCGCGCGGGCGCGGCGAAGCCGGAGACGCACCGCGGGTTGAAGGTGCTGGGCTGCGAACTGGGTTCTGAGCGGGAACTCCGGTTCGGCCTGGAACGCTGCTACCGGACCCTGGCGCGGTTGGCGGGGACGGCGGATCAGCGGATCGCGCTGGTGGACAAGGCGAATGCGATTCGTCCGAGGACGTTGACGTAGGGGGACCGGGGCGGGGTGGGGGGCTGGGCGGCTACCCCTGTTGGGCGCCCCGGCTGCGGTGGCTCGCCATGGGGTGACGGCTGGTTTGGTGGGGCTGTTCCTGTTGGGAGCACCCGGGTTGAGGTGGCCCGCCATAGAGCGGCCGCTGGGCTGTGCCCGGTTGGCGGCGCTGCTCCTGTGGGTGCCCGGCCTGCGGTCGCGCGTCGTCCGCTCAGGGGGCCCGCAGTTCCACCACGGTGATGTCCGGTGGGGCGCCCACGCGCACCGGCGGGCCCCAGAAACCGGCGCCCCGCGTCACGTACAGCTGGGTGTCGCCGTGCTGCGAAAGTCCCGCGACGGCCCCCTGTTGCAGGCTGACCAGCAGCTCGAACGGGGTGATCTGCCCACCGTGCGTGTGGCCCGAGAGTTGCAGGTCGACCCCGTGGTCCACGGCGTCCTGCACGTCCACCGGCTGGTGCGCCAGCAGCACCACGGCCCGCGACGGATCGCGTCCCTGCAGGGCCTTGCCGACGTCGGCGTCGTCCTGCCACTGGTAAGCCGTGGCGTCGTTGACCCCGGCGAGGTCGAAGGTGCCGCCGTTGTGCGTGATCGACACGCGCTCGTTGCGCAGCGGCCGGATGCCGAGCGTCGGCACGTGGTCGACCCACTCGGTGTAGCCGGAGTAGTACTCGTGGTTGCCGGTGACGAAGAAGGTGCCGTGCGTGCTCCGCAGGTCCCGCAACGGTTCCGCGGCCTCGGCCAGGTGCGCCACGGTGCCGTCGACCAGGTCGCCGACGATGGCCACCGCGTCCGCCCGCTGCTCGTTGACCAGGTCGACCACGCGCCGGGTGAACGACCGGCCGAGCAGCGGTCCCAGGTGCACGTCGCTGACCAGCGCGATCCGGAAGCCCGAAGCCCGCGGGTCCAGGCGGCGCAGGGTGATCGGCACGTGCGTGACGCCCGGCCCGCCCATCGCCACCGTGGTGCCGTAACCGACGATGCCGACCGCAGCCGCCCCGGCGATCGCCGCGGTGCCGCGGGCCAGGAAGACCCGGCGGCTCACCCCGGCGATCGGTTCCTCGGACTTCGCCCACTTCCGCAGGAACAGCCGCGGGACCTCGAGCACCAGCGTGGCCAGCATCAGGTAGTAGAACAACGCCAGCCACAGGTACCCGGGCCAGGCGAACCACTGCGCCACCGCGGGATCGCTGCGGGTGCCGAAGACGAACGCGGCGATCATGAACGCCACGAGCAGGACCAGCGCCACCGCCGCCACCCGGCGCACGGGCGAGGTGGTGGCTGTAGTGTCCTTGACCAGCCGTTTCCAGATGTAGAGGTGCAGGAGCGCGAGGCCCCCGCCGACGACGAGCAGGAACATCAGGGATTGATGTCCCAGTCCCGCTCCGCCACCCGGCCACCGGCCTTGAGCCGCTCGACCGATTCCTCGCCGGCGTGCTTCGCGAAGTGCTCGAAGCCGACCTGGACGAACAGCCCGCGTGCCCGCAGCGCGATCGGGCCGTCCTCGGCGTCGAGGCGGCCGTCGGCGCTGACGTAGATCTTGCGCCCGGCGACGCCGTCGAGCTTGGCGCAGATGAACAGCGTCGAGCCGACCGGCACCGGCTTGACGAAGTCGGTCTCCAGCTTCCCGGTGACCGCGGGCCGCCGCAGCAGGTGCCCGACGGTGGCGCCGAGCGCCTCGTCGAAGGCGCAGGCCAGCAGTCCGCCGTGGGCCAGGCCCGGGGCACCCTGGTGCGCTTCGGTGACCAGGAACTGCGAGTGCACCCGGCCGCCGTCACCGACGGTGGAGCGCAGCCGCAGCCCGGCGTCCTGCTGGTCGCCGCAGCCGAAGCAGTGCTCGTAGTGCATGCCGAGCTTGGTGCCCGCCGGTGGCGCCTGCGGGTGCGGTACCGCGGGCTCGGTCTCCACCGGTGGCCACGGCTGGGCGGACTTCGTCATGCGACCACGGTAATACGACTACGCGAAGTGGTTGAAAGCGCACTTAACTGGCGGTCGCCGCGCGCTGCCGGCGACGGGCGATCCGCGAGCTGACGATGCCGCGCAGGGACACCCCGGCGGTCTCCGGCAGCAGCAGGATCGGGACCACCGCGATCGCGGCCGCCCCCATCAGGTAGAACGCCGGCCACAGCGTGTTCCCGGTGGAGTCCACCAGCGAACCGACCACGAACGGCGCGGTCCCGGCGAACAGCGCGGTGGAGAAGTTGTAGCCGATGGAGAACGCGCCGTACCGCACCTGCGTCGGGAACATCGCGGGCAGCGTCGAGGCGACCACCGACAGGAACAACACCAGGCACAACCCGAACAGCGCCAGCCCGCCGCCGAGCATCAGCACGTTCACCCCGGTCTCGGTTTTGCTGTGCTCCATCAGGGTGAACATCGGAATCGGCAGCACCAGGAAGCCGGCGCAGGAGGTGATCAGGACGGGCTTCCGGCCGATCCGGTCGGACAGCGCGCCCAGCGGCACGATCAGCACCAGCATGCCGAGGATCACCGCCATCACGATCAGCAGCGGCGCGTGGCCGTCGAGCTGGAGCACGTCCTTGAGGTAGGTCTCGATGTAGCCGAACATCATCCAGTCGCCGACGTTGAGCAGGATGACCAGGCCGACCAGGTGCAGGATCGACTTCCAGTGCTTGCCGAACAGCTCCTTCAGCGGTGACTTCGAGACCTGCTTGGCCTTCTCGATCTCCTGGAACACCGGGGTGTCCTCGAGCCGGTTCCGCAGGTACAGCCCGACCAGGCCGAGCGGACCGGCGAGCAGGAACGGGATGCGCCAGCCCCAGGACGCCATCGCCTCGTTGCCCAGCAGCACGGTCGCCAGCGTCACCGTGCCCGCGCCGAGGAAGAAGCCGACCAGCGTGCCGAACTCCAGCCAGCTGCCGAGGAAACCGCGCTTGCGGTCCGGCGCGTACTCGGCGATGAAGGTGGCCGCGCCGCCGTACTCCCCACCGGCGGAGAAGCCCTGGAGCGAGCGCAGCAGGATGACCAGCACCGCGGCGGCGGGCCCGATCGTCTCCCAGGAGGGCAGCAACCCGATCACGAAGGTGGACCCGGACATCATGATCACGGTCAGCGCCAGCACCTTCTGCCTGCCCAGCTTGTCGCCGAGCGGGCCGAGCACGAAGCTGCCCAGCGGCCGGATCACGAAGGTCACCGCGAGCAGCGCGAAGGTGGCCAGCGCCCCTTCCGAGGTGCTGCCGGCGTTGAAGAAGACCTGCCCGAGGATCGCCGGCATGAAGCCGAAGACCCCGAAGTCGTACCACTCGATGCAGTTCCCCATCGCCGAACCGGCGACCGCCCGGCGGATCTGCTCGGGCTCCGCCTCCCGCGTCTGCTCGGTCATCCCCGTCCTCCCAACTCGCCCCCAGGAATGATCATCCGACCCTAAGGCGGTGGTTGGGAACTTTCTAGCCGAGCGCCTTCGACGACGGCGGTTGCGGCACCGCGGGCTCGGAAGAGGGCGGCTGCTGGGCGTTGGGGGTCGGCATCGTCGCTGGTGAGGAGCTGTGCGGCACGGCACGCGGGGCCGAAGGTGAGATGGGCGACGATGTCGCGGCCGGTGCCGACGGACCGGACGGCGTGGACGATTCGGGCACCGCCGGGGACGTCGGTGGTGGCGGGCTTTCGATGACCAGCCCCGGACCGGCGGGGGGCACCGGCGCGGGGGGCGGCGCGGAGGTGGCGGCACCGCCGACGAGGAACACCACCAGCAGGCCGGCGGCCACCGTGGTGCCCGCGCTCGCGGCCACCGCGATCCGCTTGCGCACCCGCCGGATCCGCGTGCCGCGGGCGGCGATCGCCTCGGCGCGCAACCCCATCGGCGGTCCGTCCTCGGCGCCGGTGGCGGCGAGCACCCGCCGGATGCCGTGGTCGTCGTCGCTCATCTGCCGCCTCCTTCCACCGTTTTCGCGGTCAGGGAAAGCTCGTCGAAGTGCGGGCCGAGCCGGTCGCGCAGGGTGGCCAGGCCACGCGCGCTCTGGCTCTTCACGTTGCCGGTGGAGCAGCGCAGCGCCGCCGCGGTCTCCTCCACGCTCAGATCGTGCCAAAACCGCAGCACCAGCACCGCGCGCTGCTTCGGCGGCACGGCCGCCAGCGCCCGCAGCACCACCAGGCGCTGCTCGGGGCCGCCGGGTTCGCCCGCCCGCTCGGGCGGGAGGTCGGTGAGCTGCTCCCGGCGCCGCCACGGCCGCCGCCGTTCGGCGAGGAAGGTCCGGGTGACCACCTGGCGGGCGTAGTTGTCGAGGCGGTCGTGCCGGTCCAGCTTCGGCCACGCCAGGTACAGCTTGAGCAGCGCGGCCTGGGTGATGTCCTCGGCGTGGTGCCAGTCACCGCAGAGCAGGTAGGCGGTCGAGCGCAGCTGGTGGGCGCGCTCGCCGAAGAACCGGGCGAACTCGTCGTCGTGGGACGGGTTCGCCCGGGTCGGGGCGGAACGGCGGGTCAACGGGTCAGCGGTTGTCGCCCGTCGGCCCGGCCGGGATCGCCTTCGGCACGGCGGGCGCCGACGGCACCGCGGTGGGCGCGGGCTGCGGGCTCGGCTCGGCGGGCTTCGACGTGGGCGCCGGCGAGGCGCTGGGCACCGCGGGCTTGCTGGGCGCCGGCGGCGCGGGCTCGGCGGACGGCGGCTGGGTGACCGGCGGCGCGGGCTGCGCGGACGGCGGCTGCGCGGGCTGGATCACCGGCTGGGCGGGCGCGGGCCGGGTGGTGCTGGCCAGTGCGGGCACGGCGATCGCCGCACCGGCGGCGAGCAGCAGGGCACCGGCCCCGAGCGCGATTCGAGTACGCAATTCGGCTCCTCGTCAACGGAAGCCGCCGGGCTGCGGCGGCGCTTGCACAGTCAGACATGCGCCGCCGCACCCCTCGGGTTGCATCGAAATTTTTCAGCTGTTGAGCGCGGACAGCTTCAGCCACTGGTCCCAGGAGTAGGTCCAGTCGTGGTAGGCGCCGTCCTTCGGCCCGAGCTGCTGCGTGCTGCCCTCGATCTCGACCGGATCGCCGGTCAGCGCGCTGTCGTAGTACTCCTTGGCGTTCTCCACCGACAGGTTCAGGCAGCCGTGCGAGACGTTCTTCCGGCCCTGGTCGCCCACCGACCACGGCGCGGCGTGGGTGAACTCGCCGTTGTTCGAGATCCGCACCGCCCACTGGACCTTGAAGTTCTCGTAGTCGTAGCGGGCGTTGTTCATGAAGTAGGTGTCGTGCTTGGACATCACCACGTGCGTGCCGCTCTTGGTGACGCGGCCGGGGTCGCTGTCCAGGCCGTAGCTGACCGGGTAGTCGGCGACCTGCTGGCCGTCGCGGATCACCTGCATGCGGTGGGTCTGGGTGTTGCCCTTGACGATCTGCGAGCGGCCGATCTTGAACGAGGCGCTGACGTCCTCCTTGCCGTACACGCCGTTGGCCAGCTTCACCCCGTACAGCTTCGCGGTGAGCTTGACCTCGGTGCCCGGCTGCCAGTAGCCCTTCGGCCGCCAGTGCACCGCGGTGTCGTTCTCCAGCCAGCCCCAGGAACCCTCGGTCTTCGGATTGGTCTCCACCGTCAGCGCGCGCTCCACGGCGGCCTTGTCGGTGACCTTCTGGTCGGGGAAGGTCAGGCTGATCGGCATCGCGATGCCGTAGGTCTGCCCGTCGCCGACGTTGAGCTGCGCGTGCTGCACGCGCTTCGGCGTCACCGTGGTGAACGCCCCGCCGACCGGCGCCTTCGTGCCGTCGGTGCCGACCGCGGTGCCGCCCCAGGTGTAGGTCTTGCCGTAGCCGAGCGGTTCGGTGGTGGTCCAGCTGCGGTTGTCCGGCGCGGGCTGGCCTGCCACCTGCTTGCCCTCGGGATTGGTCAGCGTGACCTGCTCCAGCGTGCCGTCGGTGACGGTCACCTGGATCGGGCCGCCCGGCGAGACCTCCTTGGCCCCGGCGGCCGGCTGCACGGTGATCTTGGCCGGGCCGGGCGGTGTCGCCTGCGCCCCGCCGGTGCCCGCGGCGTTGGTCCCGGATTCGCCGGTGCAGGCGCTCAGTCCCAGTGCCGCGATGAGGGCGAGCCCGGCCAGTGCCCGCCGTCGGAAGTGCTGTGTCACGAATGTCCCCTTATCGTCCCCTGACGCCCTTCTGACGCCTGGCGGAGCCCGCGCGTTGATCTCGGGAAACGTGATGAAGATCACTTTTCACGGGGCCCCCGATCGCGGTAAGGGCGCGGCCTGGATGATCCGGGTGCTTACAACGTTTCGGTGACTTGGTGCCGCTGTTCTGCCCAAGAACGGTTTGTGGGGTTCAGATTCCGTGAGATCCCGGTACGCTGCCCACAGGCCGTCGTTTTGCGTGTTCGTGGCTTCACACTCGCGGAACTTCTGACGCGGGCCATGAGCCGCTCCAGTGCTCTTCGCTCGACTCGTTGGAACCGCCCGGGACGGCCCGGGTACCGCTCCGGCGGAGGCCCGAAGCGGATCTGTATCGAGGAGTAAGCGGTGGCGCAAGGCACTGTGAAGTGGTTCAACGCTGAAAAGGGCTTTGGCTTCATTGCCCAGGACGGCGGCGAGGGCGACGTGTTCGTGCACTACTCGGAGATCGACGGGCGCGGCTTCCGCACCCTCGAGGAGAACCAGCGAGTGGAGTTCGAGGTGGGCCAGGGGCAGAAGGGCCCGCAGGCGCAGAAGGTGCGCGTCATCTGAGATCGGCCACCTGAAGCAGCAAGCACCGGGCCCCGGCGGAACTCCCGCCGGGGCCCGGTTTTTTTTGCGCGTGCCGGGTGGGGGGTCAGCGCAGCTGGCCCGAGACGGGCTGCTCCCAGCGCTGGTCGAAGGTGAACTGGTCGGTGTGGGCGTCGCTGACGCGGTTGTGGCGGGACTGGGCCTGGTCCTGCGCCGAGGCGGCCTGCGCCTCCCAGGAGAGGCGTTCCAGGACCCATTCCATGGCCAGCGCCTGCGGCGAGGTCTCGCGCTCGGCGGCGAGGTCCTTGAGCTGTTCGCTGGCGATGGTGTTCATCCGGATCTGGAAGACCTGGGCTTCGCCGAAGCGGCGGCCGGTGCCGGTGCTCTCCGGGTCGTCCGCGCCGGGGGCGAGCGCGGCGAGGTAGCTGGTCAGCTCGTGGTCGTCGACGGTGGCCTCAGCCTCGCGCGCGGGGCTGTTGCGGTGACGTCCGGGGTTGACCGCCTTGAGGTTGGTCCGGCTGCTCAGGCGTCCAAGTGAGGGAAGAGGCACCCGGACAGGATAACGGTCAGGTTTCGGCACCGTGACGACTGTGGCGCGCAACACACCTTCCGTCATCTTTCCTGTCCCTCAATACTCCATCCGCGCTAATTTCGATCATGAATCCCGCACTCCGCGTAATCCCCCATTCCCCCTCACGAATCCATTCCGCACGCGCATTTCACCCACCTGCACAATGTTCAACCAAAGAAAACGATTGCTCGCACAAAGGACGAAAGAGAAGCTGGTCCAAGCCGAACGGACCCAGCGCTCGCCCAGGTCAGGAGCACGCACCGCGGGGGTTTGGGGGCTCGGCCCCCAAGAAGAACAAGGAAACTGGGAGCAAGCGCAGCTGCGACCAGCAATGGAGAGGCCCCCGCGCCAGGGGGAGGAACGCGGGGGCCGGAGGGGATCTCCACAGGCGCTGACCGGGGGTGTGTCAGCAAGTCGATTGTTACACGACTCGATGGGGTTCGGCGAGTGGTAGCCGGGAAAATCCGGCGCGGGTGTCACTTCTGGTTTGCCACGCGTTCATTGTGGGCAGTCGCCGGGGACGTTGCCGACCGGCGGCCCGTCGCGGCCCGTCGCGACGCAGAGCGAACATCCGGTCATGGGAGGTTCACTCTGCGGGGGGCTGTGGGGGGCGAGGTCCGCTCGCTAGCCTCGCGGCCAAGCTTTTCGCCAAAATCTTGAGGAGGAGCCAATGAGCGGGTCTCTCGAGGTGCGACAGTTCCTCCTTCGCTACGAAGGCGAGGCCGGCGGTGGTGCGGCGACCGGTGGGGTGCCGACCCAGCGTTCGGGCAACGCCGACGCACCGCGGATCTCCGACGACCAGGTGCGCCGGGCGCGGCTGGCGGTGGCGCAGGGTGCCACCGGTGTCGAAGACTGCGCCGAGCTGCTGGACATGCTCGGGCTGACACCGGACGACGAAGGCCGATTGCCGGTTCAGCGGTGATCGCGGTGGCCGGACCGTGAACGAGTAGCGGGGCCCAGGTGCACACCCCCTGGTGGCGCACCTGGGCGCTGTCTCGGAACGTAGCGCCGGGCCGCGGCCTTGGCAATCGATTTCTCACTCCGATTTCACCACGACCGGTTCTATAACGCCGTTATGTCCGGTTCAGGAAGCGGACCAGCTCGTCGGCCAGTTCCTCGGGTGCTTCCTCGGCCATGTGGTGGCCGGAGTCGATCTCGGCGCCGGTGAGCGGGCCGACGGTCCAGTCGCGCCAGATGGCGAGCATGTCGCCGTAGAGGTCGGTCATGTCGTCGTGGGTGGCCCAGAGCACGTGGGTCGGGCACTGGATGCGGCGGCCGGCGGCGCGGTCGGCGTCGTCGTGCGCGCGGTCGATGCCGAGCCCGGCGCGGTAGTCCTCGAGCATGCAGAAGATCGTCTCCGGGTCGTGGATGGCCCGGCGGAAGTCCGCGAAGTTCTCCTCGCCCATGCGCTCGGGCGTGTTCCGCGTGCCGACGCCGTACCAGGCGTCGGGGTCGGCGTTGATGGCGCGCTCGGGCTTGTCCGGCTGGGCGAAGAAGAACCAGTGGAACCAGTCGTGGGCGAACTTGGCGTCGCAGCGGGCGAGCGCTTCGCCGATCGGCACGGCGTCCATCACCGCGAGCGCCCGGATGCGCTCCGGGTGGTCGAGCGCCAGCCTGGTCGCCACGTAGGCCCCGCGGTCGTGCCCCACGACGGCGAACTCCTCGTGCCCCAGCCGCCGCATCAGCTCGACGCAGTCGCGGGCCATCACGCGCTTGCTGAAGGGCTCGTGGTCCGCGGTCGTCGGCGGCTTGGTCGACTGGCCGTACCCGCGGGTGTCGGGGCACACCACGCTGAACCGCTGCGCGAGCAGCGGCGCCACCCGGTGCCACGTGGTGTGCGTGCGGGGGTGGCCGTGCAGCAGCAGCACCGGCGGCCCCGCCCCCAGCTGCCGCACCCGAAGCGTCACGTCCCCAAGATCCACCCAGTCGCTCACGGGGATGAGGTTAGCGGCTGAAACCGCAGCTCGCAGGCTTGCGACGGGCTTAAGGGATACCCCTTTGTCGGGCGGTTGGGGCGTGCCCTATGCTTATGTTCGCTCCCAGGGACGACCTGAGAGCGCGGTCGGGTCGGTTAACCGAAACCGGCCGGGCTCCCATCGTCCAGCGGCCTAGGACTCCGCCCTTTCAAGGCGGCAACGCGGGTTCGAATCCCGTTGGGAGTACGCAGTACAGTAGTAAACGCAAGGCCCTGTGGCGCAGTTGGTTAGCGCGTCGCCCTGTCACGGCGAAGGTCGCGGGTTCGAGTCCCGTCAGGGTCGCAAGATCGTTCGGCTCCTTGCCGGCGTTCCCGGCCAGGTAGCTCAGTTGGTACGAGCGTCCGCCTGAAAAGCGGAAGGTCGCCGGTTCGACCCCGGCCCTGGCCACCGCTACGAGAACCGTCTTGACCCCGAGTTGAGGCGGTTTTTTCTTGTCTCGAGCTGTGGGTGACGTAGCTCACTCGCTCGTGCCGTTGTTCGTGGTGTTGCTCGGTGCCCTCGGGATTCCGGTCGGCCTCGGGTTCGTCGCGGCGGGGGTGCCCGGAGGGCTCCGGTATTCGCTCTCGTTGCTGACGGGGATGTTCGCGTGTCTCACGCTGTACTTCGGCAGCTTCTTCGTGCTGGTGGCGATCGGCCGGGCTCGCCGGGGGCGCGTGGTTCTCTCCGCACGCGGCGTCCACCACCGCGGCTGGCCGTTCTCCTCGTTCCTGCCGTGGGAGAGCTCCGTCGGCGGTCCGGCGACCTGCGGTAGTCGCCCTGCCGATCGAGCACGATCGACCTAGGGTTGGCCCATGGTCAATTACCCCCGGTTGCTGCAGACCGTGCTGGACGCCACCGAACCCCGTCGCGTGGCTGAGTTCTACCGCGAGTTGTTCGGCTACGTGTACCGCCCCGGGGACGAGCCGCCGGTGGACGGACGGGCCGACGAGCCCGAGTGGCTGGTGCTCCGCGATCCCGACGGCGTGAACCGGCTGGCGTTCCAGCGGGTCGACCGGTTGCCGCGCACGACGTGGCCGGAGCCCGACGTGCCGATGCAACTGCACCTCGACTGCACCGTCCCGGATGTGGACGAGCTGCACCGGCAACGCGCCCGCGCGGAGTCGCTGGGTGCCGAGCTGCTGCTCGACCGCCACGAAGACCCCGACGAGCCGCTGTACGTCTTCGCCGACCCCGCTGGTCACCCCTTCTGCATCTTCGTGGCTTGATGCGGCGCACCGGGGTACGCCCCCGTCACCGGTGGTGGGCCGTTCGGGTTGGGGTGGCGGGTGCGGGTGGGTGAAATGTGGGGGTGCGCCGTGGTGGTGGCGGGCGCCGGGGCTCAACATCGGTAGGTCCGGGGTAGGACGAGTCCGGTGGGAGTGCCGTGATGACCGCTCGGTATCGCGTGGAGGAGGATGCGCTCGGCAGGGTGGAGATCCCCTTCCAGGCGTACTACGGGGTGCACTCCGAGCGCGCGCGGCAGAACTTCGGGGTCTCCGGCCAGACGCTCGGCGCCCAACCCGGGCTGGTCTCGGCGATCGCCGAGGTGAAGAAGGCCGCGGCGCTGGCCAACCTCGACGCCGGGGTGCTGCGCGAGCCGGTGGCCGAGGCCATCTGCCAGGCCGCCGACGAGGTGGTGGCCGGCCTGCTCGGGCCGGGTGAGTTCCCGGTCGACGTGCTCAGCGCCGGCGGGGGCGTCTCGCCGAACATGAACGTCAACGAGGTGCTCGCCAACCGCGCCAACGAACTGCTCTCCGGCCGCCGCGGCTACGAGTTCGTGCACCCGGCCAACCACGTCAACGCCGGGCAGTCCACATCGGACGCGATGGCCACCGCGGTGAACATCGCCCTGCACCGCGACATCATGCGGCTCAAGGAGTCCGTGGAATACCTCGCCGGGGTGCTGGAGCACAAGATCGAGGAGTACCGCGACACCGTCAAGCTCGCCCGCACCTGCCTCCACGACGCCGTCCCGGTCACCTTCGGGCAGGCCTTCAGCGCCTACCTCGCGGTGGCGCGCCGCGGCAGCGCCCGGCTGGAGGACGCGGCCGAGCACTGCCTGGAGGTGCCGATGGGCGGCACGGTGGTGGGCACCGGCCTCGGCGTCGGCGCGCGGTACCTGGCGCGGATCTACCCGCGCCTGCGGGAAACCACCGGGCTGGACCTCCGCAGGCACGACAACTTCTTCGACGCCTTCCAGAACGGCGACGTCTTCCAGTACGTCTCCACCGTGTTCAAGGCGCTCGCCTGCGGCCTGATGAAGGTGGCCCGCGACCTGCGCATCCTGGCGGGCGGCACCGGCGAGGTCCGGCTGCCGGCGGTCCAGCCGGGCTCGGCGTTCACCCCCGGCAACGTCAGCCCGGTGATGGCCGACCTGGTGGTGCAGGTCGGCTTCCAGGTCTGCGGCAACGACACCGTGGTCACCATGGCCGTCGAGGGCGCCGAACTGGACTTCAACGCCTGGACCGCGGTGATCGCCAAGAACCTCTTCGAATCGGCGCACCTGCTGACCAACGCCATGCCGCTGTTCGCCGACAAGTGCTTGCGCGGCCTCGAGATCGACGCCGAGGCCAACCGCCGCCACGCCGAGGAGGCGCTCGGCCTGTCCACAGTGGTCGGCGGGGTGTTCGGCCACGACGCCGGGGTCAGGGCCGCGCAGCACGCCGCCTCCCGCGGGGTGTCGGTCAAGGAAGCGGTGGTGGAACTGGGCATCGCCCCGCGCGCCACGGCGGAACGGCTGCTCGACCCGATGGTGCTCACCGACCCCGTCCGCAGCGCCAGCCTGCTCGACCAGATGGTCGCCGACGAGCGGTCCGCGACCAGGGCGCTGGTCCACGGCCTGGCCGACGAAGCCCGCCAGGCCATCTTCCACGCCGCCCGCCTGGTCGCCCGAGCGGACGAAGACGTGTCCCGCCAAGAGGAGCAAGCGCTCAAGGTGGTGGCCGAGGCGCTGGGCCTCAACGGCATCCCGGTGCCCGACACCGAGGAACTGCTGCCGGTGGCCGTCGCGACGCTCTCGCCCGCGGACCGGGAACTGGTCTACGCATCGGCGGCCTGGCTCGCCGGGGCCGACTCGGTGACCGAAACCCGTGAAGTCGCGTTGCTCGGCCAGTTGGGCGAGGCGCTCGACCTGGCACCGGAGCTCGTCACCGCGCTCCAGGCCAAAGTGGACGCCCTGCGTGAGCAGCGCCGCCGGTACCTGCCCCGCTCCGAGCAGCTGCCCTGGTGGGAGGAGTTCGGGGAGCTGCTCCGGCGGCTGCTGGAACTGCGCTGAACCGCGAACCGGCCCCCGTCCGCGAGCGAACGGGGGCCGGATCAGCGGTGGTGCTCACTTGTGGTCGTACGCCCCGGTGCTCGGCGTCCAGGTGATGAAGCCACCCTGGTAGTTCTGCCTGCGCCAGGTCGGCTGACCGGGCACGGTGTACTCACTGCTGGTCGGGTAACCGAGGTAACCCTTCTCCCAGCCCAGCGACGCCCACTTGTTCTTGATCTGGCAGCACATCGACTGCGCGCCGTAGGACGGCGTCCAGTAGATCGAGCCGTTGTTGGCGAAGTGGTTGTACCGGCCGATGCCGTCCGGGGTGGTCAGCTCGTCGGTGACCGGGTAACCGAGGAAGCCCCCGGCCCCGCCGTCGACGTACCAGCGGTCGCGGATCTGCGACATGATCGACCACGCCCCGCTGCCCGGCGAGTTGTAGTGCCAGTAGATCGAGGCGTAGTTGCTGAAGTTGTTGTACCGCCCGCCGTTCGGGCCGACCAGTTCGTCGGTGATCGGCATGCCGAGCACCCCGGTCGCCCCGCCCATCGCCAGCCACTTCGACCGGATCTGGGAGTAGACCGCCGCGGTGCCGTTGCCCGGCGTGGTGGGCAGCCAGTAGATCGAGGCGTTCTTGGTGAAGTCGACGAACTGGCCACCGCCGGTCGGCGTCGCCACCTGGTCGGTCGTCGGGTAGCCGAGGATGCCGCCCTCCCAGCCCATCCAGCCCCACTTGTCGCGGATCGGGCCGCCGATGCTGTGCGCGTTCGTGGTCGGCGTCCAGTAGATCGACCAGTTGCCGGTGAAGGCGTTGTAGCGGCCGACCCCGTCCGGGGTACCGGTCTCGTCGTTCGTCGGCGCGCCGAGCGCCGCGTGCCCGCCGAGGGCCAGGTACTTGGCCAGGATGTTGCCGTAGATGGCCACCGCGCTGGTCTGCGGCGAGGAGTACATGCGGCCGCGCTCGAAGGCCCGGTACCGCGTGCCCGCGTCGTTGACCTCGGCTCCGACCGGGTTGCCGAGCAGCGCCCGGACCGTCGCGTCGGAGTTGTAGCGGCTGTCGATCGGCGTCAGGTAGCTCGCGTTCACCACGGTGTCCGCGGCGGGCATGGTGAACGCCCGCGACAGGTTCGTCGAACCGTCGTCCCACTTGGCGAAGGAGGCGACGCCGTCGGTGGCCTTGGCACCGGCGATCAGGTTCGGCGTGGCGCCCTCGGTGACCATCGCCACGTTCCCGTTGCTCTCCCCGGAGATGACCAGGGAAGCCGGGAAGTTGCTCTTCAGCGTGAGCTTGAACTCGTTCGGCTTGGCCACGTAGACCTTGCTGGCCGAGACGCCCTGCGAGTCGGTCACCGTGGCGGTGAACTCCAGGCGGGAGTCCGGGTGCGAGGTGAAGTTCATCGAGAAGGCGCCACCGGTGCCGCCGAGGTCGCTGTGCACGTGGCAGGTGGTTTCCTCGGCGCAGTGCACGATCTGGCTGGTCCAGGTGATGGTGAGCGCGCCGTCCTCGGCGTCGGTGGCCGTGCCGGTCAGGTTGATCGGCTCGTTCACCCGGAACTTCTTGGTGTCGCCCGGGGTGTTCAGCGTGATCACCGGCGAGTGGTTCGACGGCGCCACGGTGAGCGTGGTGCTGTTCGTGCCGTTCGACTTGTCCTTCACCGTCAGCGTGGCGGTGAACTTCGCCGGGCTGGCCGGGTAGGTGTGCGTCACCGTGGCACCGGTGCCGGTGGTGCCGTCACCGAAGTCCCAGGTGTAGGTCAGGTCCTTGGCCGGGCCGTCGAAGTCCATCGACTTGGTGCCGTCGAAGGTGACCGTGCGGGTGGCCGGGTCGGTGGTGCTGGTGGCCTTCGCGACCGGCGCGATGTTGCCGGTGACGTAGACCAGCCGGCGCACGTTGCCGGAGGCGATGTCGGCGTAGACCACGTCACCGTTGGGCGCCGCGGCGAACTCCACCGGGCCGCCGAGGCCGGTGCCGAACGGCGGGTTGACCGCCGGGGCCTGCACCAGCTTGCCCTGGGCGTCGTACTTGAGCGTCCAGATGCGCTGGCTGACGTAGTCGCCGAAGAAGAACTGGCCCTTGTACTGGGCGGGGTAGCTGTCGCCGGTGTAGGTGAACCCGGCCACCACCGAGTTGCCCTGGCCCGGCGCCATGCCGTGCGGGTAGGTCCACAGTGGCGGGTTGTTGGTCACCCCGTTGCACTGCGGCTGGGTGTGGTAACCGGCGGTCGGGCCGTTGCCCTCGTAGCAGGGCCACGAGTAGTTGCCGCCCGGCACCACGTAGTTCAGCTCTTCCCAGTTGCTCCAGCCGACGTCGCCGACCACCGGCAGGCCGCTGGTCTTGTCCAGGGACAGGCGGAACGGGTTGCGGAAGCCGCTGGCGAAGACCTTGCTCTTGGCCGAGTTCGGGTTGGCCGCGTCGTAGTACGGGTTGTCCGGCACCCCCGCGCCGGACGGGGTGATCCGCAGGATCTTGCCGTAGACCGAGTTCAGGTCCTGCGCGCGGAACGCCTCCGGGTGCCAGGTGTCGGTGTCGGTGTTGTCCCCCACCGAGACCCACAGGTTGCCCGCGGCGTCGGCGACCATGCCGGACGCGCTGTGCAGCTGGATGGTGCCCGGCACGTCGAGCAGGATCTGCTCGTTGGCCAGCCCGGTCGGCTCGGTGGTGCCGGTGACCGTCCAGCGCGAGATCCGGCTGGTGAAGCCGGACGGCGTCGGGATGGTGCGGGCCAGGTAGATCTGCTTGGACGTGGCGTAGTCGGGCGCGACCTCCAGCCCGGTCAGGCCGATGTCGCAGCAGGAGCTGACCGGCAGGTGGATCAGCTGCTTCGGGCCGTTCGGGCCGACCCACTTCACGTCGCCGGTCTTGCCGGTGGCGAGGAAGGTGTCGTCCGGCAGGTAGCCGAAGTCGGTCAGGTTGTAGACCCCCAGGCCGGTCCCGGTGTCCTGCAGCGCGAACCCGGGCGGCAGCTGCAGCGGTTCGCCGGGGTTCGGCGGTTGCGCGGCCACCTGGGCCGCCGGCACGGCGACGGCCAGCCCGGCCGCGAGCAGGGCCGAGCAGGCGAAGCCGAGCGCAGCCCTCCCCAGTGCGGAAATTCTCATGGTGCCCCCTTCAGAGCTTCGACAGCTTTTCGCTCGAAAGGGTGATTTCGTTGCAGGGATCCGGGCAGGTTACCGAATTGTGACTAGGTTGTCTGCCGGGCGAAAAACCGATTGTCCGGATCGGGGGGATTGGCCAACGCGGATCAGAGCCCGACAAAATCCGCCATCTGCTGGGTGGTATAAGCGAAGAAGGTGGCGGTCGGGTCGACGCTGCCGACGTACTGCCCGTTCAGCTCGAAGCTGATCATGCCGAACAGCTGGGTCCAGGCGATCAGCAGCCGGGTGACCACCTCCGGGGTCAGGTCCTCGCCGAGCGCGGGCAGCAGCCTGCTGGCCTGCGCGTGGAGTTCGGCGGGCAGCGGGTGCGCGCTCCGGGGCGGATCGACGAGGCTGCTGCGGATCACGTGCACCAGGGCCATCGCCACCCTGGCGGCGGGCATCACGGTGTCCTGGGGGGCCTGGTAGCCGGGGATCGGCGAGCCGTAGATCAGCGCGTACTCGTGCGGATGGGCGCGGGCCCACGCGCGGGTGGCGGACCAGATGTCCATCCAGCGCTGCCGGGGCGGGAGGCGGTGGTCGTCGGCGCCCTCGGCGGCCGCGCCGATGGCGTCGTACGCGTCGATGATCAGCGCGGTGAGCAGGTGGTCGCGGCTGGGGAAGTAGCGGTAGAGCGCGGAAGACACCATGCCGAGGGCACGCGCCACCGCCCGGAGGGACAGGCCGCCGCCGCCCGATTCGCCGAGCTGCCTGCGTGCCTCCTCCTTGATTTCCGCGGTGAGTTCCGACCTGGCCCGGTCACGGGCGGTACGCGTAGCGGCCATGGCGGTGACTCTAGCGGCAAGAGAGCGCTGCACCAATTCGAGAGCACTGCTCTTGACTTGGGGCAGTGGTCCGTGTTCACTGCTCTCAAACGAGAGCAGTGCTCTCTCAACGCTCTGGGAGGACCCGATGACCACCACCACCCGCCACCAGGAACCCGGCCGCGTCACGCGGGCGTTCAACGTGGCCGTGCTGCACCTGACCAGGCTCGGCCTGAGCATCTGGGGTAGCCGCGAGCTGTCGGTCCGCGGCCGCAGGACCGGCGAGTGGCGCAGCGTCGCGGTGAACCTGCTGACCGTCGACGGCGAGCGCTACCTCGTCGCCCCGCGCGGCCGGACCCAGTGGGTGCGCAACCTCCGCGTGGCGGGCGAGGGCAGGCTCCGCGTCGGCAGGCGGGTCGAGGAATTCCGCGCCGTGGAACTGTCCGACGACGAAAAGCCGGAATTGCTGCGTGCCTATTTGAAGCGCTGGAAATTCGAGGTCGGCGTATTCTTCGACGGCGTCGGCCCGGATTCAAGCGTGGCTGAACTCCGGCGCATCGCACCTGGTTATCCGGTCTTCCGGCTGGGTTAACACGATCGGATGAGCCCCCTACTCCCCGGCGTCCCGGCTGTTTAGGCTGGGCCGCCGACTTGGGCGGGGGTGCGGAATGGGCAACCGGAGATGGCGTCGCTGGCTGGTCCTCGGGGTCCTGGCGGCGGTGGCCTGCCTGCTGACTTCTTGCGGTACGGCAGCTGCGGCCGAGACCCGCGCCGTCGGTGACTACGTCTGGCTCGACGCCGATCGCGACGGTCTGCAGGACTCCGGCGAGAAGCCGGTCGAAGGCGTGCGGGCCGACCTGGTCGGCCCGTCGGGAGCGCCGATCGCGACCACGCGCTCCGGCGAGAACGGCCGTTACCTGTTCGACGACCTGCCCGAAGGCGTCCACCGCGTCTGCTTCGACCTCGAGAACCTGCCCGCCGCGGTCGCGGACTTCCGGGCCACCACGCGGCACGCCGGCAGCGACACCGCCGACTCCGACGCCGACCCGGTCACCGGCTGCACCCCGCCCGCGCTCGCCCCGGCCGACCTGACCCTGGACGCCGGGCTGGCCTCACCCGGCAACGAACTCGGCGACTTCGTCTGGTCCGACCGGGACGGCAACGGCAGGCAGGACGGCGACGACCAGCCGGTCGAGGGCGTCCGGGCGGTGCTCCACCACGGCGACGGCACACCCGTCGGCGTCGCGGTGGCGACCGGCCCGGACGGCCGCTACGGCTTCGGGAACCTGCCCGACGGCGCGTACCGAGTGTGCTTCGACCTCAACGGCCGCCAGGCCACCACGGCCGGGGCGGGCGACGACCCCGCCCGTGACTCCGACGCCGACCCGGTGACCGGCTGCACCGAGCCGGTCACCGTCGAACTGGGTCACCGCCGGGACTTCAACCTCGATCTCGGACTGCTGGGTACGCCTCCAGCTTCGCCCGGAGCTCCGCCGGCGGCGCCTGCTTGGTGAGCGATTCCGCGTCCACGAACACGTAGCGGTTCGTGCCGGTGGTCACGACCTCCTCGCCGCGGACGATCTCGAACTCCAGCACCACCGAGGTGATGCCGAGGTGCCCGATCCGCACGGTCACCACCACCTCGTCGCCGAAGCGCAGCGAGCGCCGGTAGCGGACGTTCGATTCGGCCACCACGAGGTCGACGCCGTGCTCGGCGAGCCCGGTCGGCTTGCCTGCCAACTCGGTGATGAACTCGAAGCTGGCCATGTCGAAGTAGGCGAGGTAGTTGGCGTTGAACACCACGCCCTGCTGGTCGCATTCGTGGTACCGCACCCGCAGCGGCATCCGGACCGGTTCCATGATCGGCACCCTAACCGAGGCGGCGATCGCGCAACCAGACGTTGAGCCTGCCGACGGACCGGATGTGCACCGACCGCACCGACGGCGGGATGACGCCGGCCAGGCGCAGCACGCGGCAGAACCGGTCGAACCGCGCCTGCTGCCGATCGGTCCACTGCAGACCGATGCGGGACCGTAGGACGGGCGGCAGCGTGCCCCCGAGCACGAACAGCTGGAACCGGTGCTGCCCCCGCCGCAGTCGCGTCCACAGTGGAGCAGGCAGCCACCGCCACGGGTTCGGCACGGTGGCGATGGTCTCCAGCAGCGTGTCGATCGCCGGGTTCGGCGCGAAACCCTCGACCATCCCGGCGTAGTACCGCTCGAACGCGGGCCAGTCCGGTGGCAGGTCCTGCTCGCGCAGGCCGAGGATGCGCCCGACGTCGCACATCTGCGCGTAGTACTCGGCCAGTTCCGCCGCCGGGATCTCGCGGCCGAAGAACCGTTGCGCGTCAACGGGGAGCATCACCAGCGTCGCGTGCACCCAGGCGTAGGCGGCCGGGTTCAGCGCGCCGTACCGCTGCCCGGTGAAGTCGACGCCGGTGAACGGCCGGTGCAGCTCACGCAGCCGCCGGGCTTCGTACAGCGCACCACGGCGCCCGCCGTACACGCAGATCGACAGCGACCCCGCGGTGCGCATCAGCCGGGTCCACGGGTCCTCGCGGTAGTCGGAGTGGTCCCGCACCCCGGCACCCACCACCGGATGCGCGACCTGCAGCAACAGCACCTGCCCGGCGAGCAGCGAACCGCGGAAGTCGCCGAAGTACTTCCAGGCGGCGGTGCCGCGCAGCACCGGGGGCGCGTGGAAGCGCGGCGGGGACATGCCGCCAGCCTAGGCGCCCGATCCGTGGATGAGCATGGTCAGCGCACTGGACGCCGCCGGTGCCTCACCGGTGGCCAGGTGCCGCAGTTGCAGTCCGGCGATCAACGCCACCACCGGACCCGCCAGCCGCGCCGGTTCGGGTACACCGAGCGCGGTGAGGATGGTCGTGGCGAGTTCGTCGTACGCCGCGAAGCACCGTTGCGTGGCGTCCCGCAGCCCGGGGTCGCGGCCCGCCTGCAGGTACAGCTCCAGCGGCGCGATGTCGTCGGTGGTGAAGGTCATCTGCGCCAGCACCTGTTCCACCGCGGCCGCCGCCTGCTCCACCGAGATGCCGTCGGTGCGCTGGGCCTCCGCGAGTTCGGTGAGCTTGGCCGTCTCCTCCTCGGCGAAGAGCAGCATGGCCTGGCGCAGCAGTTCGGTCTGGGTCGGGAAGTGGTAGGTCAGCGAGCCGAGCGAAACCCCGGCTTCGGCGACGATCCGGCGGTTGGTCAGCCCGGCGACGCCCTGTTCGCCGATCACCTTCAACGCGGCCCGCAGGATGGCTTCGCGTGCGCTCATCCCGGCGGACGCCGATCCTGCCAGCGCTCCACCGCTTCCAGCTGCGCGGCCAGCGAGATCAGCAGCTCCTCCGACTCGCCGGGCCCGAGCAGCTGGGCGCCGAGCGGCAGTCCGGCGGCGGTCAGCCCGGCGGGCACGTTCACCCCCGGCCAGCCCAGCACGTTCCACGGCCAGGCGTACGGGCAGGCGGCGATCATCGCCTGGTCGGTGGCCCAGCCGGACAGCCCGTCGAAGCTGCCGATCCGGGGGGCCGCGGTGGCCGTGGTCGGCGTCAGCAGCACGTCGACCTTGCGGAACACCGAGCCGATCTGCAGGCGCAGCAACGGTTCGGTGGCCTTGGCCAGCCGCAGCGCCGGTCCGGCGAGCGCGGCCCCGTGCCGGGCGTTGGCCCTGGTGCGCGGATCGAGCCGCGCGCCGTCGGGCACCCGGCGGCACCAGTCGCGCACGCCGGTGAGCGAGCGCGGCAGGAAGTTGAGCCCCACCATGCCGTAGTTCGGCTCGACCTCGACGACCTCGTGGCCCAGCCCGGCCAGCGACTCCGCCAGCCGTTCGACCGCCCGGCGCACCTCGGGGTCCAGCCGGGTGCGGGTGGCGGTGAACGCGATCCGGGTGGACAGGCCGATGCGCAGCCTGCCGGGTTCCCGTTCGGCGGCGGTCCGGAACATGCGCGTGGTGCCACTGGCCGCGTCGAGCAGGGCCGCGGCGTCGGCGACCGTGCGGGCCAGCGGGCCGAGCACGGTCAGCCCGTGGAACAGCTCCGGGTCGGGGGCGGTCGGCACGCGGCCGCGGTGCGGTTTGATGCCGACCAGGTTCGTCCAGGCCGCCGGGATGCGGATCGATCCGGCGCCGTCCGAGCCGAGCGCGGCGGGGACCAATCCGGCGGCCACCGCGGCGGCCGAGCCACCGGAGGAACCACCCGGCGTGTGGTCGAGCTGCCACGGATTGCGGGTGGCGCCGAACTCCGGACCCTCGGTGAACGGCCACTGCCCCAGTTCGGGGGTGTTCGTCTTGCCGACGATCACCGCGCCGGCGTCGCGGAGGTTGCGCACCACGGCGGAATCGGCGCGGGCGGGCGGGAAGTCGCCGCAGCAGCCGAACGCGGTGGGCAGGCCGGTGAGGTCGACGTCGTCCTTGATCGCCAGCGGCACCCCGAGCAGGGGCGCGCGGTGGCCCGCGGCGAGCAGTTCGTCGGCGCGGGCGGCGTCGGCCAGCGCGTCCTCGGTGCGCAGGCGCCGGAACGCGTTGAGCTTCGGCTGGGCGGCTTCGATGCGCTCGAACGCCGACTCGGTCAGCTCGACCGAGCTGACCTCACCCGCGGCCAGGCGGGCGGCCAGCTCCAGCAAACCGGGGAAGGTGAGCGTGCCGGTCATCGCGACCTCCTCGTTCGTTCGAACGAACGATACCAGCCCTCTGGCATGCTGGCAGCCATGGAGCTCGATCGGTATCCCCGCGTCCGCCTCGGCACCTGGCCAACCCCGCTGGAGGAGGCGCCCCGGTTGAGCGAGGCGCTCGGCACCACCGTGCTGCTCAAGCGCGACGACCTGAACGGCCTCGGCGTCGGTGGCAACAAGTTGCGCAAGCTGGAGTTCTCGCTCGGGCAGGCGCTGGCCGACGGGGCCGACACGGTGATCACCTTCGGCGCGCTGCAGACCAACCACGGCAGGCAGACCGCCGCCGCGTGCGCGAAGCTCGGGCTGCGCTGCGAGCTGGTGCTGACCGCGAAGGTGCCGCGGGACGGCGAAGCGTACGAACGCTCCGGCAACATCATCCTCGACCACCTCTTCGGCGCGAACGTGCACCGCTGCGCCGACGCCGAGGAGACCGGCGCCACCCACGACCGGCTCGTCGCCGAAGCGGCGGACGAAGGCCGGAAGGTGGTGACGCTGCCGGTCGGCGGCTCGGACGCGATCGGCCTGCTGGGTTACGTGGCGGCGGCCGAGGAGATCCGGCAGCAGCTCGACGGGCGGCAGGCGCGGATCGTGGTGGCGCAGGGCAGCGGCGGCACCGCCGCGGGGCTGGCGCTGGGCTGGGCCGGGCGGCTGGACGTCGCCTGCGTCGGGCACGACGCGGCCGAATCAGGGGAAACCCTGAGCGCGCTGGTCGACGACGGCGCGAAGCACCTCGGCATCGAACCGCCGGCGCTCGACCACGTGCGCATCACCGATCGCACGCTCGGGCCGGGGTACGGCGTGCCCACCGATGCCGTGTGGGCAGCGCTGCGCTTGTTCGGCCGCACCGAAGGCGTGGTGCTCGACCCGGTCTACACGGGCAAGGCCGCGGCGGCGCTGATCGCCGAACCGCGGCCGGAAGAAGGTCCCGTGGTGTTCTGGCACACCGGCGGACTGCCCGGTGTTTTCGGTTACGGCCCGGAGGCCCTGACCGCGCTCAGCTGAGCGTTTTCGCCGAACGGGAGGCGGCCAGCGTCAAGCCGGCCAGCAGGGCGAATCCGGTGGCGAAGGTGAGCCGCTGGGCGAACCCGACCGGCAGCAGCGTGGTGAACCACTCCGTGCCGGGGAATTTCCCGGCGATGTAACTGATGCCGAACAACAACAGCCCACCGGCGTAGCCCACGCAGATGCGGGTCAGCAGAATGCGGGTGTGCTCGAGTTCGGCGCGTTCCCGCAACGACATTCCGATACCCGGAAGGCACAGGAACGCGATCAGGCTGGCGTATTGGTGCACCACGCCGGTGGCGGCGTCGCCGCCGGAATCCAGGGTGGCCGGGAAGAACGCGGCGAGGGTCAGCCCCAGTGCGGTCGCCCCGAACAGGATGTGGGTGGTCAGCCCCAGCCGCATTCCACTGGCGCGCAGGGCGCCGAGCACGGCGACCGCGCCGACCGCCAGCGAAAGCAGGGACGCTTCCAGCATTCCGCTGCCGCGCTCCGAATGCGCGTAACTGCTCAGCGTGTCCGTCACCGGATTTCTCGCGCTGACCGCGTGCAAAATGATCAGGGTGAACAGCGCCCACCCGATCGCCGCACCCGCGATGACCACCCAGCGCCTCGTTCTGGCCGCGGTGATCGCGGGTGCGGCGAGTTTTCTCGCCCCTGGATTCCCCATGCCGGAATGGTGCCGCTTTCCGGCCCCGGTGAGATCCGGGTAAGTCCCTGATATCCCCCGAAACGACTAGCGGAACTCCAGCACCACGAGCGCCTGGTCGTCGTGCCGCTTCGGGCGCGGCCAGCGAACGCCGTGCGGATCGGCCTCTTCGGCCTCCCGCACCGCCTTGAGCACGGCGTGCGCCCCGTGCTCGCGTGCCAGCGAACGCACGCGCGGCCAGTCGAACAACCGGTAGTCGTCCACCCCGGTGGCCACGCCGTCGGTGGCCATCAGCACGGTGTCCACCACCGCCAGCGGCCAGCTCGCGGTGACCGCCCGGTGCGCCGCGGCGGGATCGGCCTCGGCCACCCAGAACCCGCCGTCGGCGTTGCGCCGCGACCGGACGTCCTGCCCGGTCTGGAGCTGGCCGTTGCCGCGCAGGTCGGCGATCCGGTCGTCGGCGAGCAGTTCCCGGCCGCTGCCGGTGAACACCACCACCGGGCTGTCCGCGAGCACCAGCCCGTCGAGCCGGTCCTCGGTCCAGCGCACCACGGCCACCGTGCTGGACGGGGAAGCGCCGGGCCGCAGCCCGTTCTCCTCGGCCACCGCGGCGATCGACGCGGCGAGCACGGCCGCCAGCTCGGCTTCGGGGGCCGCACGCAGGCCGTCCGCCAGCCGGGCGGAGAGCAGTCCGGCGTACCAGCCGCCGCTGGGCAGTTCGGGGCTCGGGGCGGTGGCGCCGTCCAGCAGCACCACCGCGTTGTCCAGGACCACGACGTGGTCCTCGCTCGGGCGCGGCACCCCGTCCGCGCCAACGCCGTCCTGTTCGGCGAGTTCGATCACGGGCATGCGCCAGACGATAGATGTCAACGACGGTTGACAATTCCGGCTTGTCAACCTACATTGACACCATGACGGAAGCGACGGATCTGGCCGAGCGGGCGGGTGACCGCGACCCCCGGGTGGGGTTGCGGGCTGTCGCGGCGCTCCGCCGGTTGCTGGAACAACTCGAAGCGGTGCAGGTGCGCAGTGCGCGGGTGCACGGCTGGTCGTGGCAGGAGATCGCCGGCGAGCTGGGTGTGACCCGCCAGGCCGTGCACAAGAAGTACGGGAGGAGCTGAGATGTTCGAACGGTTCACCGCCGAGGCCAAGCACACGGTGGTCGGCGCGCAGGAGGCGGCGCGGGAAGCGGGCAGCCCGGAGATCGGCCCGGAGCACCTGCTGATCGCGCTGCGCGGCAACGCCGCCGGTCCGATCGCGGACCTGCTCGCCGAGCGGCTGCCGGACCGGGCCGCGCTGGCCGCGCAGTTCGACGAGATCCGGCGACGCGGCGGCCTCAGCGACGCCGACACCGAAGCGCTGGAGCGGCTGGGCATCGACGTGTTCAAGATCGTCGACGCGGTCGAGCGGTCACACGGCGAGTACGCGCTGGCAGGCGGGGGACCGCGCCGCCGCCGGTGGGGTGGGCACCTGCCGTTCAACCGGGCCGCGAAGTCGGCGCTGGAACGGAGCCTGCGCGAGGCGCTGGAGATCGGCGACCGGCACATCGGCACCGAGCACCTGCTGCTCGCGCTGACCGTTTCGCCGGGACTCGCCGCCGACCAGCTCGCCGCGCACGGCATCGACCACGCGGTCGTCCGCCTGGCGCTGTCCCGCCGGCGCAGCGCCTAACTCGTGCGCGGCCGCCAGACCACGTAACCGAGCATCCACTGGGTGAGCGGGCCGATCGAGATCGCGTAGAGCACGGTGCCGATCCCGACGGTGCCGCCGAGCAGGAAGCCGCCGGCCAGCACGGCCACCTCGATCAGCGTCCGCACCAGGCGCACCGACCACCCGGTGCGGGCGGCCAGCCCGGTCATCAGCCCGTCGCGCGGGCCGGGGCCGAGGCGGGCGCCGACGTAGGTGGCGGTGGCCAGCGCGTTCAGCACCACCCCGCCGACCAGCAGGACCACCTGCCAGCCCAGGGTGTGCTGATCGGGCAGCACCAGCCGCACCGCGTCCACGGTGACCGAGATGATCAGCACGTTGAGCACGGTGCCGACACCGGGCCGCTGCCGCAGCGGGATCCACAGCAGCAGCACGACCAGCGAGGCGAGCCCGGTGACCAGGCCGAACGACAGCCCGATCTGCTTCATCACGCCCTCGTGCAGCACGTCCCACGGGTCCAGCCCGAGACCGGCTCGAGTGAGCATCGCCATGCTCGCGCCGTAGAGCGCCAGCCCGCCGATCAGCTGCGGGAAGCGGCGGGCGGGGGCGACGGACGCCTTGACGGGGTGCAGTTCCAACTGGGCCACACGTCCTACTATCAGGAGAAGTGGCTGGTTCCACCATGACCAATCGGCAATAATTGGCCTGGTGAATCAGGCGATCCCACCGGGTGGACGGGTATCGGGGCAGCGACTGGCCGCCATGCTGGGCGTGTGGCGCAAACGCGGTTCCCGGCAGGGCGCGGCGGATCTGGCTGCCGCCATCGAACTGCAGGTGTTCGACGGCCAGCTCCCGCTCGGCACCCGGCTGCCCGCGGAACGCGAACTGGCCGAAGCGCTCGGGGCCAGCCGGACCATGGTCGGCGCCGCGCTGGACCGGCTGCGGGAGGACGGGCTGGTGGCCAGCCGCCGCGGTTCCGGGTCGTGGATCACCTCGCCGCGCAAGCCGCGGCTGGACCCGGAACCGCTGGGACGCGGCCTGATCGACTTCGCCCGTGCCGCCCCGCCCGCGGTGGCCGGGCTGATGCCCGCGGTGGACGCCGCCCGGCACCTGCTGGCCGCGGAACTGCCCGAACACGGCTATCTCGACCAGGGCGTGCCGCTGCTGCGGGAGCGCCTGGCGGCCCGGTTCACCGCCCGCGGCCTGCCGACCAGCCCCGGCGAGGTGATGGTCACCAACGGTGCCCACCACGCCTTCGTGCTGGCCCTGCGCATGCTCGCCGGTCCGGGTGACCGGGTGCTGGTCGAGCAGCCCACCTATCCGAACGCGCTGGAGGCGATCCGCGGGGTGCACGCCACGCCGGTGCCGGTCGCGCTCGGTGACGACGGCTGGGACCTCGACGGCATCGAGGCGGTGCTGCGGCAGGCGGCACCCCGGCTGGCGTACCTGGTGGTCGACTTCCACAACCCGACCGGCCACCGGCTCGACGCGGCCGGGCGCGAGCGGCTCGGCTCGCTGCTCAGCCGGGCACGCACCCCGGCGGTGGTCGACGAAACGCTGGTCGAACTGGACCTCGAAGGCGATCCGCTGGACGGCCCGCCGCCGCTGGGCCGGTTCGCGCCGGACTGGACGATCACCATCGGCTCGGCGGCCAAATCGCACTGGGGCGGCCTGCGGATCGGCTGGCTGCGGGCACCGGAGGAACTGCTCGGGCGGCTGCGGTCGGCGCGGTACGCGGTGGACCTCGGGTCGCCGGTGCTGGAACAGCTGGTCTTCGCGGAACTCCTGGCCGATCCGCGGTCCCGGCTGGACGAGCGCCGGGCGGAGCTGCGCGACCGGCGGGACGCACTGGTCGGCGCCCTGCGGTGGTACTGCCCGGACTGGGAGTTCCGCGTGCCGTCCGGTGGCTTGTCCGTCTGGTGCAGGCTGCCCGAGCCGATGAGCACCCGGCTCGCGGTGACCGCGGCCAACCACGGCCTGCAGATCGCGCCCGGCTCGCGGTTCGGCGTGCACGGCGGGCTGGAACGCCGGTTGCGCCTGCCCTTCGCGCTGCCCGCCGAGCAGATCCACGACGCGGTGCGGCGGCTGAGCACCGCGGCCGCCGCCGTCCGCGGTGGTGGCCGGTCCGGGCTGGACGTGCCGGTGGCCTGAAAACACAACGCGGCCGGTGCGCTGGATCTGCTCCGTCGCTTCCAGGGAGGTGAAACGGCGATGGAATCCAGCGCACCGGCCGCACGGCCGCGGCGGCTTCCCGGCACAGCCCCTCGACGTGCCGGGAAGCGCGCGGCCTAGCCGGCGCGCACCCGGTGGTCGCCGCTGCTCGGCGCGGTGAGCAGCGGCACCGGGTACGTGCCGGGTGTGGGCCCCGGCGCCACAGGGGCAGTGCGACGCCGGGGCCGGGTCCCGAACCGGCCGGGCGCGGTCGGCCGAACGGGAAGACTTGGGTGCATGAGAAAAACCCCACCGATTGGCGGTATGGAACGGACTCCGAACGGCGCAACGCGGGAGAAGTTGATCTTGAACTGAGCGCAGTTCTCCCCGCGGGACCGGTCCGGGTCAGTCGGGTGAGGTGGTCGGCAGGGCGGCGTCCCTGCCCGCACCGTCGGCCGCGTGGTCGCGGCTGGTGCCGATCAGCCGGAGCTGGGTGGTGCTGTCCGAGGAGGTCAGCACGCCGAGGTGGCCCCGGCCACCGTTGTTGTCCTGACCCGGGTGGGCGGACGCGGAGTGCCCCGCGGGCGGTGCGCACGGGGTGGACGGCGGCGCACTGCCGCCGGGCGCGCTGCCACCACCGGTGCCGGCGCGCACGTTGGAATCCTGGTCGTCGGAAGCGGTCACCGCCGGTGGGGGCGCGGATCTGGGCTTGGCGACGGCGGTGACCGTGGTCACCTCGTGGACCGCCGGAGCGGCCCGGACGGGCTCGGCCACCTCGACCGTGGTTTCGCCGGTCTCACCGGCAGCAGCCTTCTGCAGCGCCGCCAGCACCTCGGGCGCGGCCACCGTGCCGGTGGTGCCGCGCGAGTCCGCGGTGACGGGCGCGGGCCAGGCGTCGACGCCGTTGTCCAGTTCGGGCAGGGTCACCACGGCGTCGGGACCGGGGCAGTGGTCGATCGGCCGGATGATCGGCGCGAGGATCGGCTTGAGCACCGCGTCGCCCACCGAGCCGACCGTGGTGGTGACGGTGGTGGTGACCGCGTCGAGCACCCCGCCCACGGTGTCGACCAGCCCGCCGAGCAGGCCACCGGACGGCTTCGGCGCGGCGGGGACCTCCGCTTCGGCGGCCATGGTGGTCACGGCGGCCATGGGGGCCATGGTGGTCATGGGGGCCATCACCTCGCTCGCCGAGGTGACCGGTGGCGCGGTGTACTTGGTCTTCTTCGCCGGCTGGGCCGGCGGAACCGGCTCGGGCTCGGGCTGTGGTCCGGCCACCGGTTCGGGGGCGGCCGGTTCGGCGGCGTGGGCCTCGGTGCTCGCCGGGCTGGCCGGGCTCGCCGTGGTGACCGCGGCCGTGGTGGTGGTCTGGCCGGTGCCGCTGGTGGTGGTGCTGCTGTCGTCGGCCTGGGCGACCGAACCGAAGGCGAGGGTGAGCGCGGCGCCCGCGACGGTGAGCCCGGCGGTGACCAGCGCGCGGCGCGTGAGCGCGGCGAAGGCGGAGCGGTGCTCCGGGTTCGTCGTGCTCTGCACCGCCATCACCACCGTCCTGGCCCGGGTACCCGGAAGATCGTCGGTTCGCTGGGGACGGGGGAAGCGATCGCTGCGACGGACCCCCGGGTTCGCCTTATTTCTAGCATTCGTGTGCAGTGTTTCATCCCGATCGCAGGCGATCCACCCCGGAAGGCGGAACGAAGCCACCGGCACTGGTGGCTCTCCGTGGACCGTCGATCACACACCGTTGATCACCTGATCGTACCGAGTGTAACTACCCGATCCGGTTCCCGGCCCGCATTTCCCGGATCCGGCCCGCCGAGCGTGTCGTCTGATCCGCCGGACGTCATCGGCCCGCGGAAGGGGGAGCACGGTGTCCGGATTGGACTTCGGCGGCGTGGTGCCGCGGGCGCGCACCGGCGAACGCGGTGCGCTGGACCTGCTGGCCCGCGCCTGCTTGCGGCTGGCGCTGCGGGTCGCGCGGGCCCACCGGCTCGGCGACGCCGACGCCTGGGACGTCGGCCAGGACACCTGGCTCGCGCTGGCCGCCCGCCTCGGCACCGTCCGCGAACCGGCGCGGCTGCCCGGCTGGCTGGTCACCACCGCCCGCCGCCACGCGCTGCGCCTGCTCGCCTGCCGCCGTCGCGAAGTGCTCTGCGTGCTGCCGGACCGCCCCGACGCCGCGCCGACCCCGGAAGCCCAGGTGCTCGACGTCGAGCGGCGGCGCGCCTTCTGGGGCCTGGTGCGGCGGCTGCCGGACCGGCACCGGCTGCTGCTGTGCCTGCTCGCCGACCGCCCCGAGCTGACGCACGCCCAGCTCGCGGCCGCACTGGGCATCGCGACCGGCAGCGTCGGCCCGCTGCGGCGGCGGTGCTTCGACCGGATGCGCCGGTTGTGCGTCGCTGAAGGGTTACACCGATAACTTGTGCAGGCGTTCGATCGCCTCGTCGAGCACCTCGTCCCGTTTGCAGAACGCGAACCGCAGCACGTGCTGCCACTCGTCCGGGTGATCGGTGAACACCTTGACCGGCACGGCCGCCACGCCCACCCGTTCCGGCAGCTGCCAGGCCAGTTCGGCGGCGTCGGTGAAGCCGAGCGGCCGGACGTCGGCGCAGATGAAGTAGGTGCCCGCGCTGGGCCGCACGGCGAACCCGGCCTCGGCCAGCCCGGCGGCGAGCCGGTCCCGCTTGCCAGCCAGCGACGTGCGCAGCTGTTCCACCCAGTCCAGCTCGTGCTCCAGCGCGTAGGCCACGGCGGGCTGCAGCGGACCGCCGGAGACGAAGGTGATGAACTGCTTGGCCGCCTTCACCGCGCCCACCAGTTCCGGCGTCGAGCAGACCCAGCCGATCTTCCAGCCGGTGCAGTTGAACGTCTTCCCGGCGCTGGAGATGGCGACCGTGCGCTCGCGCATCCCGGGGAAACCGGCCAGCGGCAGGTGCTCGGCGTCGTCGAAGACCAGGTGCTCGTAGACCTCGTCGGTGATGGCGAGCAGGTCGTGCCGCACGCAGAGGTCGGCGAGGGCGGCCAGTTCGGCGCGGGTGAACACGGTGCCGGTCGGGTTGTGCGGGGAGTTGACCAGCACCGCGCGGGTCTTCGGGGTGATCGCGGCGCGCACGGCCTCGGGGTCCAGCGCGAACCGGCCGTCCCGCTCGACCAGTGAGACCACCCGGCGGGTGGCCCCGGCGAGCGCGACGGCGGCGGCGTAGGAGTCGTAGTACGGCTCGATCACGATCACCTCGTCGCCGGGCTCGGTGAGCGCCAGCAGGCTGGCCGCGATCGCCTCGGTGGCGCCGGCCGTGACGAGGATCTCGCGGTCGGGGTCGTACTCGAGGCCGTAGCGGGCGCGGTGGGCGCTGATCGCGCGGCGCAGCTCCGGCCGCCCGGGGCCCGGCGGGTACTGGTTGGCGCCGCCGAACAGGGCGTCCTTGGCCGCGTCGAGCATCGCGGCCGGGCCGTCGGTGTCCGGGAAGCCCTGGCCGAGGTTGACCGCGCCGGTGGACACCGCCAGCGCGGTCATCTCGGCGAAGATGGTCGAAGTGAACGGCTGCAGGCGTGGGACGAGAGCTGGTTCGCGCACGAGGGTGAATCTTCACGGAGAATGGCGGTGTGGAGCAACTGACGACACCCGCTGATCCCCCGGGTGGGCTGGCAGGCGAGGCGGCCAAGCGCGCCGGGTTGCGGAAGATGAAACTGGTCGCGCTGTCCTTCCTGGGTGGCGCGTTCGTGCTCTTCCTGCTGTCGAGCTGGGCGCAGTCGGCGGGCTGGCCGGGGTGGGTCGGGTACGTCCGGGCGGCCGCCGAGGCGGGCATGGTCGGCGCGCTGGCCGACTGGTTCGCCGTCACCGCGCTGTTCCGGCACCCGCTGGGGATCAAGATCCCGCACACGGCGATCATCCCGAACAAGAAGGACGTGCTGGGCAAGAGCCTCGGTGAGTTCGTCGGCAGCAACTTCCTGTCCGAGGCGGTGGTCCGGGACAAGCTGCGCCGGGTCGGCATCGCCTCGCGGTTCGGGGGCTGGCTTTCGCAGCCGGAGAACGCCGAGCGGGTCACCTCGGAGCTGGCCACGGTGCTGCGCGGGGCGGTGACCGTGCTGCGGGACGACGACGTGCAGGCGGTGGTCGAGCAGGCCGTGGCGAAGCGCCTGCTGGACCGGCCGTGGGGACCGCCGCTGGGCAGGCTGCTGGCCTCGGTGTTCGCCGACGGGGCGCACCACAAGCTGGTCGACCTGCTGTGCGACCGCGGGTACGAGTGGGTGCGGGACAACCACACGTCGATGCTGCGGGTGGTCTCGGACCGGGCGCCGAGCTGGTCGCCGAAGTTCGTCGACGAGATGCTGGCGGACAAGGTCTACGGCGAGGTGCTGTCGTTCGCCTGGGCCATCAAGACCGACGTGAACCACCCGATGCGGTTGTCGCTGGACAAGTTCCTCGCGGAGTTCGCGCAGGACCTGCAGACCGATCCGAAGACGATGGAGCGCGCGGAGCAGGTCAAGCAGCAGGTGATCGAGCACCAGGAGGTGCAGAAGCTGATCGGCTCGGCGTGGGCGACGGCGAAGGGCATGCTGCTGACCGCCGCCGAGGACCCGTCGAGCGAACTGCGCAAACGCGTGCGCGACGGCCTCCTGAGCCTGGGCGAGAAGCTGGTCACCGACGACGCCCTGCGGGCCAAGGTCGACGGCTGGATCGAGGGTGCGGCGGCCCACGTGGTGCTGAACTACTCGACCGAGATCACCACGATCATCACCGACACCGTGGAGCGGTGGGACGCGGAGGAGACGTCGCGGAAGATCGAGCTGCAGGTGGGACGGGACCTGCAGTTCATCCGGATCAACGGCACGGTGGTGGGGGCGCTGGCCGGGCTGCTGATCTACACGCTGGCGCAGGTGCTGTTCTAGGTTCGCGGGGGCTTCCGGGGGAGCGCGGCGCCCACCGGCGGTCCGCGAGGTCGCCCGAACGCGGTCCGGCGCCTGAACGGGGCAGCCCGCGGAGTTTCGACTCGCAAGTCAGCTGGGTGAGCTGAGGCTGCTGCGCGAACCGGGGTCACTGAGGCGTGCGGTTCGAGTGGTGGGAGCGGGGCGGCTGCGGTGAGCTGGGTGCCGGCACCGAACCAGGCTGGGTGAGGACGGTGTTTCCGCCGGCCTCACCCGAGTGGTCGTTGAGAGCCGTCTGGGGGGCGTTTCTCACCCGGAGTTATCCACAGAAAGCCGAGTTATCCCCCGGGTTGTCCACAGGGGTGGACAATGTGGTACGGCCTCACGGCCGGGGGGTGCTGCGCCGGCGCCAGGCCCGCGCCTTCTCCCGGTTTCCACAGGCGCTCATCGAGCACCACGAACGCGAACGGTTCCGCGAGCGGTCGTAGAACGCCCACCGGCAGTTGCCCGCGGGGCAGATCTTGATCCGCTCGAACTCCCCGAGCAGCGAGAGCCGGGCCGTGGCGGCCAGCACCGAGCCGATCGCCGTGTCCGCCACCAGCGCCGCCCCCGCCGGGGTCACTTCCACGCGCACGGGCGCGTCGAACGCACCGCCCGCGGCCTCCGGGTCCCCGGCCACCGAGCGCAGGGACGAACGGGCGGCCCGCGCCTCCCCCACCGGGCCCGGCCGCAGGTCCCGCGCCGCCGCCCAGGCCCGCCACGCGTCCGCGGTTTCCAGCGCGTCGGCGCCCGAATCGACGTCGAGGGTGTTGAGGAAGTCGAGCACCAGCGTGACGTCGGCTTCCGTGGTGGTGCGCACACACCCAGTGTAGGTTGTGACCTCCGGCACTAACCGCCATAATGGCAACGCTGGTTACTCCAACGGGAAGGAACGCCATGACCACCGCGGTACCCGCCTTCGGCTCGGTCGTGCTCGACTGCGCCGACGCGCCCGAACTGGCCACCTTCTACGCCAGGCTGCTCGACTGGCCGGACGCCGACGGCGACGAGCGGTGGATGAGCCTGCCCAACCCGGTCGGCGGCCCCAAGATCGAGTTCCAGCGGGTGGCCGACTTCCGCGCCCCCGAGTGGCCGTCCGCCAAGAAGCCGCAGCAGTTCCACCTCGACCTGACCGTGACCGACCTGGAAGCCGCGCACGAGCGCGCGCTGCGCCTCGGTGCCCGCCTGCTCGACGACAGCAACGACGCCTTCCGCGTCTACGCCGACCCGGCCGGCCACCCGTTCTGCCTCTGCGCGTGTTGAGGCTCACCCATGCGGGGGCGGTTATGCGTAGGCTGTGACACGTGATTTGTCCGAAGTGCCAGAACCAGATGAGGACGCTCGACAAGAACGGCGTCCACCTCGAACAGTGCGACGGCTGCCGCGGCATCTTCCTCGACCGCGGTGAACTCGAGCAGATCGTCGCGGCCGAGGGCTCCTACTACAGCGGCCACGGCGCCCCGCCGCCGTACGGGGGAGGCCACGCACCGCGCTACGGCGACTCGCCGAAGCCGTTCCGGGGCGGGCACGGGGATTCGCCGAAGCCGTTCCGCGGTGGACACGGTGACTCGCCGCGGCCGTACGGCGGTCACGGTTACTCGGACTCGCCCCGCGGTTACCGCGGCGGGCACGGTTACGGCGACTCGCCGCGTGCCTACGGCGGGCACGGCCACAAGCGCCGGAAGAGCTTCCTCGAGAACCTCTTCGACTGAGTGCTCGACCTGAAGATCTGCCCGGGGTGCGGTGACCGGGACGACCACCCGGTCACCACCACCCGGCAGCTGGAGTGCGCCCGCTGCGGCCACCGCTGGACCTTCCGCCGGTTGCCGTTGTTCGCGCTCACCGGGCCCAGCGGCGCCGGCAAGTCCACCGTCGGACCGCGGCTGGCCGCGCGGCTGGGCAGCCGGGTGGTCGCGCTGGAGCAGGACGTGCTCTGGACCGGGGTGCTGCGCGAGAGCTCGCCGGACGGCTACGGCACCGGCGCCTTCCGCTCCACCTGGCTGCGGATGGCCGCGATGATCCACCAGAGCGGGCGCCCGGTGGTGCTCTGCGGCACGGTCGCGCCCCCGGAGTTCGAGCCGCTGCCCGAACGCGCCTACTTCGACGGCATCCACTACCTGGCGTTCGTCGCCGAACCGGAGGCGCTGGCCAAGCGCCTGCGCGCCCGGCCGGCCTGGCGGGAGTGGGACGAGCCGCGGATCGCGGAGATGCTGGAGTTCAACGACTGGCTCCGCGGCTCGGCGGCCACCCTGGACCCGCCGGTGGAGTTGTTCGACACCACCGGCGCCACCATCGACGAGGCCGTGGACCACGCCTGCGCCTGGGTCGAGGCGCGGCTACCCGGCTAGCGGCCACCGGTGCGGGCTGTCCGGGTCGTCCAGCCAGAACTCCTGGTGGTCGCCGTCGACGGTCACGCCGAACCGCGCGCGACCCGGTTTGCCGAGCTTGCGCCAGCGGACGCGGGCCTGCTCGGCGAGGTCCCACAGGTTCCGCGGTCCGCCCTGCGCCACCACGTACCGCCCGTGCTGCTCGGTGTGCCGCACCCACGAGCCGTCCGGGTGCAGCAGGTAGACCACGCCCGCGTCGCCCGGGTACGCCGGGAGGACGCCCGCCAGTTCCAGACCGGCGAAGAACTCCAGCGGGCTCGACGGGCTGAGCACCGCGGACACCGGCAGCGAGGTCCGGTGCCGCTTGCGCGGTTCGGCGTCGCGCACCTCCGCCAGCAGGGTGTCGGGGTCGGTGAGCCGGTGGGCCCGCAGCGGCATGAACCGGCCGTCCTGCGGCAGCACCCGCCCGTGCGCCCTCGTGCCCTCCTCGGCGACCAGGCGCACCAGACCGGCGCCGATCGGCCGGTTCAGCGTGGTGAGCACCAGTCCGCCCGGCCGGGTCTGCGCCACCCAGGCCGGCGGGATGCCGGAGACCGCGCAGGTGCACAGCACGCGGTCGTACGGGGCACCGCCGGGCAGGCCGAGCGCGCCGTCGCCGGTGACGCACTCCGGCTGGTACCCGGCTGCGGCGAGGGCGGCGGTGGCCGTGCGCACCAGTGCTCCGTCGATGTCCACAGTGGACACGTTCGCGTCGCCGAGGCGGTGGCACAGCAGGGCGGTGTTGTACCCGGTGCCGGTGCCGATCTCGAGCACCCGCGTGCCGTCGGTGGTGCGCAGCTCCTCGAGCATGATCGCCATGATCGTGGGCATGCTGGAGGAGCAGGTCGGCGTGCCGGGCACCGCGCCGCCCGCCCGCGCCCGGTCCCAGGCGGACTCGTCGCCGTCGAGCTGGGTGACCAGCACCTGGTCGGTGTAGACGTGGTCGAGCCAGTCGTCGTCCCCGCGGGCCACCGCGCGCCAGCCACCGCCGGTCGGCACGAAGAACCGGCTGAGGAAGGTCTCCCGGGGCACCGAGCCGAACGCGGCGAGCCAGGCGGGCTCGTGCAGCGCACCCGACCGCCGCATCCGGGAGGTCAGCGCGGCACGCCGGTTCAGGGCCATCGACCCAGGTTAACGCGGTGAGGCAGAGCTCACCCGATGGTTGCAAGCAGAGTGCTTGCAATAGCTAGCACCGCGGCGTAGCGTCGGTGGTGTCGAGAGGAGGGGTTCGGGCGGATGACCGACCAGGGCGAGCACAGCAAGCCGATGGAGAAGGTCGCGGACATCGCTTCCGACATCGGCGAGTACATCCGCCAGCAGCGCAACAGCGCGAAGATCTCGCTGCGCCAGCTGTCGAAGCTCGCCGGGGTGTCCAACCCGTACCTCAGCCAGATCGAGCGCGGCGTGCGCAAGCCGAGCGCGGAGATCCTGCAGCAGATCGCGAAGGGCCTGCGCATCTCCGCCGAGGCGCTCTACGTGCAGGCCGGAATCCTCGACCTGCCGAAGGGCGGCCCGGTCGGCGACGCCATCCGCGCCGACACCGAGCTGACCGAGCGGCAGAAGCAGGTCCTGCTCGACGTGTACGAGTCGTTCCGCCGAGAGAACCGCGTGGCGGAGGCGACCGCCAAGCCACCAGCCGAGGAGTGAGCATGAGCACCCCCACCACCAACCGCACCGAAGAAGCCCGCAAGAACCTCAACACCGCGCTGGAGCAGGTGCGCACCCCGCTGCTCGCCGCGCTGGGCGCGGGCAACCTGGCCGCCGAAGCCGTGGCCGACGCGGTGAACAAGGCCAAGGCCCGGGTGAGCGAGAGCAGCGAGACCGCCCGCAAGAACCTCGAGGAGCTGCCCCACGACGTGGAGAGCCTCCGCGAGAAGCTGGACCCGGCCGAGCTGCGCAAGGTGATCGACGAGTACACCGAGGCCGCGCTGAAGCTGTACCACAAGCTGGCCGAGTCCGGTGAGCAGGCGTGGGACCGCTTCGCCGCCCAGCCGCAGGTCAAGAAGGCCATCGACCAGCTGGAGGAGGCCGTGCACACGGCGTCCGAGCGCGTCGAGGGCGTCAGCGTCGAGACCCGTGAGCGCGTCGAGGACGTGCTGGGCAAGGTGACCCGCAAGACCCGTTCCGTGGGTGAGAAGACCGCCCGCCGGGTGGAGCGGGTCGCCGACGAAGCCGCCGAGACCGTCGAGGAGTTGGGCGACGACGTGGCGCACGAGGTCCGCAGCGCGAGCCGCAAGGCCGCCAATCGCACCTCGCCGAAGCCGGCCGCCACCCCGCGCGGGACCACCGCCACCGGCAGCGGCACCGCCAAGAAGAGCAGCAACTCCGCGACCCCGAAGACCGACAAGTAGGGTCACCGGTCCCCATCGGGCCCCGGCACCCGCGAGGTGCCGGGGCCTGAGCCGTTCGCCCGGTTTGCCGTACCCTGGCAGCGTGCCGTTAATCGCAGCCTGGATCGTCGACATCATCCACTGGGCCGGGGTGGTGGCGGGCGCGTTCGCCTTCCTGCACTCGCTGACCCAGCGGGCCGACGCCTACACCGCGGCCGACCGCAAGACCAAGCCGATCTGGATGGCCATCACCGGCGGCAGCACGGCGGCCATGGCGTTGTTCGGCTTCTACGGCCCCGGCATGATCTTCTGGCTGGCCGGGCTGGTCGCCTCCCTGGTCTACATAGTGGACGTCCGGCCGAAGCTGATCGAGGTCCAGCGCGGCGGCCACAACTGGTGAACAGTCTGGCCGGCCCCTCGCCCACCGCCGCCCTCAACGGACGCGCTTCGCGCGGCTAGTCTGGCCGGCCCCTCGCCCGCCGCCGCCCTCAACGGACGCGCTTCGCGCGGCTAGTCTGGCGGGGTGACCCAGACCTGGACGATCGCCGGTTCCCTGTCCGTCGAACCGGCTGCGCAGCGCACCGAACTGCTCGCCGAGCCCGTGGCCGAGGCACTGGCTGCGATCGACGGGCAGGTGGGCGTCGCCGCCATCGATCCCGAGCTCGCCGACACCGCCGCCTTCTGCGAGGCGTACGGCTCCCCGCTCGCCGCCTCCGCCAACTGCGTGGTGGTCTCCGGCAAGCGCGCCGGCGAGGTCCGCTACGCCGCCGCGATGGTGCTCGCCACCACCCGCGCGGATGTGAACAACGTCATCAAGCGCCGCCTCGACGTGCGCAAGGCCAGTTTCGCGCCGATGGCCGAGGCGGTGGAGCTGACCGGCATGGAGTACGGCGGCATCACCCCGGTCGGCCTGCCGGGGGGCTGGCCGATCCTGGTCGACCGGGCCGTGGCCGAGGCACCCGAGCTGGTGATCGGCAGCGGCATCCGCGGCAGCAAGCTGCTCGTGTCCGGGGCGCTGCTCGCCGCCCTGCCCGGTGCGGAGGTCATCGAGGGCCTGGGCAGGTGACCCCGGTCTGGCTGCGCTACCTCAACGCCGCCGACATCGATTCGCTCGGCGTGACCGGCGCGGACATCGTCGGCGCGGTCGAGGACGTGCTGCACGACCACGGCAACGACCGCGTGGTCTTCGAGCCGCGCACGCACCTGGTGCCCGACAACGGTGGCAAGGGTCACTTCAACGTGCTGCGCGGGCACCTGTCGGCGCAGCGGGTCAGCGGAGTCAAGGTGGTCGGCGACTTCGTCGGCAACTTCGAGCGCGGGCTGCCCAGCGAAATGGCGTTGATCCTGCTGCTCGACCCGGACACCGGGATGCCGAGGGCGATCGTCGACGGCACCATGATCACCGACGCGCGCACCGGTGCGATGACCGCGGTCGGCGCGAAGCACCTGGCGCGCCGGGACGCCGGGGTGCTCGGGCACATCGGTGCGCGGGGCACCGCCTGGTGGAACGTGGTGCTGCTGGACTCGCTGTTCGACTTCGCCGAGATCCGGGTGACCAGCAAGCGGCCGGAATCGCGCGAGGCGTTCGGGGAGCGGTTGAGCAAGCACCTCGGCAAGCCGGTGCGGGTGCTCGACAACGCGGCGGACACCCTGGACGGCGCGGACATCATGGTCGAGGCGTCCCGGCTGGTCGAACCGGAACCGCTGGTGCGCAAGGAGGTCCTGCGCCCGGGCAGCTTCCTGGTGCCGTACGGCACGATCAGCGCGCTGGAACTGGACCTGCTCGACGCGGTGGACAAGGTCGTGGTGGACAACTGGCGTGAATCGCGTTCGGGGAACCCCCGGTTCGGGGCGTTGCGGCCGCAGCTCGACGCCGGGCTGCTGACCGAGGACCGGGTGCACGCCGAGATCGGCGAGGTGGTGGCCGGCAAGCGACCCGGCCGGGAGCACGACGGCGAGCGCATCCTGTTCTGGCACCGTGGACTGTCCACAACGGACCTTTCCGTGGCGAACATGATCCTGGAGCGCGCCGAGGCCGCCGACGTCGGCACCATGCTGCCGTACCGATGATCACCGCTCCGGAGGACCTCGACGCCGCGGCGATCATCGCGGTGGCCGAAGGGAAACGGGTCGATCTGGCGCCCGAGCTGCTGGCGTCGGTGGCGGCGAACCGCGCACGGGTGCTCGACGCGCTGACCACCGCCGCCCGCCCGGTCTACGGGGTGAACACCGGCATGGGGCGCATGGTCGACGTGGTGCTCTCCGCCGAGGCGCAGGCCGGGCACCAGCGGCGGCTGCTGATCGGCCGGGCCGTCGGCGGACCGCCGTGGCTGCCGGAACGCGACGTCCGCGCGTTGTTCGCGGTGCGGCTGCGTGGCCTGCTGCTGCCGTCCACCGGAGCGAGCGCCGAGGCCGTGTCGTTCCTGGTGGACCGCCTCGGCGACGGGTTCGTCCCGGCCGTGCCGCGGGACGGGATCGGTTGTGCGGGCGAGATCATCCCGTTGAGCCACGCCTTCCAGACCTTTCTCGGCATCGGCCGAATGCTCGACGGGCGGTCGGCGGCGGACGCGCTCGCGGATCGGGGTGCCGAGCCGTACGCACCCGGTCCGAAGGAGGGGCTGACCTTCATCCAGGGCGCACCGCTCGCCACCGCGCACGCGATCCTCCGTGGGGCCGAGGCGAGCCGGGTGCTCGACCTGGTCGAGGCGGCGGAGTTCCCGGTGCGGCCGGGCGTCGTGCAGCCGCCGGTCTCCGTGCGGGTGGGGGCGCGGGCGGTCGCCCATGCCCGGCGGGTGCTGGCCGAGTTGGCGGAGGAGGTCGAACGCACCTTCGCCGTCACCGATTCGCCCGCCCACGTCGGCGGCGAGTTCGTCTCCACGGACGCCTTCCACGCCGTGGACCTGGGCCTGCGGATGGACGCGGTGAGCGCGGCGCTCGCGCACGTCGGGGAGATCGGCGTGCAGCGGCTGCACCGGCTGCTCGACGAGCGCTTCAGCGGGCTGAACCCGCAGCTGGCCGTGGACCCCGGACCGCAGGCCGGGCTGACGCCGCTGCACAAGCGGGCCGTCGGTGAACTGCACGCGCTGCGACGGCTCACCACCCCCGCCACGCTCGGCTCCATCGACACGTCCGGCGGTCAGGAGGACGTGCAAGCGTTTGCGTGTGCGGCCGGGGAGCAACTGCGGGAGGCCGTCGAGCGCCTGCTGACGATCACCGCCTGTGCGCACATCGGCCTGTCGCAGGCGGCTTTCCTGCGTGGTGGACCGAGCCCGCTGATCGAACCGCTGACCGAGGACCGGCCGCTGGGGCCGGAGGTCGAACGGCTGGTCAGGCGGTGGTCGCCTTGGCGCGACCCGGCAGTTCGGTCCGGCTGACCCGCAGCCCGCGCGGCACCGAGAACCGGGTGATCAGCGAGAACGCGGCTTCGCAGGCCAGCGCGAGCACGATCACCGCGATCCCGCCGCCGAGGATTTCGCCGTAACCGCCGGCGCCCTGCGCGAAGCCGTCGACGATGTAGCGCCCGAGGCCGCCGCCGTCGTTCACGATCGCGCCGATCGCCACGGTGGCCACCAGCTGCAGGAACGCCACGCGCGCCCCGGCCAGCACCACCGGCAGGGCCAGTGGCAGTTCGATGCGCAGCATGAGCTGGCCCTCGGTGTACCCGGTGCCGCGAGCGGCGTCCACCGGCGCCTGGTCGAGGCTGCTCACCCCGGCGTAGGTGTTGGTGAACAGCGGTGGCAGCGCGAGCGCGACCAGCGCGACCAGCAGGGGCCAGAAGGTGGTGTCCACCTCCCAGCGGCTGGCCAGGAACCAGCACAGGATGATCAACCCGAAGCTCGGCACCGCGCGGCCGATGTTGACCGCGCTGGAGGCGAGGAACGCGGCCCGGCGGTAGTGCGCCAGCCACAGCGCCAGCGGAATGGTCAGCACCGCGGCGATCACCAGCGACAACACGGAGAAGGTCAGGTGCTCGACCGTGCGGTACGGGATGCCCGCCGGATCGGTGAAGCTCCAGCGGCCAGGTTGGCCGAACCAGGCGGCGAGCTGGTCGAACACGGTCATCGGCCGGCCTTCCGCGTCCAGGGCGCGAGTGCGCGTTCGCTCAGCCACAGCAGCAGGTCGACCAGCACGGCGAGCAGGATGGACAGGCCGATGCCGACGATGATCGCGGTCGGGTTCGGCGTGGTGGTCTGGATGCCCTGGCGGATGAAGAAACCGAGGCCGCCCATGCCCAGCATGGAGGTCACGGTGACCAGGCCGATGGTGGTCACCGCGGCCACCCGCAGCCCGGCGATCACCACCGGCAGCGCCAGCGGCAGCTCCACCCGGAACAGCAGGTCCGCCCTGGTGAAGCCCATGCCGACGGCGGCTTCGCGGACCTCGGCCGGCACCTGCCGCACACCGGTGACGATGTTGCGGACCAGGATGAGCAGCGTGTAGGTGGCCAGCGGGATGACCGCGGTGGTGAACGACAGCCCGGTGAACGGCACCAGCAGCGCGAAGGCGCCGAGGCTGGGGATCACGTACAGCGCTCCGGCCGCGCTCAGCGCCACCGGGTAGAACCAGCGCCAGCGCAGGGAGAGCACGGCCAGTCCGACGGAGAGCACCAGGCCGGCGCCGAGCGCGGTGGCGGTCAGGGAGAGGTGCTCGGTGAAGCGGGTGACGATGTTGTCCGCGTTGCGCTCGACCCAGCGCCATTCGAAGATCGGCCGGTCGCTCTGAGCTGCGAAGGGTGTTCGCACCGCGTGAGCCTACCCCGAACGGGTGCGTGTTCTCGGCTGCTGGAAGCCGATCCCGGGATGTGGATGGGTGTCGTGGCAGCCGGTTAGCGTGGCCTCCTCCGGATGAAAAGGACTTCCCATGCGCAGGACACTCCGACTGGCTGCCGTGCTGGCTGCCGCCACCCTCGGCCTGGCCGCCTGCGGCGGCGGTGGCGGTGATGGAGCCGCGCCCGCCGCCGAGAGCAAGGGCGGCGCGCCGATCGTGCTCGCGTCGTTCAACTTCACCGACAGCGTGATCCTCGCCGAGCTGTACGGCGCGGCGTTGGAGGCGAAGGGCTATCCGGTGGAGCGCAAGCTGAACATCGGCTCGCGGGAGCTGATCTACCCGTCGCTGCAGAAGGGCGAGCTGCAGTTCATCCCCGAGTACCAGGGCGCGGCGATCGTCAACGGCTTCAACGAAACCGCGCCGAAGGACGCCGCCTCCGAGCACGCCAAGCTCGCCGAGCTGTTCGCGCCGTCGAACATCGGGCTGCTGGACTACGCGCCCGCCGAGAACAAGAACACCTACCTGGTCAAGGCCGAGCTGGCGCAGCAGCACGGGCTGAGCAAGATCAGTGATCTCAAGCACGTGCCGAACGTGGTGATGGCCGGTGGGCCGGAGTGCGAGAAGCGGTCGACCTGCTTCGCCGGGTTCCGCGACACCTACGGCATCGACGCCACCTTCCAGGCGGTGCAGGAGGCCGGGCCGCGGGTGGAGCAGCTGCGCTCGGGCGCGGTCACGGTGATCCCGGTGGACTCGGTGAACCCGCTGGTCGGCGATCCGGCGTTCAAGGCGCTGGAGGACGACCTGGCGATCGTGCCGACGGAGAACGTGGTGCCCGCGGTGGCGAAGAAGGTGCTCGACGAACGCGGCCCCGACTTCGCCGCGGTGGTCAACGCGGTCAGCGCGAAGCTGACCACCGAGGAACTGCGGAACCTGAACAAACTGGTCGACTCCGACGGTGAGCTCCCGGCCGATGTCGCGAAAGAGTGGCTGGCCGACCAGGGGCTGGTTTAAGGGGCAGAATGGGCCTCGGACCCGTGACCTCGCCGCCGCGCCGGAGGCGCGGCCAAAGGAACAGGAGTGAACTGATGGGGAAGGTCACCGCCACCGCGGAGCGCAAGATCGACGCGCCGGTGGAGAAGGTGCGGCAACTGGTCGCCGACTACACCGCGCGGCCGAAGATCCTCACCGAGCAGTACCGCGACTACCAGGTGGTCGAGGGCGGCAACGGCGCGGGCACGGTGGCCAGGTGGAAGCTGCAGGCGACCTCGAAGCGCGTGCGCGACGTGGCGGCCACCGTTTCCGAACCCGAGCCGGGCACCCTGGTGGAGACCGACGCCAACTCGACCATGGTGACCACCTGGACCGTGCGCGAGGTCGGCCAGAGCAGCCTGGTCCGGATCGAGACCAGCTGGTCCGGGGCCGGCGGCATCGGTGGTTTCTTCGAAAAGACCTTCGCGCCCGCCGGGCTCAAGCGGATCTACGGCGGCGTGCTGGAAAACCTGGAAAAAGAGGTCTGAGCCTTGACCGCGACCGAAATCCGGCTCGCCGCCCGCCCGCACGGGCGGCCGACGCACGCCGACTTCTCCATCGTGGACACCGACGTCCCGTCGCCGGGACCGGGCCAGTTGCTGGTGCGCAACGAGTTCATCAGCGTCGACCCGTACATGCGCGGCCGGATGTCGGAAGCCAAGTCCTACGCGGAGCCGTACGAACTGGGCAAGGTGATGCACGGCGGCGCCGTCGGCGAGGTCATCGAGTCCACTGTGGAGGGATTCGCGGCCGGGGACAAGGTGGTGCACCAGCTCGGCTGGCGCACCCACGCCGTGGTCGACGCGAAGAAGGCGGCGAAGGTGGACGCCGGGCTGGCGCCGCTGAGCACCTATCTCGGCGTGCTCGGCATGACCGGCTTCACCGCCTGGGCCGGGCTGCACGAGATCGCGCACTTCACCGCCGACGACTCGGTGTTCATCTCGGGCGCCGCGGGTGCGGTCGGTTCGGTCGCCGGTCAGCTGGCGAAGCTCGGTGGGGCCGAGCGGGTGGTCGGCAGCGCGGGTTCGGCGGAGAAGGTCCGGTACCTGACCGAGGAACTCGGTTTCGACGCCGCGTTCAACTACAAGGACGGTCCGGTCGCCAAGCAGCTGGCCGAGGCCGCGCCCGACGGCATCGACGTGTACTTCGACAACGTCGGCGGTGAGCACCTGGAAGCGGCGATCGAGTCGGCGAACCTGCACGCGCGGTTCGCGGTGTGCGGGATGATCTCCACCTACAACGACACCGAAGCCGTGCCCGGCCCGCGGAACCTGATGAAGATCGTCGGCAAGCGGCTGAACATCCACGGTTTCCTGGTCGGCGACCACTACGCCAAGCAGCCGGAGTTCGTCGCCGGCGTGGCGCCGCTGGTCACCTCCGGGCAGTTGAAGTACCGCGAAACCGTGGTCGACGGGATCCGCCAGGCCCCGCAGGCGTTCATCGACCTGCTGGGCGGCGCCAACACCGGGAAGATGCTGGTCCGTGTCTGAACTGATCGTGTACGGGGCGGGCTGGTGCCCCGATGTCCGCCGGAGCCGCACCCTGCTGGACCGCGAGGGCGTGGCGTACCGCTACGTCGACGTGGAAGCCGACGCCGAGGCGGAGGCCAGGGTGCGGGCGCTGCAGGACGGCGCCCGCCGCATCCCGACCGTCGTCTTCGACGACGGCTCGTTCCTGGTCGAACCCTCCGACGAAGCGCTCGCCGCCCGCTTGACCAGTTAGAAGACCACGGTCCGGTTGCCGTGCACCAGCACCCGGTTCTCCAGGTGCCAGCGCAGGCCCTTCGCCAGGGTGAACTTCTCGATGTCACGGCCCTTGCGCACCATGTCGGTGACCGAATCGCCGTGGCCGACGCGGATGACGTCCTGTTCGATGATCGGCCCGGCGTCCAGGTCGGCGGTGACGTAGTGGCAGGTCGCGCCCACCAGTTTCACGCCGCGGGCGTGGGCCTGGTGGTACGGCCGCGCGCCGATGAACGACGGCAGGAAGCTGTGGTGGATGTTCAGCGCGCGCCCGGCCCACGCTTCGCAGAGGTCCGCGGGCAGGATCTGCATGAACCGCGCCAGCACGACCGCGTGCGGGTCGTGGGCGTCGACCAGCCGCCGCACCTCGGCGAACGCCTCCGCCTTGCCGTCCGCCGGGAACGGCACGTGGTGGAACGGGATGCCGTGGGCGCGGGTGATGTCGGCGAGCGAGTCGTGGTTGCCGATCACCGCGCTGACGTCCACGTCCAGCTCCCCGGAGGCGACCCGGCCGAGCAGGTCGTAGAGGCAGTGCCCCTCCTTCGAGACCAGGATCACCACGCGGCGGCGCTCGGCGGTGTCGGCGACCGTCCAGTCGGTGTCGCTGCCCAGTGAGCGCGCCACCCCGGCGAACCGGGCACGCAGTTCGTCGACGTCGAACGGCAGCGAGTCGGCCCGCACCTCCTGCCTGGTGAAGAACCAGCCCGTCTCCGGGTCGGTGTGGTAGGCGGCCTCGACGATCCAGCCACCCGCCTCGGCGAGGAAGGCGGCGATGCGCGCGACGATCCCGGTGCGGTCGGGACAGCCGAAGGTGATCACGTATCTGCGTTCTGGGGCTGGCACGGTTGCCCATCCTTCCCCGTGCGCGCCAGCGGGGCGCGGCGGGCCACCTCCAGCACCGCCACCACGAGAAGCCCCAGCCCGGAGGCCAGGAGCAGCCCCTTCAGCGGTTCACCGCCGAACTGGGCCCCGCCGAGGAAGCCGAGCAGCACGCTGTACACCGCCCAGATGGCTGACCCCAGCGCGTCCAGCGCGGCGAACCGCCGCAGCGGGTAACGCGTGGTGCCGGTGGCCAGCGCGGTCGCCACCCGGCCGCCGGGCAGGTACCGCGCGCCGATGATCAGCAGCGCGCCGCGCTCGGTCACCTTGCGCTCGGCCCAGGCGTACCGGCGGGCGCCCTTCTCGCCGCGCCGCAACCGGGAGACCACCGCGGGCCCCGCCGTGCGGCCGATGGTGTGGCCGAGCAGGTCACCGCCGAACGCCCCGGCCGCGGCCACCAGGGTCAGCAGCGCCAGCTTGCCGAAGTCGGACCCGACCAGCACCGCCAGCCCGACCACCGCCGTCTCGCTCGGCATGAACGGCAGCAGCGCGTCCAGTGCGGACACCGCGAAGACCAGCAGCCACAACCACGGCGACCCGAGCGCGGCCTGCAGGAATTCGAGCACGCCCCCATCGTCGGCGGCGGTGGTGAAGCGCCGGGATGATCGGGGTGAACATTCAGCGGGGTGCGACGCTCGAATAGGGCACGGTCACCTCACCCCACCGCCAGCGCGGCCACCGGTCGAGCACCGGCCAGCGGGCGGCGAGCAGCCGCACCGCCTCGGCCCAGCGGGCCCGGGCGCCGAAGGCCCGGTGCCCGGCGGCGGTGTCCCAGCAGGCGTCGAACAGCGAGAGGAACTCGTGCACCGGCTCCCCGGGCACGTTCCGGTGGATCAGCGACTTCGGCAGCCGTTCCGCGACGCCGGACGGCCGGTCCAGGTGCGCCGCGTGGCAGGAGAGGGTGAGGGTTTCCGGGCCGGCCGCGGACAGGGTGACCCACGCGCACCGCCGCCCGATCTCGTCGCAGGTGCCCTCAACCAGCAGCCCGCCGGGCGCCAGCTGGTCCAGCACGGACTGCCAGGCCCGCGGCACCGCCGACTCGTCGTACTGCCGCAGCACGTTGAACGCCCGGACCAGCACCGGCCGCGTCCCGGCCAGTTCGAACCCGCCACGCCGGAACTCCAGCCACGGCGGCTCGGCGGCGGCCGCGGCGGCGGCCACGCGCTCGGGGTCCAGTTCCAGCCCCAGCACCCGCACGTCCGGGCGGACCGAGCGCAGCCGCCGCACCAGTTCCACCGTGGTCACCGGTGACGCGCCGTAACCCAGGTCGACGACCAGCGGATCTTCCGCCGCCCGCAGCGCGGCGCCGATCGACGGCGTGCCGGTCAGCCAGCGGTCGATGCGGCGGAGGCGGTTCGGATTGGTGGTTCCCCTGGTTGGTGCGCCGACCGGGACGGTCAGCCGTCCGCGAGCCACTTCGCGGTGAACTCCGCTTCCCGCACCAGCAGCTTCGTCACCTGCTCGGCGATCACCTGCTCCAGCTTGCCGCCGACCAGCGGGATGCGCACGCGCACCTCACCGCTGGTGATCAGCGTCGCCCCGGTGCCGTTCGGCACCAGTTCGGTGCGCGCGGTGATCTCCCCCGGCACGCCCTGCACGGTCGCCTTCGCGGTGCCGGTGTAGCGGTCGCCGGTGTGCTCCCACACCTGCTCGCGGTGCACGATCAGGTCGCCCCGGTGGATGGTCCGGACCGCCTGCGGCAGCTCCTCCGCGCCGATGCCCTGGACCAGCTTGTACGCCGCCCGGTGCTCGTCGGCGGTGTGCTCCGGCAACCCGGCGTGCTTGCCGCCCAGCAGGTCGAGGCGGGCGAGCAGGGCCTCTTCGGCCGACTGCGCGTCGTAGACCTCGTCCACGCTCTGCGCGAACTCCGCGCGGTGCTCGATACGGGATGCCATGAGCGGGACAGTACCGTTCGAGGGCGTGAGCACTCTCGAAACTCCCACCCAAGCGGGCCTGAGCGAGCACACCACCCTGCGCCTCGGCGGCCCGGCGCGCCGCTTCGCCGAGGCCGCGACCAGCGGTGACCTCATCGACGCGGTGCGGGCCGCGGACGCCGCCGGTGAGCCGCTGCTGCTGCTCGGGGGTGGCTCCAACCTGGTCGTCGCCGACGAGGGCTTCGACGGCGCGGTGCTCAAGATCGCCACGAAGGGCCGCTCCTTCCGGCAGGACGGCCCGGTGGTGCACGTCACCGCCGAAGCGGGGGAGAACTGGGACGACTTCGTCGAGTGGACGGTGCGCACCGGCCTCGGCGGCCTGGAGTGCCTTTCCGGCATCCCCGGCCTGGTCGGCGCCACGCCCATCCAGAACGTCGGCGCCTACGGCTTCGAGATCGGCGACCTGCTGCGCTCGGTGCGCCTGCTCGACCGCCGCACCGGTGACGTGCGCACGCTCAACAAGGAGCAGCTGCGGCTGGGCTACCGCACCAGCGTGCTCAAGGGCACCGACCACGGTGTGGTCCTCTCCGTCGACGTCGACCTGCACGGCGACGGCCTGTCCAGCCCGATCCGGTACGCCGAACTGGCCAGGGAGCTCGGGGTGGACATCGGCGCCAGGGTGCCCGCCGGCACCGTGCGCGAAGCCGTGCTGGAACTGCGCCGCGGCAAGGGCATGGTGCTCGACCCCGCCGATCACGACACCTGGAGCGCCGGTTCCTTCTTCACCAACCCGATCCTGCCGGAAGCCCGCGTCGCCGCGGTGCTGACGCGGATCGCCGAGGTGGTCGGCGAAGACGTGCCGGTGCCGCAGTACCCGGCCGACAACGGCGTGAAGCTGTCCGCGGCGTGGCTGATCGAACGCGCCGGTTTCGGCAAGGGGCACCCCGGCCCCGGAAGCCGGGTTTCCTTGTCCACCAAGCACACCCTGGCGCTGACGAACCGCGGCGCGGCCACCACGGCCGACCTGCTGGCGCTGGCGCGTGACGTGCGCAACGGGGTTGAGAAGAGCTTCGGCGTGGAACTCCACCCCGAACCCCTGCTGATCAATTGCGAGCTGTGAGCTGGGCCACGAGCAACCGCGGGCGGTCCGGCGGCGTCTAGGGGACGAGTGGGTTCTCCCAGCGGGCAGGGACCGGGGAGGACCGGGGACATGGAGGTGTGCGGTGTTCGAACGGCGGAAGGTCCTGCGAGCGGCGGTGGTGACCCCGGTGGTGCTCTCGCCCATCGCGCTGGCCGCCTGCTCCGGTGACGAGGGCGGCGGAACCGGTACCAGCGGTGGTGAACCGCCCGCGGCGGCCCCGCCGAAGGCCGTGCTCACCGCCGAACCCGCCGCGGACGCCAAGGACGCACCGGTGGCCAAGCCGGTGACCGTGCGGGTGACCGACGGCACGCTGACCGAGGTCAAGCTGACCAACTCCGACGGCAAGGCGGTCGAGGGCGCGCTCAACCCGGAGAAGACCATCTGGACCAGCTCCGAGCAGCTCGGGTACGGCAAGTCCTACACCTACGCGGCGAAGGCCACCGGCAGCGACGGCAAGCCGGTGGAGCTGGCCGGGAAGTTCGACACCGTCAAGCCGGCCAAGGTGATCCGCGCCACGCTGAACCCCGGTGACGACGCCGAGGTCGGCGTCGGCATGCCGATCAGCGTGAAGTTCGAGGCCGCGGTCGGCGACCGCAAGGCCGCGCAGGCCGCGCTGGAGGTCAAGACCTCGAAGCCGGTCGAGGGCGGCTGGGCCTGGCTGTCCGACCGGCAGGTGGACTGGCGGCCCAAGGAGTACTGGCCGGCCGGCACCGAGGTCGAGGTCTCCGCCAAGCTCTACGGCGTGGACCTGGGCAAGGGCGTCTACGCCAAGGCCGACGTGACCACGAAGTTCAAGATCGGCCGCAACCAGGTGGTCAAGGTGCACACCCCGGACCACGTGATGAAGGTCTACCGCGACGGGTCCGAGCACGCGAGCTACCCGTGCAGCAACGGCAAGGACGCCGACCCGAACCTGAACACGCCCAACGGCACGCTGATCGTGATGACCAAGGAACCCACCTCGATCTTCGACAACGCGCGCTACGGTTACACCAACGTCAAGAAGAAGTGGTGCTGCCGCATCTCCAACCACGGCGAATTCATCCACGAGAACGAGGAGAACCGCGGCAACATCGGCAAGGCCAACACCTCGCACGGCTGCGTGAACCTGCTGGAAGCGGACGCCAAGGCGTACTTCGACTCGGCGCTGATCGGCGACCCGGTGGAGATCACCGGCTCGAAGGCGGATATGCCGACGACCTCCGATGTGATGGACTGGTTGCTCGACTGGAAGACTTGGCAGTCCAAGTCGGCGATCTAAGGACCGGCCCTTGCTCACCGAAGTCATCGGTGCCGGGGGCGTGCGGCTCGGCCTGCGCGTAGCGGGTGCGGCGAACGCCTCGGCCATCGTTTTTGTGCACGGCTGGGCGCAGTCGTCCCTGGCCTGGTCGGCGCAGCTGGCCGATGCCGGGCTGAGCAGCCGCTACCGGCTGGTGGCGGTGGACCTGCGCGGGCACGGCAACTCCGACGTGCCCGCGCTCGGCTACGACGACCCGCGGGCGTGGGCCGAGGACCTGGCCGCGGTGCTCGACTTCGCCGGGGCGGGCGCGCCGGTGCTGCTGGTCGGCTGGTCCTACGGCGGCCTGGCGATCACCGACTACCTGCGGGTGCACGGCACCACCAACGTCATCGGCGTGGTGCTGGCCGGGGCGATCACCGAGATCGGCCGGAACCGGCCGGGTGGCCGCATCGGCCCGGCCATGCGAGCCGCGTTGCCCGCCGCCCTGTCCGACGACCCCGCCGAGGCCGTGCCCGCGTTGAGCGCGCTCTGCGACGGCATGTCCACGCGGCCGGTGGACGGCCCGTTCACGCAGTCGCTGCTCGGCACCAGCCTCTCCGTGCCGCCCGCGGTGCGTGCCGCGTTGTTCCGCCGCGACGTGGACAGCTCCGTGGTGCTCGGCGGCCTCGACGTCCCGGCCCTGGTCATCCACGGTACGGAGGACCGGGTGGTGGATCTCTCCGCGTCGGAATACGCGGCGGGGAAGATAGCGGGTGCCCGAACGCGTTGGATGCCAGGGACAGGGCACCTTCCGTTCGTCGAGGCGGCCGCGGAGTTCAACTCGGCGCTCGATCAGTTCGCCGGCGAACGCTTCGCCCACTGAGCCGCGCGGAGTGAACAAGGAGCGACCACGTGACGGTCACGTTGCACAGGGCCACGCGCTGGCCACGCCGGGTGGCGGTGTTGTCGGTGCACACCTCGCCGCTGGAGCAGCCGGGCACCGGTGACGCCGGTGGGATGAACGTCTACATCAGCCAGACCGCCACCGAGATGGCCCGTCGCGGGATCAACGTCGAGGTGTTCACCCGCGCCACCTCCTCCGACCAGCCGCCGGTGGCCGAGCTGACGCCGGGGGTGCTGGTCCGGCACGTGCCCGCGGGCCCGTTCGAACCGCTGGGCCGGGACGAGCTGCCCGCGCAGCTGTGCGCGTTCACCTCGGGCGTGCTGCGGGCCGAGGCGTTCCACGAGCCGGGGCACTACGACGTGATCCACTCGCACTACTGGCTGTCCGGGCAGGTCGGCTGGCTGGCGCGCGACCGCTGGGGCGTGCCGCTGGTGCACACCGCGCACACGCTGGCCAAGGTGAAGAACGCCGCGCTCGCCGAGGGGGACACCCCGGAGCCGCGGACGCGGGTGATCGGTGAGGAGCAGATCGTCGCCGAGGCCGACCGGCTGGTGGCGAACACCGCGGTCGAGGCCCGGGAGCTGGTCAGCCTGTACGGCGCGGCACCGAGGGCGGTGCACACCGTGTCGCCGGGTGTGGACCTGGACCGCTTCACCCCCGGGTCGAAGGAGGCCGCGCGGCGGTCGCTCGGCCTGCCGCGGGACGCCGTGGTGCTGGCGTTCGCCGGGCGCATCCAGCCGTTGAAGGCACCCGACGTGCTGCTGCACGCGGCCGCGGCCATGCTGCGGCGCGACCCCGGGCTGGCCGACCGGCTGGTGGTGCTGATCGTCGGCGGGCCGTCGGGCAACGGGCTGGAGCAGCCGAGGGCGCTGCGGGAGCTGGCGGTCACGCTCGGCATCGAGCGGCAGACGCGGTTCCTGCCCCCGCAACCCGGTCCGGCGCTGGTGGAGGTTTACCGGGCGGCCGACGTGGTAGCCGTGCCCAGTCACAACGAGTCGTTCGGGCTGGTGGCGGTGGAGGCGCAGGCCTGCGGCACGCCGGTGGTGGCGGCCGAGGTCGGCGGGCTGCCGGTGGCGGTGGCGCACGGGGTCTCCGGACTGCTGGTGCCGACGCACCGCGCGCGGGACTGGGCCGGGGCACTGGCCTCGGTCGCGCTGAAGCCGGAGCGGCACGAGGAGCTGGCGGCGAACGCCGTGCAGCACGCGCGCCGCTTCTCCTGGCGGCGCACCACCGACGCGTTGCTCGACGCCTACGCCGAGGCGGCGGTGTCGGTCGACGCGTTGCGGACGGAGGTAGCGGTTTGACCGTCGACGGTGTCATCAAGTCCACTTTGGACGCTGCGGGCCTGGAGTACGAGCGCAAGGGGGACGGCAAGTACTTCGTCACCCTGCCGGGGACCAAGAAGCTGCAGACCAACTGCTGGCTGGTGGCCGGTGAGCACGCCTTCTCGGTGGAGGCGTTCGTCTGCCGCCGCCCGGACGAGGCGCACGAAGAGGTCTACCGGTACCTGTTGCGCCGCAACGCGAAGCTGTATTCGGTGCACTACACGGTGGACGCCATCGGGGACATCTACCTGGTCCGCAGGCTGGCGCTGGACGCGGTGACCGAGGCCGAACTGGACAAGATCCTCGGGCAGGTGCTGGAGGCCGCCGACGGCGACTTCAACACGCTGCTGGAGATCGGCTTCGCCACCTCGATCAAGCGGGAGTGGGACTGGCGGGTCTCGCGCGGGGAGTCGCTGGCGAACCTGCAGGCGTTCAAGCACCTGGTGGAGCCGGAGCAGGTGTCGACCGGACCGGTGACGGATTCGTGATGCCCGGCGTGCAACTGTCCTGACCCGGTGACCCGTCTACTCGCCCATGAAGCGCATGGGACAGAGACGTTATGCGACAGCGGCGCTCGTGCTGGGGGCCATGGTGCTGGGCGGGTGCACCGCCGAGAAGTCGGGGTCGACCGGGAGTTCGGCGCCGGAGGTGGCGGCGCCCGCCGCGCCTGCTGCGCCGAACGCCAAGCCGGGCACCGCGCCGGACCAGGGCGAGGCCAAGCCGCGGGCGGGTGAGCCCGCGCCCGCGGACGGGGTGCCGTCCGGGCAGGCGGTGGCGATCACCGACCGGAAGCTGGCGCGCACGGCGCAGTTGTCGATCAGCTCGCCGGATGTCGCCGGGACGGTGCAGAAGGCGACGCAGATCGCCGTCGCCGCGGGTGGTTACACCGGGCAGGAGCGCACCGACGACAAGCAGGCTTCGCTGAGCATCGTGGTGCCCGCCGAGAAGCTGGACCAGGTGCTGGCCGAGTTGTCCGGCACCGGCGAGAAGGTGCTGCGGCGGGAGTTGCAGACCAAGGACGTCACCGAGGAGGTGGTGGACGTCGAATCGCGGCTGACCACGCAGCGGGCCAGCGTGGAACGGGTCCGGGCGCTGCTCGGGCAGGCGGGTTCGATCAGCGAGATCACCTCGATCGAGCGCGAGTTGACCGAGCGGGAAGCGGAGCTGGAGTCCCTGCAGGGGCGCCAGAAGGCACTGGCGGGGAGCGTGGCGATGGCGACTGTTTCGCTGACCGTGAGCACGGTGGCCGGGGGTCCGGCCACGGTCGAAGAGGACCGCGGTTTCGTCGGCGGCCTGGCGGGTGGCTGGGACGCCTTCCTCGACTTCGGCAGCGGGCTGCTGACGGTGCTGGGTGCGGTCCTGCCGTTCGCGGTCCTGCTGGGGGTGCCGCTCTACCTGGCGGTGAGGTACTTCCTGCGGCGCCGGACCGCGGCTGCTCCTGCGGCTCCGGTGGTGCCGTCGGAGAATTCCTGAACCACCCCGGTTTGCCAGTGTGACTACGGCGGGGATCGAGTTGTCAAGGCGGGAAAGATGCCTTGACGACTCGATCCCCGCCGTGTTTTGGCTTTGGACCGGGATGGGGCAGGTGAGGTCAACTCTGCTGTTCGCTTCCCGCTCCCGGCTTCCGGTTCGCATCCGGGTTGGGGCAAGCTGTCTCGCCCTGCTTCGGTGAGGTGGCGAAGCCACGAACCTTGCGAATGCCCCGGTCACCATGCTGGTTCACACTCGACGTGCCCAGCGCCCGCCAGGGTGAGGAGCTCGCACCGTGGGGGTCCGGGGGCTCGGCCCCCCGGGTCGGCACCCGGACCGCCGCGCGCGGGGAAGTGGCGAAGCCACGAACACGCGCGCAGGAAGGCGGGACGGCTCGAGGGAGGGGGGAGTCGCGAACTCGAGCCGCCCCGCATAACGTTCCCGCCGCTAGTGGACCCGGTGACGAGGGGGGTGCCAACGGGGCCGGCGGGGCCGCAGCTCGGCAGGGGGGAGACGAGCTGCGTCCTTGACCGCTCAGGCCGGGGAGTGCGTGGAATCCAGCCGAGCGAGTCGATAGCCAACTTGGCAGAAGCGGGTCTGTAATCACAAGACTACTGGCTACTCCATTCGAGTGAACTTCTTCCACTGGGCTAACTGCCTGCAGTTCAGCGGGCAACTAAAAGCGGACCTGCGTGTCATCGACGGCATTCGGGTGTACGTCTACCCGGCGGTAATGAACTTTGGGTAGAACCCTGTTCACCACGCACCCGAGGGTGACCGCCCGGGGACCGGCTGGCAGGCTGACCACCATGGCCGATCTAGGGACCTTGGTGCTCCTCCGACACGGGCAGAGCACGTGGAATGCGGAAAACCTGTTCACCGGCTGGGTGGACGTGCCGCTGTCCGAGCAGGGCGCCGCGGAGGCGAAGCGCGGTGGGGAGTTGCTCGCCGAGGCGGGGCTGCTGCCCGACGTGGTGCACACCTCGCTGCTCCGCCGGGCGATCTCGACCGCGAACCTCGCGCTCGACGCCGCGAACCGGCACTGGATCCCGGTCCGCCGGGACTGGCGCCTCAACGAACGCCACTACGGCGCGCTGCAGGGCAAGAACAAGAAGCAGACGCTGGAGCAGTTCGGTGAGGAGCAGTTCATGCTCTGGCGCCGGTCGTACGACACCCCGCCGCCCGAGATCGACCCCGCCGACGAGTACAGCCAGGCCGGGGACGCGCGCTACGCCGGTATCGACGCGCCGCTGACCGAGTGCCTCAAGGACGTGGTCGAGCGGTTCGTCCCGTACTGGGAGGCCGAGATCGTGCCGGACCTGCGGGCGGGCAGGACGGTGCTGGTCGCCGCGCACGGGAACTCGCTGCGGGCGCTGGTCAAGCACCTCGACGACATCTCCGACGCCGACATCGCCGGGCTGAACATCCCCACCGGCATCCCGCTGCGCTTCGACCTGACCGAGGACCTGAAGCCGATCACCGCGGGCGGCACCTACCTCGACCCGGAAGCCGCCGAGGAGGCCGCGGCCGCGGTCGCCAACCAGGGGCGCTGACAAATGGCTTGACGGGCGTCACGGACCTCGGGATACGGTGTCCGTGACGCCCGCTGGGACGAGGAAGAGGTGAGAACGATGAGTCCGACCCGATTCAGCGTTCCCGCCGCCACCGGGCGTCGTCAGCTTGCCGACCGCTGACCGGGAGCGCGTCCTGCACCGCTCTCGAAAGGCAGTTACTTGACCGACCTGGTCACCCGCCCGCTCCGCGCGGGCGAAGGTTCCCTGTTCGACACCCTCGACGTGCCGCAGCTGGTCGGGTTCGGCGTCTTCGGCCGGAACTTCGCCGAGATGTGGGCCAAGGGCGAATACCGCCCGGACTGGACCTGGGTCGCCCTGCGTGAGGGGCGCGTCGTCGCCCGTGCCGCGTGGTGGGGCGGGCCCGAGGACACCGAGCCGGTGGCACTGGACTGGTTCGACTTCACCGAGCACGAGGCGGGCGTGGCCTTGTTGCGTACGGCCGGGCTCACCGCGGAGTACGAGCTGGCGTTGCCCGCGGACTGGCGGTCGCGCCCGGAGGTCGCCGCCGCCCGGCAGGCCCGCATCGACGCGGCGGTCGACGCCGGGATGCGCCCGCTGGTCGACCGGTTCCGCTACACCTGGAACCTCGACGACGGCCTGCCCGACCGGCCCGGCCGCCTGGACTTCCGGCCGAACCCGGACGACGGCGCGTTCCACGCCGTGCTCGAACGCGTCCACGAGGGCACGCTGGACGCCCACGCCCAGCGAGCCATCGCCCGGGGCGGCCTGCAACAAGCCGCCGACGAGGAACTCGGGTTCCTCCGCTGGCTGCCCTCACCCCGCGAGTGGTGGCGCCTGGCCTACACCCCCGGCGGTGAACTGGCCGGCCTCACCGTGCCGGGCCGCAACTACTCCGGCGCCGTGGTCGGCATCATCGGCGTGGTCCCGGCACACCGCGGCCACGGCTACGGCTACGACCTGCTGGTCGAATGCACCCACCTGCTGGTCGAGGCAGGCGAAACCCGGGTGCTGGCCGCCACCGACGTCGGCAACAAGCCCATGGCCGCCGCGTTCGCCCGAGCCGGCTACCCGGTGACGCAGGAACGCGCCGTCCTGGAGTGGCCGGGGTGAGCGGCAGCCCCAGCTTGTTCCGGGCGGTTGGCGTCGCACCCAGCTGCCGGTGTCCGTAGCGGGCCCGGCTCAGGCGACCGGGAGCTGCTCGAGGGCGCGGAACCGCCAGCCTTCGGGCAGCCGGACCAGGTCGAACCGCAGGCGTGAGACCTTTTCCGTGGGTTGGGCGCCGCCGTTGGACACCGTGGTCTTCACCACGGCCAAGCCGGTCACCAGGTTCGGCTCGGCCGCCTTCGCGGCGACTGCCGGGTCCGGTGCGACGGTCACCTGGGTGCGTTGTTCGCGCACCGCCTGCGCGACGCGCGGCTGGGACTGGCGCAGCTGCGTCAGCATCGGCTCGGTGACGACCGTCAGCTGGCGGGCCAGCGAGCCCTCGACGTCGTTGCCGTCGACGGCCAGCAGGGTGACCAGGCCGGAGCGCGCGGCGGCCAGTGCGGAGTCGCGCGCTTCGGCGACCGGGCCGCCCGGCGACGCCGGGATGGGTGCCGGTGAGGGGTTGGCCACGATTTCGGCGAGGCGCCACGTGCCGCCGTCGCGCTGGGCGAGCGCCAGCACCGCCGCCCCGGAACTGTTGGTCTGCCCACCCGGGATCCGGGTGCTGGTCTGGTCGAGCATCAGCAGCACCCTGGCCGAACTCGCGGACAGCTCGGCCACCGCGGCGTCGGCGACCTCGGTGGTGAGCCGCGCCCCGGCGTCGCGCACCGGCCCCAGCAGGGTCACCACCTGCGCTTCCGCCAAGCCGGTCAGGTGCCGTTCCGCGGCTGCGGTCTGACCGGCCGGATCGGCCGGGTCGAAGCTGAACACCGCCTCGATCGCGGTCCTCGACGCGGTCAGCACGTCCTCGGTGGCGGCGGTGTCGACCAGCGCCAGGTTCGACGGAACGGGCGGCGGCGCGGGCGTGCCCGGCACCGCCTGCGTGCACCCGGCGAGCAGCGCCAGGCACAGCAACGGCCAAGTCCTCAAAGCAACCCCAGTTCTCCCGCGCGGACCCCGGCCTGGAACCGCGAAGTGGCACCCAGCGCGTCCATCAGTTCGGCCACCCGCCGCCGGTAGGTCCGCAGGCCCAGACCGAGCGAGCGGGCCGCGGTCTCGTCCTTGCAGCCGGACGCGAGCATGTCCAGGATGCGCGGCGCCAGCGCGCGGATCTCCGCCACCCGCGCGTCGAACACGGCCAGTTCGGTCGCGCCGCGCCAGGCCGCCTCGAACAGCGACACCACGCCCTGCACGGTCTCCTCGCCGGTCAGCACGCTGTACGCGCGACTGCCCGCGACGGGGTCACCGGCCAGGACGACCACCCGCCGGTCCAGGATGATCGTCTCGTTGATCTCGTCCGCGCTGATCCGGACGTCGGCGCCGAGGCGCACCAGCTCGGCGAGGTGCCCGGAGGCGGCCCGGTCCAGCAGCAGCGCCGGCCGGTAGATCTTCCGCACCCGCTTCGCCCGGTAGTCGCCGGTCGGCGCGGGGCCGTGGCGGGACGCGGCGAAGGTGTTGAGGTCGGCGGCGGCGCAGGCCACCTCGGTGGCGCCCGCGAACAGGTGCGCGGTGCGCGCGAACAGCTCTTCCTCACCCTTGACCACGGTGATCACCGCCCAAGTCTGGCAGCAAGTTGCCGAAGGTGGCCGGAGAATCGACGACTCCGCAGGCTGGGGGCCATGACGATCTCCCAGACCTGGAAACTCGGCGACCGGCTCGTGCACCGGCTCGGCTTCGGGGCGATGCGCCTGGCCCTCGGGCCGAACGGCGCCGAACGCGACCCCGAGGAAGGCGTGGCCGTGCTGCGCCGGGCCGTCGAACTCGGGGTGGACCACCTCGACACGGCCGCCTTCTACTTCCACGGCAGCGTGTCCGCCAACGAGCTGATCCGGCGTGCGCTCGCCCCCTACCCCGACGACCTGGTCATCGCCACCAAGGTCGGCCCCAGCCGGAACGCGGCGGGCGAGCACCAGCCGGAAGCCCGGCCCGAGCAGTTGCGCGGGCAGGTCGAGCAGAACCTGCGTGAACTCGGCCGCGACCACCTCGACCTGGTCTACCTGCGGATCGGCCAGTCGCTCGACCGCGGTTCCGGCTCGCTGGCCGACCGGTTCGGCGTGCTCGCGGAACTGCGCGAACAGGGCCTGGTCCGGCACCTCGGCATTTCCAACGTCGGCCGGGAACACCTGGCCGAGGCGAGCGGGATCGCCCCGGTGACCGCCGTGCAGAACTGGTATGGACTGTCCAAACGGGAGGACGACGACCTGCTGGACGCCTGCGCGGAACGGGAAATCGCCTTCGTCCCGTTCTTCTCGGTGCAGAGCGGTGCCCCCGGCGGTGCGGTCGCCGAGGTCGCCGCCGCGCACGGCGCCACCGAGGCGCAGGTCCTGCTCGCCTGGACCCTGCACCGGGCACCGAACGTGCTGGCCATTCCGGGCACCGGCAGCGTCACGCACCTGGAGGAAAACGTCGCCGCAGCGGCGGTCGAACTCGGAAGGGAGGAACTCGATCGACTGAATTCGGCTACGAAAGCGTGAACAAGCACTGAAGCAGGCGCGAACAAACCGCCCAAAGGTGTCGCGGGCGTCACGACGAGGCAATCAGCACTAGGCCGAACGGCCACCTTCCTGCTTACGATTCCCCCGTGACCGTGCCTGCTTCACTCGTTTTGGCCATCGGTGCACTCGTGGTCGGCGCGGTTGCCGGATTCGTCGCGGCCTCGCTGCGCCGCCGCCGGGCCGTGCGCCGCCGCCCGGCCGGCCCCACCGTGGCCGAGCTGCTGTCCCGCCTGATCCACTCCTCGAACAACGGGGTGGTGGTGCTCAACCGGTTCGGCGACATGGTCTTGCACAACCCGCGTGCCGAGGAACTCGGCCTGGTCCGGGACAACCGGGCCGATGCCAGGGCGCGCAAGGCCGCCGAGCAGGTGGTGGAGACCGACGACCCGCTGGAGATCGACCTCTCCCCGCTGGAGACCCGCGGCCGCCAGCCGGAGGCCGTGCTGGGCCAGGTGCGCCCGCTCGGCGACGGCTTCACCGCGGTCGAGGCGGTGGACCACTCCGACGCGGTCCGGCTCGAAGCCACCCGGCGGGACTTCGTGGCCAACGTCAGCCACGAGCTGAAGACCCCGGTCGGGGCGATCGCGCTGCTCACCGAAGCCGTGCTCGACGCCGCGGAGGACACCGCGGAGGTCCGCCGCTTCGGCGGCAAGATCCTGCGTGAATCGACCCGGCTGGGGCAGCTGGTGACCGAGCTGATCGCGTTGTCGCGGCTGCAGGGCGCCGAGCGGCTGCCCGACCTCAACGTGGTCGAGGTGGACGCGGTGGTGCGGGAGGCGCTCGGCCGGGTGCGGCTCTCGGCCGAGTCCGCCGAGATCGCGGTGACCACCGACCAGCCCAGCTCGCTGCTCATCGAGGGCGACCGCACGCTGCTGGTCACCGCGTTGTCCAACCTGCTGGAGAACGCGATCAACTACTCCTCGCCGGGCAGCCCGGTCTCGGTCAGCCGCCGGCTGGTCGACGGCGCGGTCGAGATCGCGGTGACCGACCGCGGCATCGGCATCGAGGAGGCGGACCAGCAGCGGGTGTTCGAGCGCTTCTACCGCGCCGACAAGGCCCGCTCGCGGGCCACCGGCGGGACCGGCCTCGGCCTCGCCATCGTCAAGCACGTGGCCGCCAACCACGGCGGTGAGGTGCGCCTGTGGAGCAGCCCCGGCACCGGCTCCACCTTCACCCTGCGCATACCCGCGCACACACCGGAGAACGGCCGGCCGGCCGGCCGGGCCGAAATTCCCCCCGAGCGGAGTTCCCGCCTCGTGGTTGCCCAGGACGCCACCGATCATGGAGGACAGTTGTGACCAGGGTGCTCATCGTCGAGGACGAGGAGTCGTTCGCCGACCCGCTGGCCTTCCTGCTGCGCAAGGAGGGTTTCACCGCCGCGGTGGCCACCACCGGCCAGCAGGCGCTGGAGGAGTTCGACCGCAACGGCGCCGACATCGTGCTGCTCGACCTGATGCTGCCGGGCATGAGCGGCACCGACGTGTGCAAGCAGCTCCGCCAGCGCTCCGGCGTGCCGGTGATCATGGTGACCGCGCGGGACAGCGAGATCGACAAGGTGGTCGGCCTGGAACTGGGCGCCGACGACTACGTGACCAAGCCGTACTCGGCGCGCGAGCTGATCGCGCGGGTGCGCGCGGTGCTGCGGCGCGGTGGGGAGCCGGGCGCCGAGGGTGAGCTGGCGCCGCTGGTGCTGGCCGCCGGCCCGGTGCGGATGGACGTCGAGCGGCACGTGGTGACCGTGGACGGCGAGGAGGTCTCGCTGCCGCTGAAGGAGTTCGACCTGCTCGAGTACCTGCTGCGCAACGTCGGCCGGGTGCTCACCCGCGGCCAGCTGATCGACCGGGTGTGGGGCGCGGACTACGTCGGCGACACCAAGACGCTGGACGTGCACGTCAAGCGGTTGCGGTCGAAGATCGAGCCGGACCCCGGTTCCCCGCGGCACCTGGTCACCGTGCGTGGTCTCGGCTACAAGTTCGAGTCATGATCTCGGTTTAATCTCGGTTGCCGACCAGCGGGTCTGCTCCGGCGGGTACCGTTTACCCCCGTGCGCCTTGGGGTCCTCGACGTCGGTTCCAACACCGTCCACCTGCTCGTGGTGGACGCGCACCGTGGTGCCCACCCGCTGCCGATGCACTCGGAGAAGACCGTGCTGCGGCTCGCCGAGCAGATCACCCCGTCCGGTGACCTGAGCAAGGCGGGCGCGGACGACCTGGTGCGCGCGGTGGAGTCGGCGAAGGCGGCGGCCGCGCGGCTGGACTGCCGCGAGGTGATGGCCTTCGCCACCTCGGCCGTGCGCGAGGCGAAGAACTCGGCCAAGGTGCTGCGGAAGGTCACCGAGGAAACCGGCGTCGACCTGCAGGTGCTCACCGGGGTGGACGAGGCGCGGCTGACCTTCCTCGCCGTCCGCCGCTGGTTCGGCTGGTCGGCGGGCAAGCTGCTGGTGCTCGACATCGGCGGTGGCTCGCTGGAAGTGGCGATGGGCATGGACGAGGAGCCCGAGCTGGCCGAGTCGCTGCCGCTGGGGGCCGGGCGGATCACCCGCACCCGGTTCAAGAACGACCCGCCGAGCCGGTCCGAGCTGATCGCCACCTCCGCCTGGCTGGAGGAGCAGCTGGCCGGGCTGGCGAAGAAGGTGGCGAAGCTGGGGCTGCCCGACCGGGTGGTGGCCACCTCGAAGACCTTCCGCTCACTGGCCAGGCTGACCGGTGCGGCGCCGTCGGCGGACGGACCCCGGGTCCGCCGCGCGCTCACCGCCACCGCGTTGCGGCAGCTGATCGCGTTCGTCTCGCGGATGCCGTCCGGCGATCTGGCGCAGCTGGAGGGGGTCAGCGCCGGCCGGGCCCACCAGCTGGTGGGCGGGGCGCTGGTGGCGCAGGCCGCCATGCGAGCTTTGTCACTGCAGGAACTCGAGATCTGCCCGTGGGCGTTGCGGGAGGGAGTGATCCTGCGGCGGCTGGACCATTCCAACGGTGCCGAGCACACTGCACTGGGCGGACGGGGACTGGACTTCGACGACGGGCGACAGGCACGGTGGAAGGGATGACCCAAGACAGCGGTGGCGAGCAGCACCAGAAGACGGTGGCCGAACTGCTCGCCCAACACGGTGGCCAGGGCGGTGGCTCACGCCGCCGTCGTCGTCGTGCCGATGACGAGGAAGAAGCTCCGCGGCGCGACATCAGCGACACCGCTCCGCAGGCGATCATCGAGCGCGTCCAGGGCGACACCCCGCCCCCGGCGAACCGGCGCAACGGCGCCCCCCGCCGCTCCGGCTCGCGGCACGACTCGGGCGCGCTGCCGCGCCCGCCCCGGCAGGACTCCGGCGCGCTCCCGCGGCCCCCGCAGCAGCCGCCCCAGGATTCCGCCGCGTTGCCCCGGCCCCCGCAGGAGTCCGGCGCGCTGCCGCGGCCCCAGGATTCCGCTGCTTCGCCGCGACCGCAGGAGTCCGGCGCGTTGCCCCGGCCGCAGGATTCGGCCGCGCTGCCGCGCCCGCCCCAGGAGTCGGGTGCCTTGCCGCGGCCGCAGGATTCGGCGGCGCTGCCGCGGCCCCCGCAGGAGTCGGGTGCGCTGCCCCGGCCGCCGCAGGACGAGCTGCCCGCGCGGGCCCCGCGCCGTCGTGGGGCCCCCGAGGCCGAGTCCCCGGTCGACCCGCCCACCCGGCGCGTTCCGGCCCGGGGTCGCCGCCAGCCACCCCCCGCTGCGGCGCCGCCACCCGGCGCCCTCTCCGCCCGCCTGGACGGGCTGGACGAGGCCGAGGCCGCCCCACCGGCCGAGCCGGAGCCCGGCCCGCCGCCGACCGGCGGTTACCCGGTGCCGCCGCGTGCCCCGCGCCGTCGTGGCGGGCCGGTCCGCCGTCCCGTGCCGCCGAAGCAGGAGGACCACACCGAGCAGATCCCGGTGGTGCCAGACGAGCCGGAAAGCGGCCCGCCGAGCGGCTACAGCAGCGGTTATTCGAGCGGGTACGCCAGCGGTTACTCCAGCGGGTTCACCCCGCGCCCGCCGCAGCCGCCGGAACCGGCCCCCGACGAGCCGCCCGCCGGCCTGGCGGGCTGGCGCGAGCGCCGGGAGCAGGCGCGCCTGGAGGACACCCAGGCCGCGATGACCCCGGTGGACGACGACGACCCGTACGCCAGCGGTGAGTTCGCCTCCGGCCGGTTCAGCACCGGTGACTTCGAAGCCGTGCAGCGGCCGGTCGCCGGGGAACTCGGCGGGAACGCGTACGCCGACGACTTCGACGAGCCGCCCCGCCGCATCCGCTCGGCCGAGTACGACGACAGCTTCGAAGCCGAGATCGACGAGCTGGACGACCCGTACCACGGCGTCGCCGGGGTCGAGGCGCTGGACGGTGCCGATGACGACCTGCACGAGGAGGCGTCGCCCGGCAAGCAGTGGCTGGTGATGGCCGCGCAGCTCGCGCTGGGCGTGATCGGCGGCGCCGGGGTCTGGCTGGGCTTCAACTGGCTGTGGGGCAGGCTGCCCGCCGCCGCGCTGATCGCCGCGCTGGTGGTGATCGTCGCGCTGGTCTGGATCGTCCGGAAGATCCGCCGCGCCGACGACCTGCAGACCACCGTGCTGGCCGTGCTGGTCGGCCTGGTGGTCACCGTGTCCCCCGCCGCCCTGCTGTTGTTGTCCAAATAGGACAATGCTGGCGTGACGATCCCGATCGGCCTGTCCACCGCTTCGGTGTGGCCGCTGAAAGCCGGGGCGGGCTTCGAGCTCGCCGCCGACCTCGGTTACGACGGGGTCGAGGTGATGGTCTGGGTGGACCCGGTCAGCCAGGACGTGGCGGCGCTGCGCCGGTGGTCGCGGTCCACCGGCGTGCCGGTGCTGTCGGTGCACTCGCCGTCGCTGCTGATCACCCAGCGCGTGTGGTCACCCGATCCGGTGGTCCGGCTGCGGAAGAGCGTGGAGGCCGCGCAGGAACTCGGGGCGCGCACGGTGGTGGTGCACCCGCCGTTCCGCTGGCAGCGCCGCTACGGCGACGGTTTCGCCGACCTGGTCGCCGAGCTGGAGGACGCCAGCGGGGTGGCCATCGCGGTGGAGAACATGTTCAAGGTGCGGCCGCCGGGGCGGAACCGGGACGCGCGCTTCTCCGCCTTCCGGCCGTCCATCGACCCGACCGACGTCGGCTACCGCCACTACACGCTCGACCTGTCGCACACCGCCGCCGCCGGGATGGACCCGCTCGCGCTGGCCGAGCGGATGGGGGCCGGGCTGACCCACGTGCACCTGGCCGACGGCACCGGCGTGCCCAAGGACGAGCACCTGGTGCCCGGCCGCGGTGGGCAGCCGTGCGCCGAACTGCTCGAACTGCTGCTGCGCACCGGGTTCGACGGCCAGGTGGTGCTGGAGGTGAACACCCGGCGGGCGGCCGAACCCCAGCGGCGGGTCAAGGACCTCGCCGAAGCGCTGCTGTACGCGCGCCTGCACCTCGGCCAGTGAGGTCCAAGATCAACTTCACCGGCTCGGCGGTTCGGTTTCCCGGAGCCGAACCCGTAAGGTTCCCGGCGTGAACCCCCTGCGCTCCACGATCCTCGCCGCCGCGGGCAGCGACCGGCTGCGCCGGCTCGTGGCCACCGCGCCGGGCACGCGCGGGGTGGTCCGGCGCTTCGTCGCCGGGGAGGACCTCGACCGCGCCGTCGCGGTGGTGCGCGAGCTGGCCGACGACGGCCTGTCCGCCACCCTGGACCACCTCGGCGAGCACACCACCGACACCGAGCTGGCCGAGCGCGCCGTGTCGACCTACGTGGCGCTGCTGGACCGGCTGCACGACGAGGGCCTGGCGCCGCACGCGGAGGTCAGCGTCAAGCTGTCGGCCGTCGGGCAGCAGCTGGACCCCGGGCTGACGCTGGACAACGCCGCTCGCATCTGCGCCGCCGCCGAGCGGTGCGGCACCACGGTGACGCTGGACATGGAGGACCACACCACCACCGACGCCACCCTCGGCACGCTCGCGGAACTGCGCCGGCGGTGGCCGTGGGTGGGTGCGGTGCTGCAGTCGTACCTGCGCCGGACCGAGGCGGACGCGGTCGCGCTGGCCGGTTCGCGCGTCCGGCTGTGCAAGGGGGCGTACGCGGAGCCGGAATCGGTCGCCTACACCACCGCGGCCGAGGTGGACCGCAGCTACGTGCGCGCGGCGAACGCGCTGCTGGCGGGCGGCGGCTACCCGATGTTCGCCACCCACGACCCGCGGCTGGTGGCCGTCCTCGGGGAGCGGGCGCGCTGGTACGGGCGGGAAAGGGCACCTACGAGTTCCAGATGTTGTACGGGATCCGGCCGGCGGAGCAGCGCCGGCTGGCTGGGGAGGGGGAGACCGTGCGGGTGTACGTCCCGTTCGGACAGCAGTGGTACGGCTACCTGATGCGGCGGCTGGCCGAGCGGCCCGCGAACCTCGGCCTCTTCCTGCGCGCGCTGGCCAGCCGTTCGTGAGCGCAGCAGAGGAGGCCGTGCCGTTCGGCGCGGCGGTTTCCACCCGCTCGCTCGGGGACGGCACCTTCACCGCCGACCTGCGGCCGGAGTGGGCGATCGGCACCCACCCGCACGGCGGGTTCCTGCTGGCCCTGCTGGCCAGGGCCGCGCAGGCGTCGCTGGCCGAACGCGGTGAGGCGCAGGCCGAGCCGCTGGTGGTCAGCGCCGAGTTCCTGCACCCACCGGCCATCGGCCCGGTGCTGCTGCGCACCGAACTGCACAAGCTGGGCCGCCGCGCCACGGTCGTCGGCGTGCGGCTGGAGCAGCGCGGGCGCAGTTGCGTCGAGGCCAGGGTGACCACCGGCAAGCTGCCGGTCCGGCGGCCGGAGTGGACCGACGTGCCGCCGATCCCGGCCGAACCCCCGCCGGGGGCGATCCCGGTCGGCGGCACCACCGCCGAAGGCGCGTTCAACCTGGCGAAGGCGTGCGACGTGCGGCTGGACCCGGCGACCGTCGGCTACCTGGCCGGGCGCACCTCGGACGCGCCGCGCGTGCGGCTGTGGGTGCGGCCGCGCACCGGGCAGCCGGACCCGCTGTTCGCCCTGCTCGCCGGGGACGTGAACCCGCCGGTGGTGTTCAACCTCGGCAGGCTGGGGTGGACGCCGACGGTGCAGCTGACCGCGTTGATCCGCTGCCGCCCGGCCCCCGGCTGGCTGCGCGTGCAGGTCGACTGCCGCGCCGTGCACGAATCCTGGTTCGACTCGGACGCCACCGTGCTCGACTCCGCCGGCCGGCTGGTCTGCCAGGCGCGGCAACTCGCCCTGGCCCCGGGCCCCTGAGCCGGCGCGGTGATAATCGGGGCATGGCTGTCATCGCGGTGCTCGGAGCGGGCAAGATCGGGGAGGCCCTGCTGTCGGGGCTGCTGCACGGCGGGCGACGGCCCGGTGAGCTGCTGTTCACCGAGCGGTACCCGGAGCGCGTCGACGAGCTGACCCAGCGCTACGGCGTGCGCGGGGTCGACGTGCCCGAGGCCGCGAAGCTGGCCGACGTGCTGATCGTCGCGGTCAAGCCGCAGGACATCGAGCCGCTGCTGGACGAACTGGGGCCGCTGCTCCGGCCGGAGACGCTGGTGGTGTCGCTGTGCGCCGGGCTGCCGACGGCGTTGTACGAGCGGCGGCTGGCCGAGGGCACCCCGGTCGTCCGGGTGATGCCGAACACACCGATGGTGGTCGGCGAGGCGATGAGCGCGATTTCACCCGGTCGGTACGCCACCGCCGACCACTTGGCGCTCGTCGAGGAGCTGCTGGCGTGCGTGGGCAGCGTCGTCCGGGTGCCGGAATCGCAGCAGGACGCGGTCACCGCGTTGTCCGGCTCCGGCCCGGCCTACTTCTTCTTCCTGGTCGAAGCCATGATCGACGCGGGCATCCTGCTCGGGCTGCCGCGCAACATCGCCGAGAAGCTGATCGTGCAGTCGGCCGTCGGCGCGGCGAAGATGCTCGCGGAGACCGGCGAGCATCCCGTCACCCTGCGTGAGGCCGTCACCTCCCCGGCGGGCACCACCATCAACGCCATCCGCGAACTGGAGAACCACGGCGTCCGCGCGGCCCTGCTCGCGGCCATCGAAGCAGCTCGGGACCGGTCGGTGGAACTGGGCAGGGCCCACGACTGACCTGCCCCGGGTGGGGGGATTCGCCCACCCGGCTGGCCAGCAAACGGGCGAATGTTGGCGATATCGGGCCTGGTTGGCGCCATTTCCGGTGACAGGCGTCGCATTAGTCCCACCGGCACCGCTACTCTCGCTAGAAGCACGTGCGTGTCGGTACCGCCGGTGGGGAAGCCGCGCGGCGCGACACGTGTCGAAGGACGCGGTGACTATGCCGACGAAGAAGAAACAAGAAGAACCAACAACAACACCACGCCAGGTCCAGTTCCTGACCGTCGCCGAGGTGGCCACGCTGATGCGGGTCTCCAAGATGACCGTCTACCGCCTCGTGCACTCGGGTGAACTCCCGGCTGTCCGGGTGGGGAAATCGTTCCGGGTGCCGGAGAAGGCGGTGCACGAATACCTGGACAGCGCCTACTACGACGTGGGATGACACCTCCCCCGCCGACCGGTCGCCCTCCGGCCACCGGTAACCTAGTAGGCCGCTCGTCCTTGTTGCGCCGAAGACCGCGCCGGGCCGGGTGATCACTGACGAGAGGTTAAGGAGCACCTGTGGGCTCGGTCATCAAGAAGCGCCGCAAGCGCATGTCCAAGAAGAAGCACCGCAAGCTGTTGCGCCGCACGCGGATGCAGCGTCGCAAGCAGGGCAAGTGAGCGGCGAACCACAGGTTCCATCGGCTGCGCGCCCAGCGCAGCGAACGGCCCGTCCGGCTCAGCCGGGCGGGCCGCCGCCATTCGTGTGGTCTGTCCCCGGAATCGGTTGAGCGGCGTTAACAGCAGGTAAGAGGCCTTCCGGCCCGCTCGCGGCGGGGTAACATCTCGGGTGCGCCAGCGCGATACGGTCTGATGGAAACCCGGGGCGCCACCCCCGGAGCCCCGAAAGGTGCCAGAGCCAGCCGCGCACTGAGTGACAGCGTCCGGAGCTGCGGCTGTCCACCCGTGAACAGATGCCCGCACACACCCGTCCAGGGGGCCGAATGCCGTCCAAGATCGTGCTCGTCACCGGAGTCGGTGGGGAACTGGGCGGGCGACTGCTCGCCCGCCTCGGCTGCAACCCCGACTTCGAGCGCGTGATCGGCGTCGACACCACCTCACCGGCCAAGTCCGTGCTCCAGCGCATGGGCCGCGCCGAGTTCGTGCGCGCCGACATCCGCAACCCGCTGATCGCCAAGGTGATCAGCACCGCCGGGGTGGACACCGTGGTGCACGCGTCCACCACCTGCCACCCGGCCGCCCCCGGTCGCCGCACGGCGATCAAGGAGGTGAACGTGATCGGCACCATGCGGCTGCTCGCCGCGTGCCAGCGTTCGCCGAAGGTCCGCAAGCTCGTGGTGAAGTCCTCCGCCGCGGTCTACGGCGCCAGCTCGCGCTCGCAGGCGGTGTTCACCGAGGACTCGGAACTGATCCCCACCTCGACCAGCGGGTACGCCAAGGACGCGGTCGAGATGGAGGGCTACGTGCGCGGGCTGTCCCGCCGCCGCCCCGACATCATCGTCACCATGGCGCGGTTCACCAACCTGATCGGCCCCGAGGTCGACACCGTGCTCTCGCGCTACTTCTCGCTGCCGGTGGTGCCGACCGTGCTCGGGTACGACGCGCGGATGCAGCTGCTGCACTCCTCCGACGCGCTCGCCGTGCTGGAACAGGCCACCATCGAGGACAAGCCCGGGGTGTTCAACGTCGGCAGTGAAGGGGTACTCACCCTGTCGCAGGCCATTCGCCGGGCGGGCCGGGTCGAGTTGCCGATGCCGCGCGGTGTGATGCCGTCGGTCGGGCGGATGCTGCGCGGGGCGCGGCTGGTCGACTTCTCCGCCGACCAGGTGCGGCTGCTGAACTTCGGCCGGGTGGTGGACACCACGAAGCTCAAGCAGGAGTTCGGCTACGTCCCGCGCTGGACCACGCGGGAGGCGTTCGACGACTACGTGCAGGGGCGCGGCCTGCGGCCGGTGCTCGACGGGCCGCGGCTGGCCAAGCTGGCGAGCAAGGTGGCCGTCGCCGCCGTCACCGGTCAGGCCGGCGGGCGATGAGCCGCGCGGACGGGGTCAGGGAGACCAGAAGGGAAGGCAGGGCGCAGGAAGTGACCACGAGCACGAGCGCGCAGGTGATTCCGCTGCACGGACCGGGCCGGGAGAAGGCCCCCGACGCTTCGGCCGCGGTTCCCCGGCCGGAGGGCGCCGCGGAGGAAGCGACCAGGCTCACCGACGCGCCGATCTTCCCGTTCCCGACGGCGCGGCCGTCGGTCGACGAGGTCGAGGCCGAGCTGCCGAACGCGCTGGTCAACCTGCTGAAGTTCGTGCGCAACCGGCTCACCGGCGACTACGTCGTCGACGAGTTCGGGTTTGACGCCGAGCTGACCGACGCGCTGCTGATGCCGCCGTTCCGCCTGCTGTACGAGAAGTGGTTCCGGGTGAGCACGCACGGCGTGCACAACCTGCCGGTCGACGGCGGTGCGCTGCTGGTCAGCAACCACTCGGGCACCATCCCGCTGGACGCGCTGATGACCGCGGTCGCCGTGCACGACGAGCACCCCGAGCACCGGCACCTGCGTGGGCTGGGCGCCGACCTGGTGTTCCGGATGCCGCTGGTGGGTTCGCTGGCGCGCAAGTCGGGGCAGACGCTGGCCTGCAACCCCGACGCCGAGCGGCTGCTGCGCGCCGGTGAGCTGGTCGGCGTGTGGCCGGAGGGGTTCAAGGGCATCGGCAAGCCGTTCTCGTCGCGGTACAAGCTCCAGCGCTTCGGGCGCGGCGGTTTCGTTTCGGCGGCGATGCGGGCCGGTGTGCCGATCATCCCGTGCTCGATCGTCGGCGCCGAGGAGATCTACCCGAAGATCGGGGACGTCAAGCTGCTGGCGCGGTTGCTGGGGCTGCCGTACTTCCCGGTGACGCCGTTCTTCCCGCTGCTGGGGCCGCTGGGCGCGATCCCGCTGCCGACGAAGTGGCACATCGAATTCGGCGAGCCGATCCGCACGGACCAGTTCGGCCCGGACGCCGAGGACGACCCGATGCTGGTGTTCAACCTCACCGACCAGGTGCGGGAGTCGATCCAGCAGACCCTGTACCGGCGCCTCGCGCAACGCCGGAGCGTCTTCCGGGACTGACCCGGTTGCCCCTTGCGGGTGCCTGCCCGGGTGGCGGCGTGCGGCTCGTGTGCCCGAGCGAGCGGTTCCGGGGTTCAGCGGCGCCGGTAAGCCAGGCCCGCGGCGACCGCCCCGGCGACCGCGCCCGCGCCCAGGACCGAGGGCACGCCGATCTTGGCGGCCTTCCGGCCCGTGCGGAAGTCGCGGATTTCCCAGCCCCGGGCCCGCGCGACCTCCCGGAGGCTCGAGTCCGGGTTCACCGCGACCGAGGTGCCCACGGCCGACAGCATCGGGATGTCGTTCGACGAGTCCGAGTACGCGGTGCACCGGCGCAGGTTGAGACCTTCGCGCGCGGCCAGCGCCCGGACGGCGTGTGCCTTCGCGCGCCCGTGCAGCAGGTCGCCGACCAGCCGTCCGGTGTAGACGCCGTCCACGCTTTCGGCGACCGTGCCGAGCGCACCGGTCAGGCCCAGCCGCCGCGAGATGATCGCGGCCAGTTCCACCGGGGTGGCGGTGACCAGCCAGACCCGCTGCCCGGCGTCCAGGTGCATCTGCGCCAGCGCCCTGGTACCGGACCAGATCTTCTCGGCCATCAGCTCGTCGTAGATCTCCTCGCCGACGTCGACCATCTCCTGCACCGTGCGACCGGCCACAAAGGACAGGCCCTTTTCGCGGTGGGACTTGATGTCGTCGTGGTTCTCGCGGCCGCCGATCCGGAACTTCAGCTGCTGCCAGGCGAAACCGGCCAGGTCGGAGGTGGTGAAGAAGTTCCGCGAGGCCAGCCCGCGGACGAAGTGGAAGATCGACGCGCCCATCATCATCGTGTTGTCCACGTCGAAGAAGGCGGCGGCGGTCAGGTCGGGCGGGGCGGCGGCAGCGGGCGGCTCGACCTGGTCGACCTCGGCCGGACCGGCGACCGGCTCCGGCGGCACCACCCCGGCGGCCAGGTCCTGCGCGGGCACGGTCAGGACGGCGGACGGAGCCTGCTCCATCGCGACGGCGGCCTCGGCGGAGGCCTCACCGGCCATCTCCGCGAGCCGCTCAAGCTCCTGACTCTTGTCCTTCCCCCACCGCGCCACGCTCACCGCCTCCGAATCGTGGGAAACGCCTGTGCACAGGGTAGCGAGCCGGGGTGGCCGACGGGTTACCAGCCGACCCTCACCTCGGGCAATCCCGGCAGCAGTGGGGGAAGTCTCAGCAGTTCACCAGGTGGCGGCGGGGTGATCGGCGGCCGGGGGCGGACCACCGGCGGCGGTACCTCCGTCACCGGCGGTGCCGGTGCGCCCGGTTCGACGAGCACCGGCGTGGCGGTTTCCGGGCGGTGGTCCACCGGCGGGCTGGTCACCACCCGGGACCCCGGCCGGTCGGCCGGCACCCGTGCCGGTTCCCCTGGTTCCGCGGTGACCGGCGGCACCGGATCGGCCTGCCCGCAGCCGCCCGCGGCGGGCAGCGCGCCCAGGTCGTCGTGCTGCCCGGAGGTGATCTGGTAGCAGGCCATCCGCCCGGCGAGCGCCGACGCGCGCTGGTCGACCCGGCCGACCAGGGCGACAGCGTTGTCATAGGCGGTACCGGCCCCGTCCGGCACCCGCGGCCGCAGTTCACCCAGCAGCCGCGACTGCTCGGCGGCCCAGCCCCGGAGGCCGGTCAGCTGCACGCCGGAGGTGCCGGTGGCGACCGCGGTCAGCTCGGCGGTGCCCAGCCGGGCGGCCTCGCCGAAGCTGTCCAGCGCGGTCCGGAACTCGACGGCCCCGCCGCCGCTGATCTGCCGCAGTTCCGCGAGCCTGGCCTCGGCGTGGTGCAGGCGCTTGCCCGCGCGGGCCTCGTCGTCGAAGGTCAGCCCGACCGCGGCGGTCTCGCCCGCCAATTTCACGCCGTAGAGGGAATCTCCGGGCAGGGCGTCGGCGGCGAGCACCACACCGAGACCACCCAGCACCAGCACCCCGGCGAGACCACCCGCCACCGCGGGGCCCAGGCGCATCCGGCGGCGCGGCGGGGCGGGCGGGTCCGGGCGCGCGGCGATGGCCGCGGCGATCCGCGCCTTCGCCGCCGGATCGGGCGAAGCCGTGCTGCCGAGCCGGCGCAGTTCGCCGACCAGGTCGAGTTCGCGGCGGAACTCGTCGTCACCCGACGACGGGTCCTCCACAGCACGCGCGAACCGGTCGTGGTCGCGCTCCCACGGCAACTTCACGGCTGGCTAACGAACAGCCGGCGACGACAGTTACGGAGAACTACCGCAAACCACTCGGCAGGAGCTGGGCCAGCCGCCGGACCGCCCGGTGCTGCAGCGCCTTGATGGCGCCTTCGTTGCGGTTCATGATCTCCGCGGTCTCGGCCACCGAGAGCCCCTGCATGAACCGCAGCAGGATGCATTCGCGCTGGTCACTGCCCAGCTGGTCGATGCAGCGGAACAGCTCGGAGCTGGTCGCGCGGCTGATCACCTGCTGCTCGGGACCCGCCGGGGCCTGCGCGGTGGCCCCGGGGAACGGGCTGGCGCCGCCCTCGGACACCTCGTCGGTGACCACTTCGAGCCGGAACCGGCTGGACTTGACGTGGTCGAGGATCAGGTTGCGGGCGATGGTGACGAACCAGGCGCCGACGTCCCGGCCCTGGTAGCTGACCGAGGTGATGCGGCGCAGGGCGCGCAGGAAGGTCTCGCTGGTCACGTCCTCGGCCAGGTCGCGGTCGCCGAGGCGGAACAACACGTACCGGTAGACCATGTCCACGTACCGGTCGTAGAGCTTGCCGAAGGCGCCCGCGTCACCCTGCTGGGCGGCGTGCACCAGGTCCCAGGCTTCGGCTTTGACGGCTTCGGCCTGCGCGGTGCGGTGCCCGGCGGCCTCGCGGCGGCTCGGCACGCCCGCGACGGCGAACGGCGGTGTTCCGCCGGCCACAGCGACTTGCAGGCCCATCGTCTTCGCACCTCCCAGGCCCTTTGCCGAGCCTTCGAGTGATCAACACCACCCCCAGGACCAGTGCAGCATACGTGTTGTTACCGCGAAGTAGGTAGTGGTGTTCCGCAGACTTGAGGCCCACGAACGGGTGATATCCCCGGTACGGGGGATGGGGATGACAGACTGGCTACGGTGTGGGTCCGCACGCGGAAGGGGTTGGGATTTGTCGTCCGAACAGGGGAATCTTCAGGGCCACCGGGGCGCGGCCGTGGCCGCGGGCAACGTCTCGGCGCTGGTTTCCGCGGCCGCCGGCCGCTGGCCGGATTCGCTCGCACTGATCGATTCAGGAAGCGGCCGGAAGCTGACCTGGGCCGAAGTGGACCAGGCCGTGCACGCCGAAGCGCGGCGCCTGCTCGACGCCGGGCTGTCCGCGGGCGACCGGGTGGTGCTGCGGCTGCCGACCTCCTGCGCCTTCGCGGTGGCGTTGTTCGGTGTGCTCCGCGCGGGTGGCATCGCCGTGCCGCTGTCCCCGCAGGCCCCGGACGCCGAGATCCAGCCGCTGCTCGAGCACTGCGGCGCGAAGCTGCTGATCAGCCACGACCCCGGGGCCGAGGAGGTGCCGGAGGGCGTCACCGTGCTCACCGCCGGTGACTGCGCGGCCGACGGTGAGCCGGTCGAGCCGATCGGGTCCGGTGAGGACACCGCCGTGGTCTCCTACACCTCCGGCACCACCGGCCCGCCGCGTGGCGTGATGCTGTCGCACCGGGCGCTGCTGGCCAACGTCGAGCAGATCTCCTCGATCCGGCCGCCGGTGCTGGAGCACTTCGACCGGGTGTTCATCGCGATCCCGCTGTTCCACGTCTACGGGCTGGGCCCGGGGCTGCTGCAGTCGGCTTCGGCGGGCGCCACCGTGCTGCTGTCCGAGCGGTTCGACGCGCGGCGCGCGCTGGCCGACTGCACCGAGTACCGCGTCACCTCCATCGTCGGGGTGCCCGCGATGTACGCCGAGTTCGCCGCGCTGGACGCCGACGAACTGGGTGCCGGGTTGAGCACCGTGCGCCGGATGACCTCGGGCGCGGCCCCCCTGCACCCGAAGGTGCTGGCGGCCATCCGGTCGGCCACCGGCCTGGACGTCTACGAGGGCTACGGGCTGACCGAGGCGGCGCCGGTGGTGACCACCACGCTGGTCACCGGTTACCCCAAGCCCGGTTCGGTCGGGCGCCCGCTGCCCGGGGTGGAGCTGCGGCTGGTGGACAGCGACGGCTCGGCCGGGCCGGTGCTGTCCGATCCCGAGGACCTGGTGGACAGCTTCGACGAGGAGGACGGCGGCACCGGGCTGGTCGCGCTGCGCGGCGCGAACCTGTTCTCCGGTTACTGGCCGGACGGCGCGCACGGCCCGGACGCCGAGGGCTGGTTCCGCACCGGCGACGTCGGTTACCTGGACACCGACGGCGACCTGCACCTGGTCGACCGCGCCAACGACCTGATCATCGTCAACGGGTTCAACGTGTACCCGAACGAGGTGGAGACGGTGATCGCCGAACTGCCCGAGGTGGTCGAGGCGGCCGTGGTCGGGGTGCTCGACGAGCGCAGCGGTGAGGCGGTGAAGGCGGTCGTGGTGGTCGCGCCGGGTGCTTCGCTGTCCGCGCAGCAGGTGGTCGACCACTGCGCCGGGCGGCTCGCCGGGTACAAGATCCCGCACACCGTGGAGTTCGCCGAGAGCCTGCCGCATTCGGCGACCGGCAAACTGCGGCGGCTGCGGCTCCGGTAGGAAAGGTGCCATGGCGCAGGAAGTGACGGTCGTGACCAGGCAGGGGTGCTCGGCGTGCGTGCGCGCGGAGGCCGACGTGGCGCGCATCTGCGGTGAGCTGGGCGTGGCCTGGAAGACCTTCGACGTGGACAGCGACGCCGAGTGGCGGGCCGAGTACGGCGACCGCGTGCCGGTGATCCTGATCGACGGCGACGAGCACGGGTACTGGTCGGTCGAGGAGGACCGGTTGCGCGCGGCGCTCGCGTAAGGCATCCGTAAGGGCGTCCCGGCGGACTTCCGGTGTCGCGCCGACGACGATGGGGGCATGCGCACCAGCCCTTCCCGCGTCCACGCGGCCGCGATCGGAGTGGTCGCCGTCGGCGCGGCCGCCGCGGCCGGGCACCTGCTCTCCGCGTTCCTGGGGCGGAACTCGTCCCCGGTGGTCGCGGTGGGTGCCACCATCGCGGAGTTCTCGCCGAGCTGGCTGACCGAGTTCGGCAAGGACACCTTCTACCTCCACGACAAGCTCGCGCTGTTCGTCGGCATGGGCCTGGTGATGCCGGCGCTCGCGGCGGTGGCGGGCCTGCTTTCGCGGCACTCGCGGACGCCGGGGCTGGTGCTGATCGGGTTCTTCGGCGTGCTCGGGGTGCTGGCCGTGCTGCGGCGGCCGGACCTCGGGCAGCTGGCGGTCCTGGCGCCGCTGGTCACCTTGCTGACCGGGTGCTGGGTGTTCTCGTGGCTGCACGGGCGGGCTTCGCGGGAGGAGTTCGACGGTGGCGGGCTGAGCCGGCGGGGGTTCCTGGTCGCCGGGGCCGGTGCCGGGGTGGCCGCGATCGCCGGTGAGGTGATCGGCGTGAGCCGGGACGCGGAGGTTTCGCGGACCGCCGTCGGCGAGCTGGTGCCCGCCCGGCCCGCACCACCGATCCCGGCCGACGCCGACTTCAGCAAGCTCGGCACGCCCGCGTTCCGCACGCCGAACGCCGAGTTCTACAAGATCGACACCACGCTCGCGCTGCCCCAGGTGCGGGCCGAGGACTGGCGGCTGCGGGTGCACGGCCTGGTCGACCGCGAGGTGAGCTTCGGTTACGCCGACCTCCGCGGCCGTCCGCTGGTCGAGCGCGCGGTGACGTTGTGCTGCGTGTCCAACGAGGTGGGCGGGGACCTGATCTCCACGGCCACCTTCGTCGGCGTCGACCTGCGGGACCTGCTCCTGGAGGCGGGTGTGCGGCCGGGGGCCGAGCAGCTGTACTCCACCAGCGCCGACGGCTGGACCTGCGGCACCCCGCTCCCGGCGGTGCTCGACCCGGGGCGCGGCGCGATGCTGGCGCTCGGCATGAACGGCGAACCGCTGCCGGTCAAGCACGGCTTCCCGGCCCGGCTGGTGGTCCCCGGGTTGTACGGCTACGTGTCGGCCACCAAGTGGGTCACCGACCTGGAGGTGACCACCTGGGCGGCGCGGCGGGCGTACTGGCTGGACCGGGGGTGGTCGCGGGAGGGGCCGGTGAAGACCCAGTCGCGGATCGACGTGCCGAAGCCGTTCTCCACGCGGGCGGCGGGGAAGACGGTGGTGGCCGGGATCGCCTGGGCGCAGCACACCGGCATCGAGCGGGTCGAGGTGCGGCTGGACCAGGGCCCGTGGCGGCCTGCCACGCTGACCGCCGAGGTGAACGCGGACACCTGGCGGATGTGGTGGGTGGAGCTGGACGTGCCGCCGGGGCCGCACCGGGTGTCCTGCCGGGCGGTGGACCGGTCCGGTCAGGTGCAGACCGGCGAGGTCGCCGGCACCGTGCCGGACGGCGCCACCGGCTGGCACTCGATCTCGATCACGGCTGCCTAGGCGCCGCCCGGCGGGCCACGACCGTTGGGCGGGTGCCCCTAGTCCGGGGTGGCGCCGGACGGTCCGGGCTGAGGCGCCCCGCCGGACCGGGAACCGCTGTCGGGGCCGCTTTGGGCGGCGCCGCTGCCGGGGCTTTGCTGACCGGCTCCGGCTTCGGCGTTGCCCGTCACCCCGGCTTCGCTGACCGCCTCGGTCAGCTGCGTGAACTCGTCCCGCAGGCGCTGCACCTCGCTCTGGAAGCGTTCCGCGAGCCGGATGACCTCGTCGACGGCCTTGATGACGTGGTCCTCGGCCTCAGCCGACGCCGAACCGCCCGTCACCTCGTGCGCGGCCGTGGCGGCGGCGTTCGCCACCCCGGTGATCTGGTTCGCGGCCTGGGTGACCAGCCGGTCCAGCTGCCCGGCCAGCTCCGCGATCCGGTCGGCGAACAGCGCCACCCCGGCCCGGTCCTGCTCCAGCTCGGCCAGTTCGCCGCGGGCCGCGTCCAGCGCCTCGGCGGTGCCCTCGCCTTCGCTGCCCCCCAGCTCGGCGATGTCCGACTTCTGCTGCTCGATCGCCTTGTCCAGGTCGGTCAGCGAAGTGCGGAGCTGGTCGGCGTAGGCGGTGATCGCCTGCGGGTCGCAGTCGACGTGCTGGAGGACTTCGACCGGATCGGCGGCGCCGAGCTGCTTCGCCGCCGCGGCCAGTGGCTGGCAGGCGGCGACGGCCTGGTCCAGTGCGGGGTGCGTCATGCCCGGCCTCCCGCGGCCCGCAGGTCGTCCCGGCTTTCGGAATCGGCGCGGTCGTACTCGTCGGCCGCGGTGTCGAGCTTCCCGGCGAACTCCCCGATGCGCGTGTGCCGCGTGCGCAGCCGGTCCAGCCGCTGCCCGACGGCCGCCTCGATGTCACGGGCCAGTTCCGGCCCCGGCCCCGAGATGCCGAAGGCCGCGATGGGCACTTCGGCCGCCGAAATCGCCCGCACCGCCGTGCCGACGAACTCACCGCTCTCGCGGAATCCGGCGGCCGTGCGGCGGATCCTCCCGGTGTCGACGCGGAATCCGGTCATCGTGTCCCCCTTCGTGCTGGTGCGGCCCAGCGTGCCCGCCGCCGCTTTCCCGGCGCTTTCACCGCGGCGGCAGGTCGAAGGAGGGCACCAGCCAGGTGGACGGCGGCTCGTCGCCGTCCTGGTTCGCCGCGACCCCGGCCGGGGGAACCGGCTCGGCACCGTCCGCCCGGACCCACACCGGTTTCCCGGCCGACGGCACCCGGACCGGCAGCGGCTCCCCGAGGTGCGCGCGGACCCAGGTGCTCATCCGAGGTGGTGGGCGCGGCGTGCCGCGGTCAGTTCGGCGGCGGCGCGCTGGGCGACGGTGGTGGCCTGGAGGATCGCGTTCGCCAGCGTCCTGGCGTCGACCTTGCGCACCAGCGTCGCGTTCACCGACACCGCGACCACCTTCCCGCCCGCGTCGGCCTCCACTTCGACCAGCTCACCGCGGTCCCGCGCGGTGACGGTGCGCTGCGCGAGGTCCTTCCGCAGGGCCAGCAGGCCCTCGTCGGCGCGGTTGTTCCTGGCGGCCAGCGCGCTCAGCGAAGAGACCATGGCGCCAGCCTGCCCGGTGCCGCTTTCAAGACGGTTTCACCCGATTTCCGCGAGCAGCTCCCGCACGCCCGCGGCTTCCGGATCGCCCTGCCTGGTGAACGCCTCCAGCGCCTCACGCAGGTACTCGCGGGCCTCGCCGTCGCGGCCCATCGAGTGCAGGGCCGAGCCGATGCGGGCCTGGAACCGCGCGACGCGCCAGTCCTCGCCGAGCGACCGGCTGATCTCCAGCGCCTCCCGGTACGGCTCCAGCGCGCGTTCCGGCGCCCCGGCGTCGCGGTGCAGGTCACCCAGCGTGCAGAGGGTGAAGCGGCGGGCGGGGACGTCGGCCGCGCGGCGGTGCACGTCCATCGCCGCACGCAGGTACGACTCGGCCTCGGCGAAGGACCCCAGCTGCCGGTACACGTCGCCGAGGTTGTTCAGGCAGTAGCCCTCGCCCCGCGGGTCGCCGAGTTCGCGGAACCGGCGCATGCCCTCGCGGTAGCACTCGGCGGCCTCGACGAACCGCTTCGCGTTGTCGTAGGCCACGCCGAGGTTGTTCTGGTTCCACGCCCCGGCGAGCCCCTGACCCGTCTCGTCGAACAGCTTCGCGGCCTCGACGTGGCATTCGATCGCCCGTTCCCGGTCGTGCAGGTCGTCGTAGGCGACACCGAGGCCGTTGAGCATGTGCGCGCGGCCGGCCGCGTCGGCGACGGCGAGCGCGGCCCGGTGCGTGCCGAACCAGTCGTCCCACTGGCGGCAGGAGAAGAAGTACATCAGCAACGCGGAGGCCAGCTGCCAGGCGATCGTGGCGTGCCCGCGGGCCACGGCGTCGCGCACGGCCGCGCTCAGGTTCGGCCGTTCCAGGTCGAACCAGGCCAGCGCCGCGTCGCGGTCTTCGAAGGCGGGCAGGTGCGGCGGCGCGTCGACCGCGTCCGTCCACATCGGACGGGCGTGCGGGTCGAGCACGGCCCGCGCGTTGATCGCCGAGTGCAGGTACCAGCCGAGGATCCGCCGGGTGGCGGCGTCGTCCTCACCGGCCGATTCACCGGCGTACGCCCGCAGCAGGTCGTGCATGGCGTACCGGCCGTCGGCGCTCGCCTCGACCAGGTTCGCCCGCCGGAGCTGCCCGAGCGCCCGCCGTGCGGTGCGCAGATCGGTCTCCGCCAGCGCGGCGACCGCCTGCTCGCCGGTGTCGTGCCCGGGGTGCAGGCCGAGCAGCCGGAACACCCGCGCGGCCTCGGCCGGCAGGTGGTGGAACGACCAGGAGAACGCCGAGCGGACCGCGGCCCGCGGATCACCGTCGGCGTCGAGCAGGTCGAGCCGCGCCCGCTCGTCGGCCAGCTCCTCGACCAGCGCGGCGATACCGCGGGACGGCCGGTCGCGCACGGACTCCGCGGCGATCCGCAGCGCCAGCGGCAGCCGCGCGCACAGTTCGATCAGCTCCGCCGCGGCCGCCGGTTCGGCGTCGACCCGGTCGCCGGTCAGCTCGCGGAGCAGGGTGAGCGAGGCCGCCGCGGGCAGCCGGTCCAGCGCCAGCCGCCGGGCGCCGTCCAGGGTGACCAGGCCGGTCAGCGTGTCGCGGCTGGTGACCAGCACCACGCAGGAGCCGCTGCCGGGCAGCAGCGGGCGCACCTGCTCCGCGGTCCTGGCGTTGTCCAGCACGATCAGCAGCCGCCGTCCGGCCACCAGCGTGCGGAACCGGGCCGCGCGCTCGGCGAGCACCGGGGTCAGCGCGGCGCCGTCCACGCCGAGCGCCCGCAGGAACCCGGCCAGCACGTCCGCCGGATCGGCGGGCTGGTCCGGGCCGTAGCCGTGCAGGTCGGCGTAGAGCTGGCCGTCGGGGAAGCGCTCCCGCGCGCGGTGGGCCCAGCGCAGCGCGAGCGCGGTCTTGCCCGCCCCCGCGGTGCCGGTGACCACCGACAACGGGGCGAGTTCGTCCAGTTCGGCGAGTTCCGGCTCCCGGCCGGTGAAACCACGCACCCGCGCCGGGAGCTGGGCGGGCACCGGCGTCGCCTCGGCGGGTCCGGTCTCGCGGCCCTGGAGGATGGCCTGTTCGAGGTCACGCAGCTCGGCGCCCGGTTCCAGGCCCAGTTCGGCCCGCAGCACCCGGCGGGTGGCCCGGCAGGCGGCGAGCGCTTCGGCCTGCCTGCCACCGCGGTGCAGCGCCCGGATGAGCAGGGCCTGCAGCCGTTCGCGCAACGGGTGCGCCCCGGCCAGCGCGCCGAGTTCCCCGACCGCCGACAGGTGCCGCCCGGCCGCCAGTTCCGCCTCGAACAGCGTCTCCAGCAGGTTCAGCCGGATCTCGGCCAGCCGTCGCGCCTCGTCCGTGAGCAACGGCACGTCGAGCCCTTCGAACGGCGTGCCCCGCCACAGGTCCAGGGCTTTCCTGGCCAGCCCGGGGTCTTCGGCGGCCTCGGCGGCGAGTGATTCGAATCGCTCCGCGTCCAGTTCCCCCGGCAGCACGCGGAGCAGGTAACCGCCGGAATCGAAGCGCAGGCGGTCCGGTTCGAGCAGCCCGCGCAGCCGGTGGACGTGCAGCTGGAGCTTCGGCGCGGCCCGCCGGTCGGCGCCGCCACCCCACAGCGCGTCACCCAGCTGGTCCACGGGGACCAGGCGGTTCGCCCTGGTCAGCAGCACCCCGAGGAGGATCCGCTGCAGCTTCCCCGCCGGTGCCGCCGACCCGGCACCGCGGCGGACGCGCAGCGGGCCGAGCACCTCGAATTCCATCTGGTCACCCCCTGATCGCCAGTGTGACCTGGAACACCGGTGCCCGGGGACCGTTTTCGGTGGGTGGAAACGCCCGTCCGACGGGCGGGTAACCTCGTTCCAGTGGCTCTACCAGTCACTTTGTGCATGCGTTCACAAGTGGCTACCGTAGTGCCATCGCCCCGCGCGGCGCCGGGTATCGAACACCGTAGCGCCCGCCGGGTCAAGGGTTGATTTTTCAGCCCCGTTCCAGCAACAGGTCCGACCGGTGTTGACGAGGAGATCAGGCGTGGTCGCACAGCGGGGCCGCCGAGGTGGCGCGGCCAGGCAGGCGGACACCCCGGACGCCGACAACGCCCCCACCGCCGAGATGCCGGCGGTGCCCGACGCACCGGTCAACGGCAACGGCCCCGACCCGGTCCGCGCCAGGAACATCCCCGAGGCCGCCGTCGCCCGCCTCGCCGTCTACCTGCGGGTGCTCTCCGCGATGGCCGAGCAGGGCGCGACCACGGTGTCCAGCGAGGAGCTGTCCGCGGCGGCCGGGGTCAACTCGGCGAAGCTGCGCAAGGACCTGTCCTACCTCGGTTCCTACGGCACCCGCGGCGTCGGCTACGAGGTCTCCGTGCTGGTCGGCCACATCGAGCGCACGCTCGGGCTGACCCGCAAGCACAAGGTGGCCGTGGTCGGCATCGGCAACCTCGGCCACGCGCTGGCCAACTACGGCGGTTTCCCCGGCCGCGGTTTCCCGGTGGAGGCGCTGTTCGACCTCGATCCCGACCTGATCGGCGTGCCGGTCGGCGGGCTGCCGGTGTCGCACCTGGACGAGATCCCGGAGGTGTGCGCCGAACGCGAGATCTCCATCGGCGTGATCGCCACCCCGCCGACCGCGGCGCAGTCGGTGTGCGACCGGCTGGTGGCCGGTGGCGTGCAGTGCATCCTCAACTTCGCGCCGGTGGTGCTCCAGGCTCCACCGCACGTCGAGGTGCGCAAGGTAGACCTGGCGGTCGAGCTGCAGATCCTGTCGTTCCACGTGGCGCGCAGGGCCGACGAAGAAGCAGGTGTCAACGGCGTGGCGAACAACGGCATGGTGGTGCGATCGTGAGCATTCTGGCCATCGGGCTCTCCCACCGGACCGCGGACCTGACCACGCTGGAGCGGGCCGCGGTGCCCGCCGCCGAGCTGGGCAAGGTGCTGCACGAGCTGCAGCAGGCACCGCACATCGCCGAGGTCATGGTGCTGTCCACGTGCAACCGCATCGAGGTCTTCGCGGTGGTCGACGCCTTCCACGGCGGGCTGTCCGACGTCTCCGCGGTGCTCGCGCGCCAGGCCGGGGTCGAACCGGCCACGCTGTACGAGCACCTGTACGTGCACTACGCCGGTGCCGCCGTCGAGCACATGTTCTCGGTGGCCGCCGGGCTGGACTCGATGGTGATCGGCGAGTCGCAGATCCTCGGCCAGGTCCGCACCGCCTACGCCACCGCCCGCGAGGCGGGCACCGTCGGCCGCGTGCTGCACGAGCTGACCCAGACCACGCTGCGCGTCGGCAAGCGCGTGCAGACCGAAACCGGCCTCGGCGAGCTGGGTGCTTCGGTGGTGTCCGAGGCGCTGCGTGCCGCCGGTGAACTGGCGGGCAAGCACGCGCTGGTGGTCGGCGCCGGTTCGATGGGCGCGCTGACCGGGTCCCACCTGCGCAAGGCCGGGATCGGCTCGATCACCGTGGCCAACCGCACCACCGCCAACGCCCGGCGACTGGCCGCCTCGATCGCCGAGCAGGGCGTGCCCGCCACCGCCGTGGCGATGAGCGAGCTGGCCGCCGCGGTGGCCGAGGCCGACGTCGTGGTCACCAGCACCGGTGCCGCCGACGCCGTGCTCGATCCCTCCCACGTGCTCCCGCGCGACGGCCGTGAGCTGGTCGTCTGCGACCTCGGGCTGCCGAGGGACGTCGACCCGGCCGTCGGTGAGCTGCCCGGGGTGCGGGTGGTCGACCTGGAGACCGTCCGCCGCCGGATGAGCGCGGCCACCGGCACCTCCGAGACCGACCGGCAACTCGCCAAGGCCACCGGCATCGTGCTGGACGAGGTGCGCGAGTACCTCGCCGGTCAGCGCAGCGCCGAGGTCACCCCGACCGTCACCGCCCTGCGCAAGCGGGCCGCCGAGGTGGTCGACGCCGAACTCCTGCGGCTGGACAACCGGCTGCCGGAGCTCGACACCGCGGTCCGCGAAGAGCTGGGCCGCACCGTCCGCCGCGTGGTGGACAAGCTCCTGCACGCGCCGACCGTGCGCGTGAAGCAACTCGCCGGACAGGACGCCGGGACCGACTACGCCAGCGCGCTGCGCGAGCTGTTCGAGCTGGACCCCGCCGCGCCGCAGGTGGTCGCGCGCCCGTCCGACACTCCAGAGAACAACGGTGAACCCCAGTGAGCAGGACCATCAGGATCGGCACGCGCGGCAGCAAGCTGGCGCTGGCCCAGACCGGAACCGTGGCGCAGGCGCTGGAAGCCGCCGGCGCCACGGTCGAACTGGTCACCATCTCCACCCCCGGCGACCGCTCCAGCGCGCCGATCGCCCAGATCGGCATCGGCGTGTTCACCTCCGCCCTGCGCGACGCGCTGACCGCCGGGGAGATCGACGTCGCGGTGCACTCGTACAAGGACCTCCCCACCGCACCCGCGCCGGGGCTGGAGATCGCCGCGGTCCCGCCGCGCGCCGACCCGCGGGACGCGCTGATCGCCCGTGACGGCCTGACCCTCGGTGAACTGCCGCCGGGGTCGACGGTCGGCACCGGCTCGCCGCGGCGCACCGCGCAGCTGCGCGCGCTCGGGCTCGGTTTGGAAATCGTGCCGATCCGGGGCAACATCGACACCCGCATGGGCAAGGTGAGCAGCGGTGAGCTCGACGCCGTGGTGCTGGCCAGGGCCGGACTGGCCCGCGTCGGCAGGCTCGCCGAGATCACCGAGACGCTGGACCCGATCCAGCTGCTGCCCGCCCCGGCCCAGGGCGCGCTGGCGGTGGAGTGCCGCGCCGACGACACCGAGGTCGAACGGCTGCTGCGGACCACCTTGGACGACGAAGCGACCCGGCTCGCGGTGACCGCGGAACGGGCCATGCTGGCCGCGCTCGAAGCCGGGTGCAGCGCCCCGGTCGGGGCGCTGGCCGAGGTGGTGGAGGACCTCGACGAGAACGGCTCGGTGATCGAGCGGGTCTCGCTGCGGGGTACCGCCGCCGTCGCCGGGGACGGCGACGCGGTCGACATGCTGCGGGCTTCCGCGGTGGCGAGCAAGGCCGACGCGGCGAAGCTCGGCCGGGAACTGGCGGCCGAGCTGCTCGATCTCGGCGCCGGTGCGCTGACCGCCAACTGATTCTCGTTCTCCCCCGTGGAGAACCGCATGCCAGGCAAAGAGGAGAGAGACGTAGAGATGACCCCCGCGCGCAAGACCACCGGGCGCGTCGCCTTCGTGGGCTCGGGCCCCGGCGACGCCGGCCTGCTGACCGTCCGCGCCCAGGAACTGCTGGGCAAGGCCGAGGTCGTGGTGACCGATCCGGACGTACCCGCCGGTGTGCTGGCCTCCGCCCACCCCGACGCCGAGGTGCGCCCCGCGGTGGGGGACCCGGCCGAGGTGGCGAAGGACCTGGTCAACGAGGCCAAGTCGGGGCGGCTGACGCTCCGGCTGGTGGCCGGTGACCCGCTGACCCAGCCCGCCGCGGTGGCCGAGGTGCAGGCCGTGGCCAAGACCACCGCCGTGTTCGACGTGGTGCCCGGGGTTTCGCCCGGCGCGGCCGTGCCCGCCTACGCCGGTGTCGCGCTCGGTGGCACGCACACCGAGGTCGACGTGCGGTCCGAGGTCGACTGGGCGGCGCTGGCCGCCACCCCCGGCCCGCTGGTGCTGCACGCCACCTCCAGCCACCTCGCCGAGGCGGCCGGTGCGCTGACCGAGCACGGGCTGGCCCCGGCCACCCCGGTCGCGGTGACCTCCAACGGCACCATCAACACCCAGCGCACGGTGGACTCGACGCTGGCCTCGCTCTCCGCCGACGCCGGTGAGCTGGTCGGCCCGCTGGTGGTCACCGTGGGCCAGGCCGCCGGGCAGCGCTCGAAGCTGTCCTGGTGGGAGTCGCGCGCGCTGTACGGCTGGAAGGTGCTGGTGCCGCGCACCAAGGAGCAGGCAGGCGACATGGCCGACCGGCTGCACAGCCACGGCGCCACCTCGCACGAGGTGCCGACCATCTCGGTCGAGCCGCCGCGCAGCCCGGCGCAGATGGAGCGTTCGGTCAAGGGCCTGGTCGACGGCCGGTACCAGTGGCTGGTGTTCACCTCCACCAACGCGGTGCGCGCGGTGTGGGAGAAGTTCGAGGAGTTCGGGCTGGACGCGCGGGCGTTCTCCGGGGTGAAGATCGCCTGCGTCGGTGAGGCGACCGCGGCGAAGGTGCGCTCGTTCGGCATCATCCCCGAGCTGGTGCCGTCCGGGGAGCAGTCCTCGGAGGGGCTGCTGGCCGAGTTCCCGCCGTACGACGACGTGCTGGACCCGGTCGACCGGGTGCTGCTGCCGCGGGCGGACATCGCCACCGAGACCCTGTCGGCCGGGCTGCGCGACCGCGGCTGGGAGATCGACGACGTGACGGCCTACCGGACCGTCCGGGCCGCCCCGCCGCCCGCCGACACCCGCGAGATGATCAAGACCGGTGGCTTCGACGCGGTGTGCTTCACCTCGTCGTCGACCGTCCGGAACCTGGTCGGCATCGCCGGCAAGCCGCACACCCGCACCCTGGTGGCCTGCATCGGCCCGAAGACCGCGGAAACGGCGACCGAGTTCGGCCTGCGCGTGGACGTGCAGCCGGAGGTCCCCAACGTGACGGCACTGGTCGACGCCCTCGCCGCGCACGCCGCCCGCCTGCGTGCCGAAGGCGCCCTGCCGCCGCCGCGCAAGGCCAAGCGCGCCCGCCGCTCGTAACGGCTCTTCGGCAACGGCGGCCCCCTCCCACCGGGAGACGGGCCGCCGTTGTGCATTCCGGGGTATTTGGTGACGTAATGTCAGATAAAGCGCCGGAGCATTTTCTGACAATTCGTCAGAATGCGTTTCCGGCCGGGGCGGAAATGCGCGGAGAACAACGAGGAGTACCGTCGAAGGGGTGTTTCCCGAGCATCGTCCCCGCCGGTTGCGTGTGTCTCCCGCGATGCGGCGCCTCGTCAGCGAGACCACGCTCCGGCCGCGGCAGTTGGTCCTGCCGATGTTCGTGGCCGAGGGGGCCGACGCGCCCCGCCCGATCGCGAGCATGCCGGGCGTGGTCCAGCACACCCGCGATTCCCTGCGCAAGGCGGCGGTGGAGGCCGTGCGCGCCGGGGTCGGCGGGCTGATGCTGTTCGGCATCCCCCAGCACCACGACGCCATCGGGTCCGGGGCCACCGACGAGAACGGCATCCTCAACGTCGCCCTGCGCGACCTCAGGGCCGAACTCGGCGACGAGACCGTGCTGATGGCCGACACCTGCCTCGACGAGTTCACCGACCACGGCCACTGCGGTGTGCTCGACGCGAACGGCGCGGTCGACAACGACGCCACCCTGGAGCGCTACGCCGAGATGGCGCTGGCGCAGGCCCGGGCCGGGGCGCACCTGCTCGGGCCGAGCGGCATGATGGACGGCCAGGTCGGCGTGATCCGCCGGGCGCTGGACGACGCCGGGTTCACCGACACCGGCATCCTCGCCTATTCCGCCAAGTACTCGAGCGCTTTCTTCGGCCCGTTCCGCGAGGCCGTCAATTCGCAGCTCAAGGGCGACCGCAAGACCTACCAGCAGGACCCGGGCAACGCGCGTGAAGCCTTGCGCGAGATCGAGCTGGACGTGGCCGAGGGCGCCGACATGGTGATGGTCAAGCCCGCGCTGGCCTACCTGGACGTGGTGCGCGCCGCCGCCGAGGTCTCCCCGGTGCCGGTCGCCGCGTACAACATCTCCGGTGAGTACGCGATGGTCGAGGCCGCCGTGGCGAACGGCTGGCTGGACCGCCGGGCCACCGTGCTGGAGGTGCTGACCTCGATCCGCCGCGCCGGGGCGGACGTGATCCTGAGCTATTGGGCGGCCGAAGCGGCGCACTGGCTGGACTAGAGTCTGCGCGGTGACCCCACCCAAGGCGTTGCCGCAGCCGGTGAAGACGGCCTGGTACCTCTGGATCGCCGCCGCCGTGGCGATGGTGCTCGGCGGCGTGGTCTCGCTGTTGCTGGAACAGCGCTACGTCGAGCAGGCCACCGCCCAGCTCAACGGGCAGCCGATCAAGCCGGAGCAGATCGCCGGCGGGGTGCACAGCATGCTGTGGACCTTCCTGGTCGGCGCGCTCGTGTTCGCCGTGTTGTTCCTGCTGTTCGCGTGGAAGGCCAAGGACGGCACGCGCTCGGCCCGCACCGTGCTGACCGTGCTCGCCGTGGCCACCGTGGTCTTCCAGGCGTTGTTCTTCAGCAACGAGGTGAAGCTGCTGGCGTGCGCGTTGACCGTCGCCGCCACGGTCTGCCTGTACCTGCCCAGCGTCCGCGACCACTTCCCGAAGCTGCCGAAGTCGTGACCGGGGCACGGGTGGTGCTGGACGAACCGGGGGCCGGTGGTGCGCCGCTGCTGTGGGGGCCCGGGTTCGCGCTGGCCGGGTTCCTGCTCGAACTGCTGGCGGGCGGTCCGGTGCACACCGTCGAATGGGTGCTGGTCGGGCTCGCGCTGCTCGGCGTGACGATGCTCTGGGTGTACGCCCGCCGCCGGTTCCTCAGCGTCAAGGTGACCACCGAAGCGCTGTGGCAGGGCCGCGAAAGCCTGGACGTGGGCAGGATCAGGGAACTCGACGACGTCGGCACGCCGGTCGGCGCGAAGGTGCTCGGCGGCGGCCCGGCGGTGCCCCGCAAGTTCGAGGACCTGCCCCTCCGGCTCGACGACAACACCGTGGTGATCGCCTGGGCGCGCGACGCGGCCGCGTTGCGTGAGGCGTTGCGCAGGGTCACCGGCATCGTGAGAGAGTCAGACGGTGAGTGAAACCGAGCCGGCACCCGGGCGGCTGCACCAGCCGCGGCGCGCGATCGTGGCCGTGGCCGAAGTGGTGCTCGCCGGGCTCGCGCTCTGGGCGGCGACGCTCGCCTGGGCCGCGTCGATCAGCAACGTGCGCCTGCGGGCGTCGGACGGCGCGGAGCTGACCTCCGTGCACTACGCGGGCAACTGGGTCCTCGCGGCCGTCGCACTCGGCCTGGTGGCCGCCCTGCTGGTGGTCGACGCGGTGCGCCAGACGGCGCTCGCGCTGCGCACCCGGCCGCGCGGGGGCAAGCCGAAGACCGGGGCCGAGGTGACGGCGGAGTCACAGCCCGCCCCGGGCTGACCACCCGATCTGCTCTGTCAGACTGGCCGGTGTGACAGTCGAACAGTCCAAGGAATGGTTCGCGCGCGCGTCGGCCGCCACCCCCGGCGGGGTCAACTCGCCGGTGCGCGCGTTCAGCGCGGTCGGCGGAACGCCGAGGTTCATGGTTCGCGGCGAGGGCGCCTACCTCTGGGACGCCGACGGCACCAGATACGTCGACCTGGTGTCCTCGTGGGGGCCGATGATCCTCGGGCACGCCCACCCCGCGGTGGTCGAAGCCGCCCGCGAGGCCGCGAGCAGCGGGCTGTCCTTCGGCACGCCCACCATCGGCGAGGTCGAGCTGGCCGAGGAGATCATCGGCCGGGTCGAGCCGGTGCAGCAGGTGCGGCTGGTGAACTCCGGCACCGAGGCGACGATGAGCGCCATCCGGCTGGCCCGCGGCTTCACCGAGCGCACCAAGATCATCAAGTTCGCCGGCTGCTACCACGGGCACGTCGACGCGCTGCTCGCGCAGGCGGGCTCCGGCGTGGCCACGCTCGGGCTGCCCACCTCGCCCGGCGTCACCGGCGCGCAGGCCGCCGACACGATCGTCCTGCCGTACAACGACATCGACGCGGTGCGTGCCGCGTTCGCGGACAACCCCGGCGAAATCGCCGCGGTCATCACCGAGGCCGCCGCCGGCAACATGGGGGCGGTCGCCCCGGACCAGGGCTTCAACGCCGCGCTGCGGGACACCGCGCACGAGCACGGCGCGCTGCTGATCATGGACGAGGTGATGACCGGGTTCCGGGTCAACGCCGCCGGCTGGTTCGGCATCGAGGGCGTGCCCGGTGACCTCTACACCTTCGGCAAGGTGATGTCCGGCGGCCTGCCCGCGGCGGCGTTCGGCGGCCGCGCCGAGGTGATGGCCCGGCTCGCGCCGACCGGCCCGGTCTACCAGGCGGGCACGCTGTCCGGGAACCCGGTGGCGGTGGCCTCGGGCCTGGCCACCCTGCGCCACGCCGACGACGCGGTCTACCGCGCGCTCGACGCCAACTCCCAGCGCCTCGGCGCCCTGTTCACCCAGGCGCTCACGGCCGCCGGGGTGGCGCACCACGTGGCGTACGCGGGCAACCTGGTCAGCGTGTTCTTCACCGAGCAGCCGGTGCGGAACTACCACGACGCGACCACCGCCGAGACCTGGCGCTTCCCGCCGTTCTTCCACGCCCTGCTCGACCGCGGCGTCTACGCGCCGCCGAGCGCCTTCGAGGCGTGGTTCGTCAACGCCGCCATGGACGACGCCGCGTTCGAGCTGATCGAAGCCGCGCTCACCCCGGCGGCGGAGGCCGCCGCGGCCGCGAAGCAGGTCTCATGACGACGATCGTGCACGTGCTCCGCCACGGCGAGGTGCACAACCCCGGCGGCATCCTCTACGGCCGCCTGCCGGGGTTCCGGCTGTCCGAGCGCGGGCAGCGGCAGGCGCTCACCGTGGCCGAAGCGCTGGCGAACCACCAGCTGGTGCACGTGGTGGCGTCCCCGCTGCAACGCGCGCAGGAGACCGCCGCGCCGATCGCCGACGCCCACCGGCTCGACGTGACCACCGACGAGCGGCTGATCGAGGCGGGCAACCTGTTCGAGGGGCAGCGGGTCGCCGTCGGTGACGGTGCGCTGCGTGAGCCGAAGCACTGGCCGAAGCTGCACAACCCGTTCAGGCCGTCGTGGGGTGAGCCGTACATCGAGATCGCGCACCGGATGCTCGGCGCGATCCACCGCGCCCGCACCGAGGCCGAGGGCTTCGAGGCGTTGTGCGTCTCGCACCAGCTGCCGATCTGGACGCTGCGGCGGTTCCTGGAGCGCCGCCCGCTCTGGCACGACCCGCGGCAGCGGCAGTGCTCGCTGGCCTCGCTGACCAGCCTGGTCTTCGAGGGCCCCCGGCTGGAGCGGATCGTCTACAGCGAGCCCGCCGGGTACACCGATCCGAAGGTGACCGGGGCATGAGGAAGCTCACCGCCGCGCTCGCCGGGCTGGTGCTGCTGGCGGGCTGCTCCACCGGCTCGGACGCGGTCACCCGCGGCACCAACTTCGAGTTCGTCTCCCCGGGCGGCCAGGTCGACATCACCTACGAAGGCGACCAGCGCAAGCCGCTGCCGCCGGTGTCCGGTGAGGACCTGATGGCCGAGGGCAAGCAGCTCGCGGTGGCCGACTTCCCCGGCAAGGTGGTGGTGCTGAACCTGTGGGGTTCGTGGTGCCCGCCGTGCCGGACCGAGGCGCCGGAGCTGGAGCAGGTGCAGCGCGAGGTGCCCGGGGTGCAGGTGCTCGGGCTGGACGTCCGCGAGGACAACCGGAACGCCCCGCAGGACTTCATCCGCAACCACGGGATCACCTATCCGTCCATCTACGACCCGCCCGGCCGGTCGCTGCTGGCGCTGAAGGGATATCCGCGCAACGCCGTGCCGTCGACGATCGTGCTGGACAAGCAGCACCGGGTGGCCATGGTGTTCCTGCGCGGCCTGCTGGCGAGCGATCTGACCCCGGTGGTGCAGCGCCTCGCGGCGGAGTAGTGCCAGGCCGGTAGGTTCACGGGTTTTTCACTCTCTACCCTGAACGGGTGGACCCAGTGACCGAGCTAGCGACCTCCGGTCCGCTGCTGCTCGCCGCCGGGGTGGCCCTGCTGGCCGGGGCGGTCTCGTTCGCCTCGCCGTGCGTGGTGCCGCTGGTGCCCGGCTACCTCGCCTACCTGTCCGCCCTGGTCGGCGCGGACGCACCCGCGGTCAGCCCGGACGAGGCGCCGAAGAGGGGCCGCTACGCCGTGGTCGGCGCGGCCGGGTTGTTCATCCTCGGCTTCACCGTGGTGTTCACGCTCGGCCTCGGCAGCCTCGTCTGGATCTCCGACGCCCTGCTGCTCAACCAGGAGCTGCTGCAGCGCATCGGCGGCGTGCTCACCATCGCCATGGCGCTGGTCTTCCTCGGCCTGATCCCCGCGCTGCAGAAGGACATCCGCTCGCACCGGGTGCCGCGCGGCGGGCTGTGGGGCGCGCCGCTGCTCGGCGCGGTCTTCGGCCTCGGCTGGACGCCGTGCATCGGGCCCACGCTGACCGGGGTGCTGGTGCTGGCCAGCTCCACCGGTGACACCGCGGCCCGCGGCTTCCTGCTGATCCTGCTCTACTGCCTCGGCCTCGGCCTGCCGTTCCTGCTGATCGCGCTGGGCGCCCGCTGGGCCGTGCGCGCCACCGGCTGGCTGCGCCGCAACGGCCGCCGCGTGCAGGTCTTCGGTGGCGCGCTGCTGCTCGTGGTCGGGGTGCTGCTGGTCACCGGGCTGTGGGGCGAGCTGGTCGGCTGGCTGCGGGTGGCGTTCGTCAACGAAGTGGAGCTGCCGCTGTGACGCTCACTGCGGATTCCTCGGACGCGCCGCCGAAGGGCCCGTACCGCGAGACCCCGGGCCGGCGGGTGCTGGCCTTCGTCCGCAACACCTGGCGCGGCCTGACCTCCATGCGCACCGCGTTGATCCTGCTGTTCCTGCTGGCGCTCGCCGCGCTGCCCGGTGCCCTGCTGCCGCAGCGCGCGCTGAACGCGCCGAAGACCGAGGAGTACATCGCCAACCACGGCTGGTGGGGCGAGCTGCTCGACGCGACGCAGTTCTTCGAGGTCTACTCCAGCGTCTGGTTCTCCGCGATCTACCTGCTGCTGATGGTTTCGCTGGTCGGCTGCCTGGCCCCGCGCAGCGTCGACTACGTCCGCGCGATGCGGGCCAAGCCGGTGCTCACCCCGCGCCGCCTCGGCCGCATGCCGCACCACCACCACTTCGAGACCGACGCGACCCCGGACGAGATCGCCGCGGCCGTCCGAACGCGACTGCGTGGCTGGCGCAGGGCCGAGCGCGAGGAGGCGGGCGGCGTCCGCACGATCAGCGCGGAACGCGGTTACCTGCGGGAGACCGGCAACCTGCTGTTCCACTTCGCCATGCTCGGGCTGATCGTGTTCTTCGCCATCGGCAAGATGTTCGGCTACGAGGGCCAGGTCACGGTGATCGCCAACGGCTCGCAGTTCTGCAACTCCGGCATCTACGCCTACGACGCCTTCGACCCCGGCCTCCAGGTGGACGGCACCGAGCTGAACCCGTTCTGCGTCAAGGTGAACAAGTTCACCGCGGAGTACACCGAGCAGCTGCAGCCGATCCACTACCAGGCCGACGTCGAGTACCAGGCGGGCGAGGACCTGCAGACCGGCGCGTGGCAGCCGTACCAGGTGCGGATGAACGAGCCGCTGCGCATGGGCGAGGACCGCGTCTACGTGCTGGGTTACGGCTACGCGCCGAAGTTCACCGTCACCTATCCCGACGGCACCACCCGCACCCAGGCCATCCAGTGGCGCCTGGTGGACCCGGCCACCATGCTCTCCGAGGGCGCCACCAAGTTCGACCCGCCCGGCATCCCCGACACCGACGAACGCCGGAAGAAGCAGCTGGCGATCACCGGCCTGTTCGCGCCGACCGCCTTCGTGCACGGCAACGTGCTCACCTCGTCGAGCCCGGTGCTCACCGAACCCGGGGTCGCGGTGGACGTGCTGCGCGGTGACCTCGGCATCGACTCCGGCCGCGGCCAGTCCATCTTCGAGGTCAACCAGTCCATGGTGGACAGCGGGCGGCTGGTGAAGGTGGCTCGGGAGAACCTGATGCTGGGCCAGGAACTGACCCTGGACGACGGCACGAAGATCCGCTTCGACGGGGTGGAGAACTACGCCTCGCTCCAGGTCTCGTACGACCCGACGCAGGTGTGGGTGCTGGTCTGCGCGATCGCCATGCTGGTCGGGCTGGTCGGCTCGCTGCTGGTGAAGCGGCGCCGGTTCTGGGTGCGGATCACCCCGCCCGCCGAGGGCGCCGAGCTACGACGTACTGTAGTAGAAGTGGGTGGCCTGGCCAGGACGGACCAGGCCGGCTACGGCGAGGAGTTCAACCGGATCGCGGTCTCGCTCCACAGTGCTGAGCACGGGGGACGACCCCCGGACCCCCGGGAAAAGCCGGAGAAGAAGGACTAAGGATGGTCAACGAGACTTTGTCGCAGTACAGCGACCTGTCCTACACCACAGCCGTCGCCGTGTACGTGCTGGCGATGATGTTCTTCCTGGTCGAACAGTCCTTCGGGCGCAAGGGCAGGCAGGCCGCCCAGCGCACCAGGGAGCGGGCCGCGGCGCTGGTCGGCGGCGGGGGCACCGCCGTGCTGGCCACCACCGTGCCGCCCGCCGGCGACGAGGCCGCTGGCCGCCGCGAGCGGGCCGAGCGGATCGGCCGGATGGGCGTCGCGCTGACCGTGCTCGGCGTGCTGCTGCACCTGGCCGCGCTGGTGCTGCGCGGGGTCGCCACGCAGCGCGTGCCGTGGGGCAACATGTACGAATACATCATGGCGGTCTGCCTGGTCGCCGTGGCCACCTGGCTGGTGGTGCTGCGCAAGTCCGACATCCGCCACCTCTCGGCGTTCGTGCTGCTGCCGGTGGTCATCCTGATGTTCGTCGGCGGCACCATGCTCTACGCCGTGGCGGCGCCGGTGCAGCCCGCGCTCCAGTCGTACTGGCTCGTCATCCACGTGTCCGCGGCCATCGTGGCTTCGGGGGTGTTCCTGGTCCCCGGGGTGGCCAGCATCTTCTACCTGATCCGCGGCAGGCACGAGAAGAACCCGGCGAAGTTCGCCCGCTTCGGTCCCAAGCTGCCCGCGCTGGAGGTGCTGGACCGGGTCGCCTACCGGACCACCGTGTTCGCCTTCCCGGTGTTCACCTTCGGTGTGCTGTGCGGGGCGGTGTGGGCCGAGGCGGCGTGGGGCCGGTTCTGGGGCTGGGACCCCAAGGAGACCGTGGCCTTCATCGCCTGGGTCATCTACGCGGCCTACCTGCACTCGCGGGCCACGGCCGGCTGGCGCGGCAACCGCGCGGCGTGGATCAACGTGCTGGGCTTCGCCGCCACGGTGTTCAACCTGTTCTTCATCAACCTGGTGACCACGGGACTGCACTCCTACGCCGGGGTCGGCTGACATCGGCTACCGTCGTGCGGGTACGACGTGAGGGAGTGGAGGGACCGCGACGGTGACCGGACCTGACGAGGCGACGCGGCAGCCGGAACCGGGGGACGAGCCCACGCAGTGGCAGCCCGCGCCCCAGCCGCCGCCCGCCGCACCCCAGCCACCCCCGGCTGCGCCCCAGCCGCCCCCGGCGGAGGACCAGGCGCACTTCTCCGAGGAGCGCACCGACTCGGCACCGCACCCGGCGACCTCCGGGCCGTACGAGGTGCCGCAGGCGCAGCCGGTGCCGCCCTACCAGCGGCCCTACGCCGACCCGTACGACCAGCAGCTGCCGCCGCTGCACCCGCAGCCGCAGCAGTACGGGCAGCACCCGCCGTTGCCCCCGCTGCCGCAGCCGCAGTCCCCGACCGGGCCGCCCGCGCCCCAGCTGCCGCCGGGCATGCTGCCGCAACCGCAGCACGGCAGGCCGCTGCCGGGGGACGACCTGACCACCGCGCACCTGGTGAAGCCGAGCAGGCGGCGGCCGCAGTCCGGCTGGCGCAAGGCGCTGTACGTGGGTTCGGGCAAGCTGATCAACCCGGGGGAGAGCCCGGCGGACCGGCGGCGCCGCGAGCTGATCGCGCAGGTCAACCAGCCGCTGCGGGGTTGCTACAAGATCGCCATGCTGAGCCTGAAGGGCGGCGTGGGCAAAACCACGACCACCACCACGCTCGGCGCCACCTTCGCGTCGCTGCGCGGTGACCGGGTGGTCGCGGTGGACGCCAACCCGGACCGCGGCACGCTGTCGCAGAAGATCCCGATCGAGACCACCGCCACCGTGCGCCACCTGCTGCGGGACGCGGACAAGATCACGCGCTACAGCGACGTCCGGTCGTACACCTCACAGGGTTCGAGCCGGCTGGAGATCCTGGCCAGCGAGCAGGACCCGGCGGTGTCCGAGGCGTTCTCCGAGGACGACTACCGCCGCACGGTCAACCTGCTGGAGCACTTCTACAACATCGTGCTCACCGACTGCGGGACCGGCTTGATGCACTCGGCGATGAAGGGCGTGCTCGACGTCGCCGACGCACTGGTGGTGGTCTCGTCCGGCTCGGTGGACGGCGCGCGCAGCGCCTCGGCCACCCTGGACTGGCTGGATGCGCACGGTTACGGCGACCTGGTGAAGCGCTCGGTCGCGGTGATCAACTCGGTGCGCCCGAAGGGCGGCTCGGTCGACCTGGACAAGCTGGCGGCGCACTTCGCCGCCCGGGTGCGGGGGGTGTGCCGCATCCCGTTCGACACGCACCTCGAAGAAGGCGCGGAAATCGAGCTGGACCGCCTCCAGGCCGACACGCGGCTGGCCCTGCTGGAGCTGGCCGCCACCGTCGCGGACGGCTTCGCCATCGAACGCTGACCTCCCGACCGGGCCGGGGGCAAAGCGCGGCTTTACTTCTTCTCGTCGTCGTCGCGACTGCGCTTGCGGTGCTGCTCGGAGAGGCCGCGGAGGAAATCCGGGTCGTCATCGGGGGCGACGCGGGGCTGTGACGAGGGGACTCCGGGGCGCGGGGCGCCGAGCGTTCGCCACAGGACGACGGCGACCGTCAGGGCCCCGATCGCCGCGAGCAGGTAGAGCATGCTCGATCCCTTCAGGCAGTGATGCGCGGATGTGCTTCCCCCGAGGTTAACCCTTTTGCCGGGTTTGCGGGTGCGACGGCCCCCGCTCCGTGAAAAGCGAACGGGGATGTCGTGAGACATCCCCGTTGGTTCGCCCGGCTTCCCCCGTCAGCGGCGGGTCGGCTCGCTGGCGTCGGTGGTCAGCTCGGCCAGCAGCTCGTTGACTTCGGCTTCCCGGAAGCGGCGGTGCCCGCCCGGGGTGCGGATGGAGCCGATCCGCCCGGCGGTGGCCCAGCGGGTCACGGTCTTCGGATCGACTCGGAACAATGCGGCGACCTCACCCGGGGTGAGCAGTCGGCCTCCGACGGTCGCGGTCACTTTCCGCCTCCTTCACGACCTCGCGGCTATACCGGTAGGTGCCTAGCCGTCTCTCAACGGCGCAATCGTCGCACTTACCCCGGCAGGTACTCGAACGGTTGTCGAAGAGTAAAGAGGTAGTAAGGGACGAAACGCTCGGTTCGGACACGACGACCCGGTGGCTAGGGTGACCCGCTATGGACGCACTCGATCGCAGGATCATCGCCGCGCTGCGGCTCAACGGGCGGGCGACCTACGCCGAGCTGGGGCGCAACGTCGGCCTGTCGGCGTCCTCGGTGCACGAGCGCGTCGGCAAGCTGGAGGCCGCCGGGGTGATCACCGGCTACCACGCGGTGGTCGACCCGAGCACCGTCGGCCTCGGCGTGACCGCGCTGGTCGGCATCCAGCCGACCGACACCGCCGCCGACGACGACGTCGCCGAGGCGCTCGGCAGCCTCAGCGAGGTGGAGAGCTGCTACGCCGTGGCCGGTGACGAGGCGTTCGTGGTCAAGGTCCGGGTGTCCACGGTCGACGAACTGGAGCGCACCCTCGGCAGGCTCCGCCGCATCGACGGCGTGGCCCGCACCCGCACCACCGTGGTGCTCTCGACCCGCTTCGAGGGCAGGCCCAACAACGAAGGGCTGGAAGAGCCCGCCGAAGATGGCGCGTAACCTGCATAGACGTGAGTGACGCTGCGATGCCCGGCCACCTGGGTCGAGACCTGACGTTGTACCTCCTCGCCCGCTTCGGGCTGGTGGCCGCGGTCGCCGCGCTCCTGCTGGTGGTCAACGTGCCGCTGCTGGTCGCCCTCGCGGTCGGGCTGGTGGTCGGCCTGCCACTGGGCCTGCTCGCCTTCCGCGGGCTCAACACCCGCGTCACCGCCCAGCTGGCCAAGCGCAACGAGCACCGCGCCCGCGAGCGCGCCAAGCTGCGCGCCCAGCTGCGCGGCGATGCGGGCGGGGCGGAATGAGCCCGCAGAACCGCGCGTGGGCCCGGGAGGCCGTGCGCATCCTCGAGGCCGACGCCAACCGCAGCGCCGACACCCACCTCAAGGTCTTCCCGCTGCCCCCGGAATGGGGCGTCGACCTCTACCTCAAGGACGAGTCGGTGCACCCGACCGGCTCGCTCAAGCACCGGCTGGCCCGCTCACTGCTGCTCTACGGCCTGGTCAACGGCCACATCGGCCCGGACACCGTGTTGATCGAGGCGTCCAGCGGCTCGACCGCGGTGTCCGAGGCGTACTTCGCCAGGATGCTCGGCCTGGAGTTCGTCACCGTGGTGCCGCGCAAGACCAGCCCGGAGAAGGTGGCGCTGATCGAGTTCTACGGCGGCCGCTGCCACTTCGTCGACGTCCCGGCCGAGATGTACACCGAGGCCGAGCGGCTGGCGGCCGAGTGCGGCGGGCACTACCTCGACCAGTTCACCTACGCCGAGCGCGCCACCGACTGGCGGGGCAACAACAACATCGCCGAGTCGGTGTTCGCGCAGCTGCGGGCCGAGCGGCACCCGGTGCCGTCCTGGATCGTGGTCGGCGCGGGCACCGGCGGCACCAGCGCCACCTTCGGCCGGTACGTGCGCTACCGGCGGCACACCACCAAGATCGCCGTGGTCGATCCGGAGAACTCGTCGTTCTACGGTGCCTGGGAGACCGGCGCGCTGGACTACGGGACCGGGATGCCGTCCCGGATCGAGGGCATCGGGCGGCCGCGGTGCGAACCGTCGTTCGTGCCGAGCGTGATCGACGAGATGTTCCAGGTCCCGGACGCGGCGTCGATCGCGGCGATCCGGCTGCTGCGCGAGCACACCGGGTACTGGGCCGGTGGGTCGACCGGGACCAGCCTGTACGGGGCGTTCAAGCTGATCTCGCGCATGGTGTCGGAGGGGCAGGCGGGCAGCGTGGTGACCCTGCTGTGCGACGGCGGTGACCGCTACTCGCACACCTACTACAACGACGACTGGGTGGCCGGCCAGGGCTTCGACCTGGCCCCGCACCGAGCCGCGATGGAAGAGTTCCTGGTCAGCGGAAAGTTTCTGCCGCCGAGCTAGATCAGGACCAGCGCCAGGCAGGTGAGCACGGCCCAGGCGAGCATGGCCAGCCCGGTGTCCTTGAGCGCCGGGATCAGGCCGGGGCCGGTGGCGCCGGAGCGGATGGCGCGCACCGGGCGGATCAGCAGGGCGCCGGCCAGCACGCCGATCACCAGCCGCGGATCGGTGAAGCCGCCGAGGGCGAAGCTGAGCACGAACGGCACGGCGACCAGCACCAGGTAGAACCGCCGCGTGCCCTCGTCACCGAGGCGGACGGCCAGCGTGCGCTTGCCGGAGGTGACGTCGGTCGGGATGTCGCGCAGGTTGTTCGCGGTGAGCACGGCGGTGGAGAAGCAGCCGATGGCGACCGCGCAGGCGAGTGCCTCCCAGCTGATCCGGCCCGCCTGGATGTAGACCGTGCCGAGCACGGCGGCCAGGCCGAAGAACACGAAGACGGCGACCTCGCCGAACCCGTGGTAGCCGTACGGCCGCCGCCCGCCGGTGTAGAACCAGGCGCCGAGCAGGCACAACGCGCCCATCGCCAGCAGCCACCAGTACCCGCTGGCGGCGATGAGCACCAGCCCGAGCACCCCGGCGAGGCCGAGCGAGGCCAGCGCCGCGGCCAGCACCGCCTTCGGCTTCGCCGTGCCCGAGCCGACCAGCCGCAGCGGCCCGACCCGGTCGGCGTCGGTGCCGCGGATGCCGTCGGAGTAGTCGTTGGCGTAGTTGACCCCGACGATCAGCGCCAGCGCCACGCCGAGCGCGAGCAGCGACCGCCACCAGGAGAACGCCCCGAGCGCCGTCGCCGCGCCGATCCCGGCGACCACCGGTGCCACCGCGTTCGGCAGCGTCCGCGGCCGCGCCCCCTCGATCCATTCGGTCAGCGTCGCCATGCCGATCATTCTCGCCGCCGACGCGAAGGGGCCCGGCGCGGGGTTCAGCAGGGGCCGGGGGCCTGCGCCACCTTCACGTACGCGCCCGAGACGTACATGCCCGGCGCCAGCCGGTACCAGCGGTCGTCGGTGCCTTCCGTGCCCGGCACGGACTCACCCGGCGCCGCGCACTCGAGGCGGATCTGGGCGTGCCGCGCGGCCAGGCCGACCTGCGGTTGCGAGCTGTGCGGCCCGGTGCGCACGTTCAGCGAGTCGTAGGAGGTCACCGTGCCCCACGGCCCGCCGCCGGTCCACTGGTAGGTCACCTGCACCCAGGCGTTCGTCTTCAACTTGAGCCCGTCCCAGAAGGTGCCGTCGGCCAGGTCGATGCCCGCCGGGTTGAGCACCTCGCGGCCGAACTCGTCCTTCCCGCCGTTGTGGCCCTGCTGGTAGGCCGCCTGCGCCTGCGGCAGCCCGCGCGGCAGTTCGCGCCAGCTCGCGCGGTCGGCGTTCCAGTAGTCGTCCTTGGTGTTCCACGGGCCGACGTCCCACACCGGCGCCCATTCGCACCGCGTGTGGTCGGTGGTGCAGACCTTCACCGAGTAGTTCCCCTGCCCGCGCCCGGCGAGCCCGCGCCGCGACGGCAGGGCCACGAAGTGGTCGCGCTGCACGATCTTGTGCCCGTTGGCGGTGGTCCCGCCGACCAGTCCCTCCCGGGTGGCGAACACCCGGTAGGTCGCCGCCGCGGTGGGCTCGGTGCGCTCGGTGCCGCTCCGCCACGCGGTCAGCCCGAGCGGCCCGAGCGCCACCCCGGTGGACCCCGGCAGCACCAGCCGCGCCTGCACCGACCGCGTCGCGTCCGGCAGCGCGGCGGGCGTTCCCGGTGCCGTCTCGATCCATTCGGACCACCGGCCGTCCGCCCGCAACCCCCGTACGTCGACCGGAACACCCGGCGTGCCGGTGTCCAGCCGCACGGTGTCCACATCGGACTCAAGTTGCTTGACCGGCAGTTCCTCGACGCGCAGCGGAAGGGCGGTGCCCGGCAGCGGGTCCAGTCGCGCGCCTGGCGGATCGACCGTCCAGCTGACCGGGCCCCCGGCCACCGCCGGCGTGGTCAGGAGGCTCAGCGCGAGCAGCACGCACGGCACCAGCACCCGGGTTCTGTTGATCACGGAAAGTCAGCAAAAGGGACTTTCCGTACAGTGTCAAAGCGAGGACCCGACCGGGTCAATCGTGTTTGAAAAGCGCCCGGACGCCACTACGGTCCACCTTCCCCGGGCCGCGGAGCGGGAGTTCGCCCAGCGTGAGGAACCTTTTCGGGACCGCCGCCGCGCCGGCTCCGGCACGCACGAGCGCGCGGAGGTCGTCCTCCGGAAGGGTGACGCCGGCGGGGACGACGGCGGCCACCACGGCCTCGCCCCACTCCGGGTCCGGCACCCCGACCACGCACGCCGCCCGGACCGCCGGGTGGGCCAGCAGCGCCCGCTCCACCGCGGCCGCGGGCACCTTCACCCCGCCGGTGTTGATCACGTCGTCCGCGCGGCCGAGCACCTCCAGCCGCCCGCCGGTGAACCGGCCGAGGTCGCTGGTGGTGAACCATCCGTCCACAAAGGACTCCGCGGTCAGTTCCGGGTTCAACCGGTAGCCGTGCGCCAGCACGCCACCGGCGATCTGCACCCGGCCGCCCGCGGTGAGCCGGATGTCCACCCCGGACAGCGGGACCCCGGCGTAGACGCAGCCGCTGGCGGTTTCGCTCATGCCGTACGCGGGCACCGCGGTGATCCCGGCGTCGGCCGCGCGCTCGGCGAGCCGCGGGTCCAGCGCCGCCCCGCCCAGCACGATGGCGTCCAGCTTGGCCACCTCGCCGGTCACCGCCGGACCGGCTTCCACCAGTCGTGACAACTGGGTCGGCACCAGTGCGCTGTAGTGCGGCCCCGGCCGCCGGACCAGTTCGCGCACGCCGTCGGCGAAGTCCGCGGCCCGGAAACCGGTACTGGAGTCGAGCACCACCGGGGTGGTCCCGGCCAGCATCGACCGCACCAGCACCTGGAGGCCGCCGATGAACTGCGGTGGCGTCGCGAGCAGCCACCGCCCCGGCCCGCCGAGCCGCTCGTGCGTGGCTTCGGCCGACGTGCGCAGGGCGTGCGCGGAGAGCAGCACGCCCTTGGGTGCGCCGGTCGAGCCGGAGGTGGCGATGATCACCGCGGTGCCGTCCTCGACCGGCAGGTCCGGGCGCATCGCTTCGGCCAGCGCCGGATCGCCGACCGGCAGCACCGCCGGACCGCCGTCCAGCGCGTCGGCCAGCGCTCCCGGCAGCTCGGCGAACTCGGTGACTACGCGCATCAGTAGTAGTACGGGTAGCCCGACCAGTCCGGCTCGCGCTTCTGCAGGAAGGAGTCGCGGCCCTCGACCGCCTCGTCCTGCATGTAGGCCAGCCGCGTGGTCTCCCCGGCGAACAGCTGCTGGCCGACCAGGCCGTCGTCGATCAGGTTGAACGCGTACTTGAGCATGCGCTGCGCGGTCGGCGACTTGCCGTTGATCTCCCACGCCCAGCGCAGCGCTTCAGCCTCCAACTCGGCGTGCGGCACCACGGCGTTCACCGCGCCCATCGCGTGCATCTGCTCGGCGGTGTAGGACCGGCCGAGGAAGAAGATCTCGCGGGCGAACTTCTGCCCGACCTGCCGGGCCAGGTAGGCCGAGCCGTACCCGCCGTCGAACGAGCCGACGTCGGCGTCGGTCTGCTTGAACCGCGCGTGCTCGGCCGAAGCGAGCGTGAGATCGCACACCACGTGCAGCGAGTGCCCGCCGCCCGCGGCCCAGCCCGGCACCACCGCTACCACGACTTTCGGCATGAACCGGATCAGCCGCTGGACCTCCAGGATGTGCAGCCTGCCCGCCCGCGCGGGGTCCACCGTGTCGGAGGTCTCCCCCGCCGCGTACTGATACCCGGACCGACCGCGAATACGCTGGTCACCACCGGAGCAGAACGCCCAGCCGCCGTCCCGTGGCGACGGGCCGTTGCCGGTGAGCAGCACACAGCCGACGTCCGAGCTCATCCTGGCGTGGTCCAGCGCCCGGTACAGCTCGTCGACGGTGTGCGGCCGGAAGGCGTTGCGCACGCCCGGCCGGTCGAATGCGACCCGGACGACGCGTTTGCCTGAGCGGCTCTCCGTGGAACGGTGGTAGGTGATGTCGGTGAAGTCGAACCCTTCGACCTCGGACCACGAGGCGGGGTCGAACAGCTCGGAAACTTGGGCGTCATCCACGCCTGGGAGAATAGGACCCATGCCTATGCGCGCGGACGACCTGCCGGGGGTCAGCCGGTGAACCCGTCGACCGCGCAGGCCAGGGTGATCGTGGACGAACTGGTCCGCAACACCGTTTCCCACGTGGTGCTCTGCCCGGGCTCCCGCAACGCCCCGCTCTCGCTGGCGCTCTACGACGCCGCGTCGAAGGGCAAGCTGCGGCTGCACGTCCGGATCGACGAGCGCAGCGCGGCCTTCCTCGCCCTCGGCATCGCCGCGCGCACCGGCCGCCCGGTCGCCGTGCTGTGCACCTCGGGCACCGCCGCCTCGAACTTCCACCCCGCCGTGCTCGAAGCCGACCGCGCCGGGGTGCCGCTGATCGTGCTCACCGCCGACCGGCCGCCCGAGCTGCGTGCGGCCGGGGCGAACCAGGTCATCGACCAGCGCCGCCTCTACGGCGACGCGGTCCGCTACGGCGACGAGCTGGCGGTCGCCGAACGCCGGGCCGGGCAGAACTCGTACTGGCGCAGCCAGGTCTGCCGGGCGTGGAACGCGGCCTACGGCGAATGGCGCAGTGGTCCGGTCCACCTGAACATCCCGTTCCGCGAGCCGCTGGTGCCGGACGAGGAAGACGGCGAGTGGTACGAATCGCTCGAAGGCCGCCCCGGCGGGGCCCGGTGGACCGAGCTGCCCGATTTCGGTGCGCTGCCCGCGTTCGTGGTGCCGTCGGCGCGGCACGGCCTGGTCATCGCCTGCGACACCGGGGTGGGTGCGGCCAGCGAGTGGGCCGAGCAGCACGGCTGGCCCGTGGTCTCGGAAACCGGCGGCATCGGGCTGACCGGGTCGACCGCGATCGGGGCGGGGGCGTGGTTGCTCGGCGTGCCGGAGTTCATCGAGCGGCACAAGCCCGAGCAGGTGCTCTGCCTCGGCAGGCCGACGGTGTTCCGGCAGGTGCAGGCGCTGCTCTCGGACGCCGACGTGGAGGTGCTGCTGGTCCGGCCGGACTCCGACTGGCCGGCGCCGGCGCACAACGTGCGGCAGGTGGGCCAGTGGTTCGCCGAGCCGACCAAGCCGGCCGACCCCGAGTGGCTGGCGAGCTGGCAGCGCGCCGACGCGGCGGCGAAGGTGGCCGTGCGGGAGGCGCTGGCCGAGGAGCCGTGGCCGTCCGGGCTGCGCCTGGCCGCCGAGTTGGTCGAGGCGCTGCCGGAGGACGCGATGCTGGTGGTCGGCCCGTCGAACCCGACCAGGGACGTCGCGCTGGCCGGTGGCATGCGGCCGGACGTGCTGGTGCACCGCAACCGCGGGGTGGCGGGCATCGACGGCGCGGTGTCCACCGCGATCGGTGCGGCGAGCGTGCACAAGGGCCCGTCGTACGCCCTGCTCGGCGACCTGACGTTCCTGCACGACATCAACGGCCTGCTGACCGGGCCGGCCGAGTACCGCCCGGACCTGACCATCGTGGTGCTGAACGATGACGGCGGTGGCATCTTCACGCTGCTGGAGCAGGGGGCGCCGGAGCACAGTGCCGGGTTCGAGCGCGTTTTCGGCACACCGCACGGGGCTGACCTGAGCGCTTTGTGCGCCGGGTACCGGGTCCCGCACGTGGTCGCCGAGACACTGACCGAGTTCCGGGCAGCTCTGCGGCCGGCGCCGGGGTTGCGGGTGATCGAGGTCCGCGTGGACCGGGCGCGGCACCGCGACCTGCACGCCCGGTTGCGCGCCGCTGTCTCGGCGGCGGTGTGAGCTTCCGTGCGGGTGACCTGCTGCCGCCTGCGTACTGATCTGCTTCAGCCCGCGAGATTGATCTGCTTCCGCTCGCGGGTGCGCTCAGTGCGGCCTGCTCCCGCTCGCGCACTGACCTGCTTCAGTCCGCGAAAGTGGCCGGGTGATCTGCTTCCGCTCGCGCACTGCCCTGCTTAAGCCCGCAGAAGCGTGCGGCTGCCCGCTTCGGCTCGCCGAAGTGCGCGGTGTCAGCCCGCGTGAGTACGCGGGCTGACCCGCTTCAAGCCGCGAAAGCCCTCCCTGCGAGTAAAGCCAGCAATCACCGCGCGTCAGGCGAAAGCACGCGGTGTGATGCCGGCCGCCTCCAGCGCTGCTCGTACCGCCCGGGCGATTTCCACCGCGCCCGGGGTGTCGCCGTGCACGCAGATGGAGCGGGCGCCCACCGTCACCTCCGAGCCGTCGATCGCGGTGATCCGGCCGTGGGTGGCCAGGTCGACACAACGCGCGGCGATCGTCTCGGCGTCGTGCAGCACGGCGCCCGGCGTCCGCCGCGACACCAGGTGCCCCTCGGGCGTGTAGGCCCGGTCGGCGAAGGCTTCGGTCACCGTGGGCAGCCCGGCGGCTTCCGCGGCCGAAAGCAGGGCCGACCCCGGCAGCCCGAGCACCGGCAGCGCCCCGTACCGGCGCACGCCCTCGGCCACACCCCCGGCCTGCGCCTCGTCGGTCACCACGGTGTTGTAGAGCGCTCCATGCGGCTTCACGTAGGCGACGCTCGTCCCGGCGGCGCGCGCGAAGGCGTCCAGCGCGCCGATCTGGTAGGTGATCTCGTCGGCGAGCCGGTCCGGTGGCACGTCCATCCGCTGCCTGCCGAACCCGGCCAGGTCGCGGTAGGACACCTGCGCCCCGATCACCACCCCGCGCTCGGCGGCCCGCTCGCAGGTCGCGCGCATGATGGAGGGGTCACCGGCGTGGAATCCGCACGCGACGTTCGCGCTGGTCACCACGTCGAGCAGGGCCTCGTCGTCGCCGAGCACCCAGATCCCGAAACCCTCCCCGAGATCACTGTTGAGATCGACCGTCAACTGCCCGGTTCGACCGTTCTCAGCAGGCAAGACCCTCCTTTTGGTTGTTCCTCGGGCCCGACCGCGGCGATAGGTTCGCCCGGAGCTAGCCCACGGACACCTGGAGGGTATAGATGCGGCTGAGAACTCGCGCGGGAGCCGGTGCGGTGGCCACCGGTCTCGCCTCGATCCTGCTGGCCTCGACGGCCGGTGCCGCACCAGCGCCGGGCGCGCCGGGCGCGGGCGATCCCTACTACCCGGGTGCGGGCAACGGTGGGTACGACGTCCAGCACTACGACGTCCGGCTGACCTACCAGCCGTCGACGGACCAGCTCTCCGGGCAGACGACCATCCTGGCCACCACCACGCAGGAACTGTCGACGCTCAACCTGGACTTCGCGCTCAAGGTCAGCTCGGTGCGGATCAACAACGCGCCCGCCAAGTTCAGCAAGGACGCCGGCGACCCCAGCGAGCTGGTCGTGCAGCCGGCGAAACCGCTGGCGAAGAACCAGTTCCTGACCATCGTGGTCAGCTACGCCGACACCCCGTCCAAGGTGGTCGTCGACGGCGGCACGGCTTGGCGCAAGACGCCGACCGGCGCCGAGGTGGTGGACGAGCCGTTCAGCTCGGAGTGGTGGTTCCCGGCCAACGACCACCCCACCGACAAGGCCAGCTACGACGTCTCCGTCGAGGTCCCCGACGCGGTTTCCGCCATTTCCAACGGCACCCTGGTGCGCAAGACCAAGCAGCGCACCGGCTGGACGCGGTGGAACTGGCGCAGCACCCAGCCGCAGGCCACCTACCTGACCTTCCTGGCGGTGGGCAACTTCGAGGTGCTCCAGTCGACCACGCCGAGCGGGCAGCCGTTCCTGTCCGCCTACGACCCGGCGCTGGGCGCTTCGCTGCCCGCGGCGAAGGCCAGCATCGAGCGCACGCCCGAGGTCACCGAGTTCCTCGCCACCCGGTTCGGGCCCTACCCGTTCGAGGCGCAGGGCGGGGTGGCGTCCAACGCGATCGGCTTCGCGCTGGAGAACCAGACGCGTTCGGTCTACGGCAACAGCTTCTGGCGCGGTGGTGCGAACACCTCGGTGGTCGCGCACGAGGTGGCGCACCAGTGGTTCGGCGACTCGGTGTCGCTGGGCAAGTGGAGCGACATCTGGCTGAACGAGGGTTTCGCGAGCTACGCGGAGTTCCTGTGGTCGGAGCACAACGGCGAGGGCACCGCCGACGAACTGGCCGAGTACCTCTACAACTACTACCCGGCGGAAGACCCGTTCTGGCAGGTAAAGCCCGGTGACCCCGGTGCGGACAACCAGTTCGACGGCGCGGTGTACGACCGCGGTGCGCTGGCCGTGCACGCTCTGCGCAAGGCGGTCGGCGACGAGGACTTCTTCCAGATCCTGCAGACGTGGCAGGCGCAGAAGAAGGGCACGCACGCCACCATCCCGGAGTTCATCGCGCTGGCGGAGAAGATCTCCGGCAAGCCGCTGTACGACCTGTTCCAGACCTGGCTGTTCACCCCGGGGCGGCCGCAGCTCAGCCCGGCCGGGCAGCAGGCGGCGGCCTCGGCGGCAACCGTGGCGCGGGCCGCGGACGGCGCGCCGGTCGCCCCGAAGTCGTGGGCGAAGATCCAGGCCACGCACGCCGAACTGGCCGAGCACGGGCACGGCCACTCGCACGGCACGGAAGCGGGCCGCGACTTCTAGCGGTGGTGCGGTCGCGGGAGGTCGCCCCGGCTTCCCGCGACCGCGGCTAGGGTGTGCCGTATGTCCCCCAGGAGTGAGAAGCTGCTGCGGATCGGGGTCCGCGTGCTGGTCGGCGTCGCGGCCGTGCTCACCCTGCTGTGCGTGACCCTGTTCTTCGCCGCGGTGCGCAACGACAGCGCGATCGCCGACCACCGCGGCCTCGCCGACGCCGAGGTGCTCTCGGTCTCGTTCGACCGCACGCTGATCCGGTTCGTCACACCGGACGGGGTGGCGCACACGCCTTCGCTGGGCGTGCTCTACCCGGACGGCCTGGAGGCGGGCCAGCTGGTGCGGGTCGAGTACAACACCGAGGACCCGGAACTGGCGCGGGTCGCCGGGCGCACGGCTTCGCTGACCCTGCTGCCGCTGGGGACCACGATCCTGTTCACCTGGCTGGTCGCGGGTCCGGCATGGTGGTTCAGCCGCCGCCTCCTGCGGCGGCCTGCCGCCGCCTCGGGTGCCATCGATTCGGGCGGGGGCTCGGCTTCGGAACGGGTCGCGCGGCCGGACAGCTGACTCCACCCTTCGCTGCCTTCACGTTTCCCGTTCGTGGGGGAGGAGGGCCGGTTGGCGGCCCCTGGAGGGCGGCTGCCGGTGAGCGGCGTGGCGAGCCGAGGGGAGATGTGGAGTGCGACTGAGCGGCTCAGTGGCTAGTCCACTTGGCCACTGGGTCTCTAGCCGATGGTGACCAGGTCTCTGGGCCTCGCGGTGACCAGGTCTCTCGGCCGCTTGCCTTTGAGTGGCTCGATCATTTGGTTGGTTGATCGCCTTCGCTGCTCGGTCACCCGCCAGTTGATCGGCAAGAGCCGAGGGGGCGAAGGTTCGGCCGGTGGCTCAGTGGCCAGACCACTTGACCAGTGGGTCTCTTGACCTCCCGGTGGTTCGGCCATTGCGGCTTGTCGGCCGCCGCCTGAGTCGCTCGGCTGTCCGCCAGCTGATCGACGCGAACCGAGGGTGGGGCGGAGGATTCGTTGAAGTGGCTGAGTGGCTTAGCCACTTAGCCACTTAGCCACTGGACCTCTTGACCACTTGTTCTTGGCGACTCGGCAGCTGGGTCAATTGGTCACCCGGGCCACTCGACTCCCGGTGGCTCCACCACCTGAGCCACCAGCACACTCAGCCCGTTCAGCCGTTCTGCTCGTCCCCCAGCGGAACCCCCGACGTCAGCACCGCCGTGCCTCGCCACCAGTCGAGGACTGCTTCCGCCAAGCCCGGCGCGGCGACCAGCAGGCCATCGGCGGGGAGCGCGTTCCCCGTCCCGTGGCGGTCCAGCACCACGGCGCCCGATTCGATCGCCAGCGCCACCGCCCCGGCCACATCCCACTCGTGGTAGCTGTGCAGCACGGCCGCCCCCGCGTGCCCCAGGGCCACCTGCGCCACCGAGAGCGCCGCCGAGCCCAGTACCCGTACCCCCGCGTGCGCCGCCGAGGCCCGTTCGATGAAACCCGCCATGCCCGGCCAGGCCCCGCCCCGGCCCAGCTCCGTGCAGATGATCGCGCCCGCGGTCGTCCGCACCGGCTCGCCCGGCAACCGCACCGGGGTGCCGTTCGCGCGTGCGCCCCGGCCCCGGGCCGCCGCGTAGATCTGGCCCCGGTACGGATCGGCGACCACGCCGACCACCGGGCCCGAGGAGTCCACCAGCGCCAGGCTGAACGCGCACCACGGCATCCCGGCCACGTAGTTCGCCGTGCCGTCCACCGGGTCGACCACCCACCGGTACTCCGCCACATCCGCACCGAGGTCCGCGCCGAACTCCTCGCCGACCACCGGGACCCCGGGGAACTCGGCGGTCAGCACCCGCCGGGTGTGCCGCTCGAGGATGCGCTCGGTGTCGGTGACCCAGTCGAACGGGGTGTCCCCGGTGGTTTCGGGCCGGGCACCGCGGCCGGCTGTGGCGGTGATCACGTCGGTGGCGTCGTTCGCCAGCCGGCCGGCGACTTCGAGGGCCTTGGACAGCAGCGCGGGCTCGACGGGCCGGGCCGGACGGGACGACAAGAGGGTCACGCCGCTCTAGCATGGCCGCCCCGGGTGACCGGAACCCGACAGCGAGGTGACCGGGCCATGGCGACTTCCCGGCCGAGCCGAGGAGTTCGAACACCGTTGGCCGCCGCGTCACCCGGTGGCCCCGCACGGCTGCCACAGTCCGATCGTGCGTATCGCCATCGTCACCGAAAGCTTCCTGCCGCAGGTCAACGGCGTCACGAACTCCGTGCTGCGGGTGGTCGAGCACCTCCGCGACCGGGCGCACGACGTGCTCGTGATCGCCCCGGGCGCCGGGCCGGAGCAGTACCGCGGCGCCCCGGTGGTCCGCATCCCCGCGCTCGGCCTGCCGGTGGTCAACTCGCTGCCGATCGGGGTGCCGACCAGGACGGTGCTCACCGCGATGGCCGACTTCGGCCCGGACGTGGTGCACCTGGCGTCCCCGTTCGTCGTCGGGGCGCGGGGGCTGGCCGCGGCCCGCCGCCTGCGGGTGCCGTCGATCGCGGTCTACCAGACCGACATCGCCGGGTTCGCCGCCGCGTACGGCCTCGGTCTCGGGGCGAGAGCCGCCTGGCGCTGGGTCCGCCGGGTGCACTCGCGGGCCGATCGCACGCTGGCCCCGTCCAGCGATTCGGTGCGCGAACTCCAGGCGCACGGCGTGCCGCGCGTCCACCGCTGGGGCCGCGGCGTGGACATCGAGCGGTTCTCGCCGTCGCACGCCGACCCGGCGCTGCGCGCCGAACTCGCCCCGAACGGCGAACTGCTGGTCGGTTTTGTCGGACGGCTGGCCCCGGAGAAGGAGGTCGGCCGCCTGGTCGCGCTGGCGGGTGTGCCCGGCATCCGGGTGGTGGTCGTCGGCGACGGCCCCGAACTGGACGACCTCCGCGCCCGCATCCCCGGCGCCGCCTTCCTCGGCGCGAAGTACGGCGACGAGCTGTCCACCGCCTACGCCAGCCTCGACGTCTTCGTGCACACCGGCCCGCACGAGACCTTCTGCCAGGCGGTGCAGGAGGCGATGGCCTCCGGCCTGCCGGTGCTCGCCCCGGACGCCGGTGGCCCGCGTGACCTGGTGCTGCACGGCCGCACCGGCTTCCTGCTGCCCGCCGACCGCGAGCGGTTCGCCACGCAGCTCGTCGCCCGCGTCGAGGAGCTGCGCGATCCCGCGTTGCGCGAACGGCTCGGCACCAAGGCGCGCAGGGTCGTGCTGGGGCGGACCTGGCCCGCGGTGTGCGGGGAGCTGATGGGGCACTACGAGGCGGTGGCCGGCCGGGCGGCCCAGGCGGCCTGAATGCACATCGTCCAGCTGGCGAACTTCTACGGCCCGCGCTCCGGCGGCCTGCGCACCGCGTTGAACCACCTCGGCGCCGGGTACGTCGCGGGCGGGCACGAGGTGACGCTGGTGGTGCCGGGGCAGCGGTACGCCGAGGAGGAACTGCCCACCGGCGTGCGCCGCTGCCAGCTGCCCGCGCCCCGGATCCCGGGCACCGGCGGCTACCGCGCGGTCGATCCCCACCGCGTCCGCGGGGTGCTGCGCGAGCTGCGGCCGGACCGGCTGGAGGTCTCCGACCGGCTGACCCTGCGGGGCATGGGCGACTGGGCGCGGCGCCACGGCGTGCCGAGCGTGGTCATCTCGCACGAGCGGCTGGACCGGCTGCTGGCGCAGTTCCTGGTGCCCGCCCCGGTGGCCACGCGGTGGGCGGACGCGGCGAACCGGCGGATGGCGAACAGCTACGACACGGTGGTCTGCACCACGGCGTTCGCCAGGGCCGAGTTCGACCGGATCGGCGTGCCGAACGTGCACCGCGTGCCGCTGGGCGTCGACCTCCGCGCCTTCGCCCCGCACCGGCGTGACGACGACCTGCGCACCGGGCTGCGTGGCGGCGCCGACGCATTGCTTGTCCACTGTGGACGGCTGTCGCCGGAGAAGCACGTGGAGCGCAGCGTGGACACCGTCGCCGAGCTGACCGAGTCCGGTGTGGACGTCCGGCTGGTGGTCGCCGGGGACGGGCCGCGGCGGCGGGCGCTGGAACGCCGGGCCCGCGGCCTGCCGGTGACCTTCCTCGGCTTCGTCAGCGACCGCGCCGAGGTGGCCAGGCTGCTCGCCTCGGCGGACGTCTCGCTGGCGCCCGGCCCCCACGAGACCTTCGGGCTGGCCGCGCTCGAAGCCCTCGCCTCGGGCACCCCGGCCGTGGTGTCGGCCTCCTCCGCGCTGCGCGAGATCGTGCGGCCACCCGGTGGCGCGGCCGTCGACGACCACGCGGCCGCCTTCGCCGCCGGGGTGACCGGCGTGCTGGACCGCCCCGAACCCGAGCGCCGCGCCGCCGCCCGGTCGCGGGCCGAGCAGTTCACCTGGCCGAGGGCCGTGCGGGGCATGTTGCGCGTGCTCGGCGGGTAGCGCCGTACTGTGGCGGCATGTCCCGAGCCAGCCTCGACAAGGACCCGCGTGAGGTCGCCGCCATGTTCGACGGCGTCGCCGACGGGTACGACCGCGCGAACTCGTTCATGACCTTCGGCTTCGACCGCCGCTGGCGCGTCACCACCTCGCGCGTGCTCGACGCCAAGCGCGGCGAGAAGGTGCTGGACCTGGCGGCGGGCACCGGGGTGTCCACCACGGAGTACGCCGCCAACGGCGCGTGGTGCCTGGCCGCCGACTTCTCCATCGGCATGCTGCGCGCCGGGCTGCACCGGAAGGTGCCGATGGTCGCCGCGGACGCGCTGCACCTGCCGTTCGCCGACGAGAGCTTCGACGCGGCCACGGTCTCCCTCGGCATCCGCAACTTCGTCGACACCGGGGCCGCGCTGCGAGAACTCGCGCGCGTGGTGCGGCCGGGCGGGCGGCTGGTGATCTGCGAGGTGTCCACGCCGACCTTCGCGCCCATCCGGTTCGTCTACCGGAAGTTCATCCTCAAAGCGCTGACCTGGGTCGGCCGCCGTTCTTCGTCCAACCCGGACGCCTACGGCTACCTCGCCGAGTCCATGCTCGCCTGGCCGGCGCAACGCGAGTTCGGGGAGATCATCGCCTCGGCGGGCTGGACCGACGTGGAGTGGATGAACCTCACATTCGGTGTCGTGGCCATCCATCGAGCCACGAAACCGGCCGTACACTCGCGTTCATGACCTCTCTGCAGAAGCACGACGCCGAGGTGATCGTGGTGGGCGCGGGCCCGGCCGGTGCCACCGCGGCCACCTATCTCGCCAGGTCCGGCGTGGACGTGCTGCTGCTGGAGAAGACGGTCTTCCCGCGCGAGAAGGTCTGCGGTGACGGGCTCACCCCGCGCGGCGTGAAGCAGCTGATCGACCTCGGCATCGACACCAGCCAGGACGCGGGCTGGGTGCACAGCCGCGGTCTCCGCATCCTCACCGGCGACCTGACCCTCGAACTCGACTGGCCGGAGCTGACCAGCTACCCGCCGTACGGGGTTTCCCGCACCCGCCAGGACTTCGACGACCTGCTGGCGAAGACCGCGGTCAAGGCGGGGGCGCGGCTGCTGGAGCGCACCACGGTCACCGGCGCGATCACCGACGCCACCGGCCGCGTGGTCGGCGTGGAAGCCAAGACCGGTGAGGAGAAGCGGCCGGTCAGCTACCGCGCGCCGCTGGTGCTGGCCTGCGACGGGGTGTCCGCGCGGCTCGCGCTCAGCGTCGGCATCCAGAAGAACGAGAAGCGCCCGATGGGCGTGGCCGTGCGGCGGTACTACAAGAGCCCGCGGCACGACGACCCGTTCATCGAGGGCCACCTGGAGCTGTGGGACCGCACCGACCCGGCGCGGCCGAAGCTGCTGCCGGGGTACGGCTGGGCCTTCCCGCTCGGCGACGGCACGGTGAACATCGGCCTCGGCATGCTGTCCACCTCGAAGGCCTTCCGCAGCACCGACTACCGCGCCCTGCTGCGGCAGTGGCTCGACGGCACGCCGGAGGAATGGGGCTACCGCGAGGAGAACGCGATCGGCAAGGTCGGCGGGGCCGGGCTGCCGATGGGCTTCAACCGCACCCCGCACTACCGCGACGGGCTGTTGCTGCTCGGTGACGCGGGCGGCATGGTCAGCCCGTTCAACGGCGAGGGCATCTCGGCGGCGATGGAATCCGCGCAGCTGGCCGCCGAATCGGTGGTGCAGGCGCTGGCCCGGCCCGTGGGCTCGTCGCGGGAACGCGCGCTGCAGGGCTACCCGCTGGCCGTCGCGGAGCTGATGGGCGGTTACTACCGGCTCGGCAACGTGTTCGCGAAGCTGATCGGCAAGCCGGCGGTGATGCGGGCCGCGACCAGGTACGGGCTGCGCATCAACACCCTGCTTCCCTTGGTGTACAAGGGGCTTTCCGGTTGCTACGACGCCAAGGGCGGCGATCTGGTCGACCGCCTCATCGCCGCGGCTGCACGCGCGACCCCGAGCCCGCGCTAGCTCGGCGCCGCGTCGAGCCGCGTGTGTTAGCTCACACCGGACAACCCGTGTCACCGCGTCGAATTGGCGCGGTTGCTCCCTTTGACGCAGGTCCCCGCCCCGCGACCCAGTACGGGCGTACCGCTGCCCAGCGGGAAGTTAGGTAAGCCTTATACCACGGGGGATAGCGACAAGGGTGTGACTCGCGTCCTACACTGACGCCGTGCCTTGTGAACCGCTTCACAATTCCGACGGCTTGCTTGTGAACTTTTTCACAAGCTTCCGGCGGAACCGGGCGCCCTGACCACTACCGGTAAGGCTGCCCTTACTCCCGGACGTGTGATCCGGGTCGCCTAGGGTGCGCCACGAGGCACTCAGACCAAGTTCGATCGCAGCGGCGCGGAAGGGATGGACGAACCGTGCTGGCGTTGCAACCACCACACCTCGCGGGACAACTCGCTCAGGGGGCCGCCGCTCCCACACTGGACGCGTACCTCCCGCTGGTCATCCTGTTCGTGCTGGCGATCGCGTTCGCCGTGCTTTCGGTGCTGCTGGGCCCGCTGGTCGGCCCCAGCCGCTACAACAAGGCGAAGCTTTCGGCCTACGAGTGCGGGATCGAACCGTCACCGCAGCCGGTGGTCGGCGGCGGCCGGATGCCGATCGCCTACTACGTCACGGCGATGCTGTTCATCCTGTTCGACATCGAGATGGTGTTCCTCTACCCGTTCGCGGTCTCCGCGGACGCGCTGGGCCTGTTCGGCCTGGTGGAGATCGTTCTGTTCATCGCCACGGTCGGTTTCGCCTACGCCTACGTGTGGCGGCGCGGCGGCCTCGACTGGAACTAGGGGCAAAGCATGGGTCTCGAAGAGAAGCTGCCGAACGGAATCCTGCTGGCCAGCCTGGAGGGCCTGGTCAACTGGGCCCGCAAGAACTCGCTCTGGCCCGCCACCTTCGGCCTGGCCTGCTGCGCCATCGAGATGATGACCGTCGGTGGTTCGCGCTACGACATCGCGCGCTTCGGCATGGAGCGCTTCAGCGCCACCCCGCGCCAGGCCGACCTGATGATCGTGGCCGGTCGCGTGACGCAGAAGATGGCGCCGGTGCTGCGGCAGATCTACGACCAGATGGCCGAGCCGCGCTGGGTGCTGGCGATGGGCGTGTGCGCCTCCTCCGGCGGCATGTTCAACAACTACGCCGTGGTGCAGGGCGTGGACCACATCGTGCCGGTGGACATGTACCTGCCCGGCTGCCCGCCGCGGCCGGAGATGCTGCTCGACGCGATCCTCAAGCTGCACGCCAAGATCCAGGACGAGCCGCTGAACGCCCGGCGCGCGGCGCTGCGCGCGGCCAGCGGGGCCCGCACCGAGCTGATCCCGTCCTCCATCAAGTACGCGAAGAAGTGACGAAGATGCCCGACGAAGAGAAGCCCGTCACCGGCGGAGAACGATCCAGCGCCGAGCGCCCGGATTCGGTGGAGCTGCGGCCCGAGGGCCCGCGCCCGGCCGAACCGGTGGTGGCCGGCCGGGAACGCAAGGGCATGTTCGGTGTTTCCGGCAGCGGGGACACCTCCGGCTACGGCGGCCTGCGGTTGCCGGCGTACTCGCCGGCTCCGGCGGAACGCCCGTACGGCGGCTGGTTCGACGAGTTCGCCGACGAGTTCTTCGCCGCCCTCGGCGAACACGGCGTGCCCGCCGAAGCCGTCCAGCAGGTGACCGTCGACCGCGGCGAGATCACCTTCTACGTGGCGCGCGAGCACCTGGTGGAGATCTGCCGGACCCTGCGCAACGACGGCGGGCTGCGGTTCGAGCTGTGCAGCTCGGTCTCCGGCGTGGACTACGGCGTGGACGTGCCGCAGCGGCTGCACTCGGTCTACCACCTGACCTCGATGACCTTCCGCCGCCGCATCCGGCTCGAGGTGGCGGTGGACGTGGACGACCCGCACATCCCGTCCATCGTCGAGGTCTACCCGACGGCCGACTGGCAGGAGCGGGAGGCCTACGACATGTTCGGCATCGTCTACGACGGCCACCCGGCGCTGACCCGGATCCTGATGCCGGACGACTGGGACGGCCACCCGCAGCGCAAGGACTACCCGCTCGGCGGGATTCCCGTGGAGTACAAGGGCGCGGAGATCCCGCCGCCGGACCAGCGGAGGTCTTACTCGTGAGCAGCACCGAAAAGCTCTCGGACGTCGAAACCGGTACGGACACCTCGCCGTCGGGCTCGGACACCGAGCACCCCCGGCAGGCCTACGCCCAGGAACGCCGCACCACCGAAGGCCCGGTCTACACCGTTTCCGGTGGTGACTGGGACGACGTGCTCTCCGACGCCGAGCACGACGACCGCATGGTCATCAACATGGGCCCGCAGCACCCGTCCACGCACGGTGTGCTCCGGCTGGTGCTGGAGATGGAGGGCGAGACCGTCACCCAGCTCCGCTCGGTCATCGGTTACCTGCACACCGGGATCGAGAAGAACTGCGAATACCGGACCTGGACCCAGGGCGTCACCTTCGTCACGCGGATGGACTACCTGTCCCCGTTGTTCACCGAGGCCGCCTACTGCCTCTCGGTGGAGAAGCTGCTCGGCATCAAGGCGCCGCCGCGGGCGGAACTGCTGCGGGTGCTGCTGATGGAGATCAACCGCATCGGCTCGCACCTGGTCTACATCGCCACCGGCGGCATGGAACTCGGTGCCACCACGGCGATGACGCTCGGCTTCCGCGAGCGCGAAGAAGTCCTGCACCTGCTGGAGCACCTGACCGGCCTGCGGATGAACCACGCGTTCATCCGGCCCGGCGGGCTCGCCCAGGACATGCCGGAGGACTACCAGGAGGCGGTGTCCGCCTTCGTCAAGACGATGGAGGAGCGGCTCCCGCTCTACGACAAGCTGTTCACCGGGCAGCCGATCTGGCGCAACCGGCTCAAGGACGTCGGCTTCCTCCCGGTGGACGCCTGCCTCTCGCTCGGGGTGACCGGGCCGGTGCTGCGCTCCGCCGGGCTGCCGTGGGACCTGCGCAAGACCGAGCCGTACTCGCGCTACGACGAGTTCAAGTTCGACGTGCCGACCTCCACCGACGCCGACTGCTGGGCGCGGTACCTGATCCGCGTCCAGGAGATGCGCGAGAGCCTGAAGATCATCAAGCAGGCGCTGAAGAAGCTGGCCGACGAGGGTCCCGGCCCGGTGATGGTCGAGGACAAGAAGGTGGCCTGGCCGGCGCAGCTGTCGCTGGGCAGCGACGGGCTCGGCAACTCGCTCGAGCACGTCCGCAAGATCATGGGCCAGTCGATGGAGTCGCTGATCCACCACTTCAAGCTGGTCACCGAGGGCTTCAAGGTGCCGCCGGGCCAGGCGTACTCGGCGGTCGAGTCACCACGCGGGGAACTGGGCGCGCACCTGGTCTCCGACGGCGGCACCCGCCCGATGCGCGTGCACATCCGGGAACCGAGCTTCGTGAACCTGCAGTCGATGCCCGCGATGGCCGAGGGCGGGCTGGTGGCGGACGTGATCGCGGCGATCGCGTCGATCGACCCCGTGATGGGGGGAGTGGACCGATGACCTCTTCGACGGAACGCCCGGAGCCGGGCGGGAACTACGCCGACGAAACGCACGTGGCGGCGGGTGGGGACGTGGACGTCCGGGGCATTGCTCCGGAAGGCACCGAGTCCCTCTTGGACACCGTGTCTACTACCGGGCTCGAGGACCCGTTCGGGCCGGACATCGTGGAGAAGGCGCAGCAGATCATCGCGCGCTACCCGGTGAGCCGCTCGGCGCTGCTGCCGATGCTGCACCTGGTGCAGTCGGTGCAGGGCTACGTCACCCAGGAGGGCATCGCCTTCTGCGGGCGGCAGCTGGACCTGTCCGACGCCGAGGTCAGCGCGGTGGCCACGTTCTACACCATGTACAAGCGCCGTCCGTGTGGTGAGCACCTGGTCAGCGTCTGCACGAACACGCTGTGCGCGGCGCTCGGCGGGGACGACATCTACCGCAAGCTCCAGACGCACCTCGGTTCCGAGGACAAGCCGCTGGGGCACGAGGAAACCGCGGGCACCCCCGGCGAACCCGGCTCGATCACCCTCGAGCACGCCGAGTGCCTGGCCGCCTGCGACCTCGGCCCGGTCATCCAGGTCAACTACGAGTACTTCGACAACCAGACCACGGACAAGGCGGTCGCCCTGGTCGACGCGCTGCGGGCGGGCAAGAAGCCGGCCCCGACGCGCGGTGCCCCGCTGACCGACTTCAAGGGTGCGGAACTGCAGCTCGCCGGGTTCTTCCCGGAGGACGAACCGACCTACCGCGCCCACGTGGACGGGCCGTCGCAGGCCGTGGAAACGCTGCGGGGCGCCCAGGTCGCGCAGGAACGCGGCTGGACCGCACCGGTGATGGAAGACGTGCCGCTGCCCGCCGTCGAAGAGAAGAAGTGAGGCAAGCCGATGGCTGACCCCATTACCCCGGTCCTCACCAAGCGCTGGCTCTCGCCGGATTCCTGGCGGCTGGCCACCTACGAGCGGCTCGAGGGCTACACCGCGTTGCGCAAGGCGCTGGCGGGCACGCCGGAGCAGCTGGTCACGCTGATCAAGAACGCGGGCCTGCGCGGTCGCGGCGGTGCGGGTTTCCCGGCCGGTGTGAAGTGGTCGTTCATGCCGCCCAACGAGGACAAGCCGCACTACCTGGTGATCAACGCCGACGAGGGTGAACCGGGTACCTGCAAGGACATCCCGCTGATGATGGCGGACCCGCACTCGCTGATCGAAGGCTGCGTGATCGCCTCGTACGCGATGCGCTCGCACCACTGCTTCATCTACGTCCGCGGTGAGGCGCTGCACTGCATCCGCCGCCTCAACGCGGCGGTGCGCGAAGCCTACGAAGCCGGGTACCTCGGCAAGGACATCGTCGGCAGCGGGTTCGACCTCGACATCACCGTGCACGCGGGCGCGGGCGCCTACATCTGCGGTGAGGAAACCGCGTTGCTGGACTCGCTGGAGGGCCGTCGCGGTCAGCCGCGGCTCAAGCCGCCGTTCCCCGCCGCCGCCGGGCTCTACGCCGCGCCGACCACGGTGAACAACGTGGAGACCATCGCCAGCGCGCCCTACATCGTCAACGCCGGGGCCGACTGGTTCCGCAAGATGGGCAGCGAGAAGTCGCCGGGCCCGAAGATCTACTCGATCTCCGGGCACGTGGAGCACCCCGGCCAGTACGAGTGCCCGCTCGGCACGACCCTGCGCCAGCTGCTGGACATGGCCGGTGGCATGAAGGACGGCATCCCGCTGAAGTTCTGGACCCCGGGTGGTTCGTCCACGCCGATGTTCACCGCGGAGCACCTGGACACCCCGCTGGACTTCGAGGGCGCCGCCGAGGCGGGCTCGATGCTCGGCACCACCGCGGTGATGGTGTTCAACGAGACGGTTTCCGTGCCGTGGGCCGTGATGAAGTGGACGCAGTTCTACGAACACGAGTCGTGCGGCAAGTGCACGCCGTGCCGCGAGGGCACCTACTGGCTGGCGCAGATCCTGGAGCGCATGGTCGAGGGCCGCGGTACCGAAGCCGACATCGACACCCTGCTCGACGTCTGCGACAACATCCTCGGCCGGTCCTTCTGCGCCCTCGGTGACGGTGCGGTCAGCCCGATCACCAGCGGCATCAAGTACTTCCGGGACGAGTTCCTCGCCCTGTGTGAGAGCAACAAGCGCGAACTGGTGGGAGCGCAGGCATGACCATCGCACCCGACAAGCCTTCGACCGAGGAAACCCCGGTTCCCGAGGGCCACGTCAAACTGATCGTCGACGGCGAAGAGGTCATCGCGCCGAAGGGCGAGCTGCTGATCCGCACCGCGGAACGGCTCGGCACGGTGATCCCGCGCTTCTGCGACCACCCGCTGCTCGACCCGGCGGGCGCCTGCCGCCAGTGCCTGGTCGAGGTGGAGATGAACGGCCGCCCGATGCCGAAGCCGCAGGCCTCGTGCACGATGACGGTGGCCGACGGCATGGTGGTCAAGACCCAGCTGACCTCGCCGGTGGCGGACAAGGCGCAGCAGGGCGTGATGGAGCTGCTGCTGATCAACCACCCGCTGGACTGCCCGGTCTGCGACAAGGGCGGTGAGTGCCCGCTGCAGAACCAGGCGCTGGCGCACGGCCGCGCCGACTCGCGGTTCGTCGACCGGAAGCGGACCTTCCCGAAGCCGCTGCCGATCTCCAGCCAGGTGCTGCTCGACCGCGAGCGCTGCGTGCTCTGCCAGCGCTGCACCCGGTTCTCCGCGCAGATCGCCGGTGACCCGTTCATCGAGCTGCTCGAACGCGGGGCGCACCAGCAGATCGGCACCGCCGAAACCGCCGACGTGCTGGACATGGCCTCGCGCACGACCAGCGGGCAGCCGTTCCAGAGCTACTTCTCCGGCAACACCATCCAGATCTGCCCGGTGGGCGCGCTGACCAGCGCCGCCTACCGGTTCCGGTCGCGGCCGTTCGACCTGGTGTCCTCGCCGAGCGTGTGCGAGCACTGCTCGTCGGGCTGCGCCGAGCGCACCGACTTCCGGCGCGGCAAGGTGATGCGCAAGCTGGCCGGGGACGACCCGCAGGTCAACGAGGAGTGGATCTGCGACAAGGGCCGGTTCGCCTTCCGGTACGCCGGGGCCGAGGACCGGCTGCGCCGCCCCATGGTGCGGGACGCGGCCACCGGTGAGCTGGAGGAAGCCTCCTGGACCGACGCGCTGCGCGTGGCCGCCGAGGGCCTGGCGAAGGCCCGCGACGGCCGGGGCGCGGCGGTGCTGCCGGGTGGCAGGCTGACCGTCGAGGACGCCTACGCGTACTCGAAGTTCGCCCGGATCGCCCTGCGCACCAACGACATCGACTACCGCGCGCGGGCCCACTCGGCCGAGGAACTGGACTTCCTCACCGCGCACGTGGTCGGCACCACGCCGGAGACCGGCGTGACCTTCGCGGCCATCGAGAACGCGCCGACCGTGCTGTGCGTGGCCTTCGAGCCGGAGGAGGAGGCGCCGATCGTCTTCCTGCGGCTGCGCAAGGCGGCCCGCACGAAGAAGGCCAAGGTCGTCCACTTGGGACAGTGGACCACGCCCTCGGTGCGCAAGACCTTCGGCGAGCTGCTCGCCTGCGTGCCCGGCGGGGAGGCGGCCGCGCTCGACGCGCTCGCCCAGCACGCGCCGGACCTCGACGAAGCACTGGCCGCCGGCGGTGTGGTGCTGGTCGGGGAGCGCGCCGCCGAGGTGCCCGGCCTGTTCTCCGCGCTGCTGCGGCTGACCGCCCGCACCGGTGCCCGGCTGGCGTGGATCCCGCGCCGGGCGGGCGAACGCGGTGCGGTCGAGGTCGGTGCGCTGCCGACGCTGCTGCCCGGCGGCCGGTCGGTGACCAGCATCGAGGACCGCATCGAGGTGGCCCGCGCCTGGGGCGTGGACGGCCTGCCCGGTGAGCCCGGCCGCGACCTGACCGGCATCCTCGAAGCGGCTGCCGGTGGCCGGCTGGACGGCCTGCTCGTCGGCGGGGTCGAGCTGACCGACCTGCCCGACCCGGAGCTGGCGCGGCGTGCGCTGGCCACCGCGGGCTTCGTGGTCAGCCTCGAACTGCGCGCCAGCGAGGTCACCGAGCACGCCGACGTGGTGCTGCCGATCGCGCCGGCGGTGGAGAAGTCCGGTTCCTACCTCAACTGGGAGGGCCGCCGCCGCGAGTTCGACGTGACCCTCGAAGGCACCGGCGCGCTGCCCGACTGCCGCGTGCTGGACACCCTCGCCGTGGAGATGGACGCCGACCTGTTCACCCAGACCCCGGCCGCCGCGGCGGGCGACCTGTCCCGGCTGGCTCCCCGGCGCGGGGGCACGGCTCCCGAGGTGCCCGCCCCGCAGGCCCCGAAGCCCGGTGCCGGGCAGGCGGTGCTGGCGACCTGGCGGCAGCTGCTGGACAAGGGCTCGCTGCAGGACGGTGAACCGCACCTGGCGGGCACCGCCCGGCCGGTGGTGGCCCGGTTGTCCGCGGCCACCGCGAACGGCATGGAGACGGTGACCGTGTCGACCGAGCGCGGGGCGATCACCCTGCCGGTCGAGGTGGCCGACCTGCCCGACGGCGTGGTCTGGCTGCCGGGCAACTCCGAAGGCTCCCGGGTCCGCGCCGCACTCGCGGCCGGGCACGGCTCGGTGGTCTCGATCGCTGGAGGTGCGCGGTGACCCCGTTCCTGTTCCAGGCCCAGGAGCTGACCCGGGCCGAGATCCTGGCCGACGACCCGTGGTGGCTGGTGCTGCTCAAGGCCGTGGTCATCCTGCTGATCGGCCCGATCCTGACGATCTTCCTGATCGTCTGGGAGCGCAAGGCGGTCGGCCGGATGCAGAACCGGCCCGGCCCCAACCGCGTCGGCCCCGGCGGTTACCTGCAGTCCCTGGCGGACGCGCTGAAGCTGCCGTTCAAGGAACAGATCATCCCGGACACCGCCGACCGCAAGGTCTACTTCCTGGCGCCGGTGCTGTCCGCGGTGCCCGCGCTGGTCGGGCTCTCGGCGATCCCGTTCGGCCCGGAGGTCTCCATCTTCGGTGAGCGGACGCTGCTGCAGCTGGTCGACCTGCCGGTCGGCGTGCTGGTGATCCTGGCCTGCTCGTCGATCGGGGTGTACGGCATCGTGCTGGCCGGCTGGTCCTCCGGCTCGCCGTACCCGCTGCTCGGCGGGCTGCGCTCGGCGGCGCAGGTGATCTCCTACGAGATCGCCATGGGCCTGTCGATCGTCGGCGTGATCCTGTACGCGCAGTCGATGTCCACCAGCGACATCGTCGCCTCGCAGCAGTCCGGCTGGTACTTCTACCTGCTGCTGCCGAGCTTCGTGATCTACCTGATCTCCATGGTCGGCGAGACCAACCGCGCGCCGTTCGACCTGCCGGAGGCCGAATCCGAGCTGGTCGGCGGTTTCCACACCGAGTACAGCTCGATGAAGTTCGCCATGTTCTTCCTCGCCGAGTACGTGAACATGGTGATCGTCTCGGCGTTCGCCACCACGTTGTTCCTCGGCGGCTGGCTCTTCCCGTTCGTCGGCGCCGACCACGCGCTGAACAGCGGCTGGCTGCCGGTCATCTGGTTCATGGCCAAGATGTTCGTGCTGCTGTTCGGCTTCATCTGGCTGCGCGGCACGCTGCCCCGGTACCGCTACGACCAGTTCATGCGGCTGGGCTGGAAGGTCCTGGTCCCGCTGAACCTGGTGTGGATCGTGCTGATCGCCACCATCCGGGCCATCCGCACCACCGACGAGGTGCCGCTGGGCGTGTGGATCGCGGTCGGCGCGGGGGTGGTGCTGGTGCTGGTGGTCATCGCGTTCATGGCGCCGGAGAAGCAGCTCCGCGACGCCGACAGCGTGCCGGTCACCGGCAGCGACTACCCGCTGCCCCCGCTCGACCTCAAGGTCCCCGAGACCACCCCGCGCCAGCGTGCGCTCAGGGCCAGGGAGCGCACGGCGAAGAAGCAACCCGCCGCCGTTTCGGCCGGAAGGGAGAACACCGATGGGGATGCTTGATCCCATCAAGGGCTTCGGCGTCACCTTCTCGATGATGTTCAAGAAGGTGGCCACCGAGGAGTACCCGGAGGCCGGGGCGCCCGCCGCACCGCGCTACCACGGGCGGCACCAGCTCAACCGGCACCCGGACGGGCTGGAGAAGTGCGTCGGCTGCGAGCTGTGCGCGTGGGCCTGCCCGGCGGACGCGATCTTCGTCGAGGGCGGTGACAACACCGACGAGGCCCGCTACTCGCCCGGCGAGCGGTACGGCGCGGACTACCAGATCAACTACCTGCGCTGCATCGGCTGCGGGCTGTGCGTCGAGGCGTGCCCGACGCGGTCCCTGACGATGATCAACTTCTACGAGCTGGCCGACGACGACCGCCAGCGGCTGATCTACACCAAGGAGGACCTGCTCGCCCCGCTGCTGCCCGGCATGGAGCAGCCGCCGCACCCGATGCGCCTGGGCGACAACGAGCAGGACTACTACGTCAACGGGCCGGAGCTGGCCCGCGGGCAGGGGGGCGCGTCATGATCACCGCGCTGCTCGCGCAGGCACCGCCGCTGCCCGAAGCCGTTCCGGTGACCACCGGCGAGACCATCGCCTTCTGGGTGCTGGCCCCGCTCGCGGTGGCCGGTGCGCTCGGCATGATCTTCGCCCGCAACGCGGTGCACTCCGCGCTGTGGCTGGTGCTGACCATGCTCTCGCTCGGTGTGCTCTACATGGTCCAGCAGGCGCCGTTCCTCGGCTTCACCCAGATCATCGTCTACACCGGCGCGATCATGATGCTGTTCCTGTTCGTGCTGATGCTGGTGGGCCGCGACTCCTCGGACTCGGTGGTGGAGGTGCTGCGCGGGCAGCGGCTCGCCGCCGCGCTGCTCGGCGTCGGCATGGCCGGCCTGTTCGCCGCCGCGCTGACCAGGGCGCTCGCCGACGTCACCCCGGCGCCGCTGCTCGACCCGAACACCCCGCAGGGCGGGGCGGCGGGCGGGCTCGGCCGCAAGATCTTCACCGAGTACCTGTTCCCGTTCGAGCTGACCTCCGCGCTGCTGATCACCGCGGCGATCGGCGCGATGGTGCTGGCCTTCTCCGACCGGCACGCCAAGGGCGGCAAGATGTCGCAGAAGGACCTGGTGGTCGCGCGGTTCCGCGGTGAGCACGCCCGGCCTTCGCCGCTGCCGGGCCCGGGGGTGTTCGCCACCGCCAACTCGGTGGCCACGCCCGCGTTGCTGCCGGACGGTTCGGTGGCACCGGAGTCGCTCTCGGAGATCATCGAGTCCACCACCGCCGCGCACTTCGCGGCCGAGCGCAAGCAGGTCGCGGGCGGCGAGCCCGGCCCGGACGCGCACGCGCTGGTCGGCGGCAAGGAAGAAAAGACCGAAGGCGAAGAGAAATGACGCCGACGAACTACCTCCTGCTCTCCGCGTTGCTGTTCTCCATCGGCGCGGTCGGGGTGCTGGTGCGCCGCAACGCGATCGTGGTGTTCATGTGCATCGAGCTGATGCTCAACGCGGTGAACCTCACGCTGGTCACCTTCGCCAGGATCAACGGCAACCTCGACGGCCAGGTGATGGCCTTCTTCGTGATGGTCGTGGCCGCCGCCGAAGTGGTGGTCGGGCTGGCGATCATCATGTCGATCTTCCGCACCCGCCGGTCGGCCTCGGTCGACGACACGAACCTGCTGAAGTACTGAAGGACCCCACCCGTCGCCCACCGCCCCCCTCAACGGAGGCGCTTCGCGCCACTGAAAGGATTTTTGTGTGATCGCATCATCGTGGCTGCTGGTCGCCTTCCCGGCGCTCGGCGCGCTGATCCTGCTGGCCGGGGGCAAGCGCACCGACGCGTGGGGGCACCTGCTCGGCACCGCCACCGTCGCACTGTCCTTCGTGTACGGCCTGGTCCTGTTCTTCGCGAACAGCTTCGACGCGGCCAGCGACGTCAAGCTGTTCTCGTGGATCCCGGTCAACGAGCTGCAGGTGGACTTCGGGCTCCGGGTGGACCCGCTGTCGATGACCTTCGTGCTGCTGATCACCGGCGTCGGCATGCTGATCCACTTCTACTCGGTCGGCTACATGCACGACGACCGCGGCAGGCGGCGGTTCTTCGGCTACCTGAACCTGTTCGTCGCCTCGATGCTGATCCTGGTGCTGGGCAACAGCTTCGTCACGCTGTACCTCGGCTGGGAGGGCGTCGGCCTGGCCTCGTACCTGCTGATCGGCTGGTACCAGGACCGCCCGTCCGCGGCCACCGCGGCGAAGAAGGCGTTCCTGATGAACCGCGTCGGTGACGTCGGGCTGGCGCTGGCGATCTTCCTGATGTTCAAGTACGTCGGCAGCACCGGTTACGCCGAGGTGTTCGCCGCGATCGACCAGATCCCGCCGGGTGCGCTCACCGCGATGGCGATCCTGCTGCTGCTCGGGGCCTGCGGCAAGTCCGGCCAGTTCCCGCTCCAGGCGTGGCTGCCGGACGCGATGGAGGGCCCGACCCCGGTCTCCGCGCTGATCCACGCGGCGACCATGGTCACCGCCGGGGTCTACCTGGTGGCCCGCTCCGGGGCGATCTTCAACGCCACCGAGTCCGGCAGGCTGGTGGTCACCCTGGTCGGCGTGGTCACGCTGCTGATCGGGTGCATCATCGGCTGCGCCTACGACGACATCAAGAAGGTGCTCGCCTACTCCACGGTCAGCCAGATCGGTTACATGATGCTGGCGGTCGGGCTCGGCCCGTTCGGCTACGCGCTGGGCATCATGCACCTGCTCACCCACGGCTTCTTCAAGGCGGGCCTGTTCCTCGGCGCCGGTTCGGTCATGCACGGCATGAACGACGAAGTGGACATGCGGAAGTTCGGCGGGCTGTACAAGAAGATGCCGATCACCTTCGCCACCTTCGGCCTCGGTTACCTCGCGCTGATCGGCTTCCCGTTCCTGTCCGGCTTCTACTCGAAGGACGCCATCATCGAGGCGGCCTTCGGCGCTCCCGGCTGGCAGGGCTGGGTCTTCGGCGGCGCGGCCACCCTGGGTGCCGGGCTCACCGCGTTCTACATGACCCGCCTGGTGATGCTCACCTTCTTCGGCAAGCAGCGCTGGAAGGACATCAAGTCCAGCGATGGGCGCGAGTTCCACCCGCACGAGTCGCCACCGGTGATGACCGTGCCGATGATCATCCTGGCGGTCGGCTCGGTCGCGGCCGGTTTCCTGTTCACCGCGGGCGACTCGCTGGTCGAGTGGCTCACCCCGTCGCTCGGGGTGTTGCAGGAGGCCGAGCACACCGCGCTGCCGCACGGTCTCATCCCGTTCCTGGTGGTCGGCCTCTCCGCGCTCGGCGCACTGGCCGCCTACGTGATCTTCCGCCGCGACACCCCGGTCGAGCGGCCGGAGCGGGTGTCCTTCCCGGTCCGCGCGGCCCGCAAGGACCTGTACGGCAACGCGCTGAACGAAACGCTGGTGGCCCGGCCGGGCATCTGGCTCACCCGGTTCGCCGTGTTCCTGGACAACCGGGGCGTGGACGGGGCGGTCAACGGCCTGGCCGCGGGCCTCGGCGGCGGTTCCGGCAGGCTGCGCCGGCTGCAGACCGGGTTCGTCCGCTCCTACGCGCTGTCCATGCTCGGCGGTTCGTTCGTCGTCATCGCCGCGCTCCTGCTGGTGAGGTTCTCATGACCCTGTTGCTCGTCCTCATCCTGCTGCCGCTGGCCGGCGCGATCGCGGTCACCGCGCTGCGCTCGAACGACCGGGTCGCCACGCTCACCGCGCTGGCCGTCTCGATCGTCGAGCTGGCGCTGATCGTGCCGCTGTGGCTGAGCTACGAACCCCGCGGCGAGCGCATCCAGCAGGCGTCCTCGATGGACTGGATCCCGAACTTCGGCATCCACATCTCCTTCGGCATGGACGGCATCGCGCTGGTGATGATCGCGGTGATCGCCCTGCTGGTGCCGCTGATCATCGGCGGCACCGCGGCGGTGGACAAGCTGCCGAAGGGGCGCAGCGCCGGCGGTTACTTCGCGTTGATCCTGGTGCAGCAGTCGCTGACCATCGCGGTCTTCGCGGCCACCGACGTGTTCCTGTTCTACGTGCTGTTCGAGATCATGCTGATCCCGATGTACTTCCTGATCGGCGGTTACGGCGGGCCGAACCGGCAGTACGCGGCGGTCAAGTTCTTCCTGTACTCGTTCCTCGGCGGGCTGATCATGCTGGCGTCGGCCATCGGCGCCTACTCGATGGCCTCGGACGAACTGGGCCAGGGCACCTTCGACTGGGCCACGCTGGTCTCGGTGGTGCGGGACGCGCCGACCGGCACGCAGATCTGGCTGTTCCTCGGTTTCTTCCTGGCCTTCGCGATCAAGGCGCCGCTGGTGCCGCTGCACACCTGGCTGCCGGACGCGGCCGGGCAGGCGCCGATCGGCGTGGCCGTGCTGCTGGTCGGCGTGCTGGACAAGGTCGGCACCTTCGGGTTCCTGCGTTACTGCATCCCGATGTTCCCCGAAGCCAGTCAGACGCTCGCGCCGCTGGTGCTCACCCTCGCCGTGGCCGGGGTGGTCTACGGCTCGATGCTGGCTGCCGGGCAGTCGGACATGAAGCGGTTCATCGCCTACGTGTCCATCGCCCACTTCGGGTTCATCGCGCTGGGCATCTTCGCCTTCACCGAGCAGGCGCAGGTCGGCTCGGTGTCGTACATGCTCAACCACAGCCTGGCCACCGGCATGCTGATCCTGGTGATCGGCATGGTGATCGCCCGCGGCGGGTCCACCCGGATCGCCGACTACGGCGGCATGGCCAAGGTGACCCCGCTGCTGGGCGGGCTGTTCTTCATCGCCGGGCTGTCCACCCTGTCCCTGCCCGGCACGAACTCGTTCATCAGCGAGTTCCTGGTGCTGCTCGGCTCGTTCGACACCCGCCCGGTGTTCACCATCGTGGCCACGCTGGGCCTGGTGCTCGCCGCGGCCTACGTGCTCTGGCTGTACCAGCGCATCTTCCAGGGTCCGGTGCGCGGTGACGCCCTGATGGGTGTCGGAGGCGGGCCTGGGACGGCGGTGGCGCCGGAGGTCGGCGCCAAGAAGTCCATCCGCGACCTGTCCAAGGTGGAGATCGGCGTGCTGGCGCCGATGGTGGTGCTGATCATCGGGCTGGGCTTCTACCCGAAGCCGGTCCTGGACACGATTACTCCTTCGGTGGAAGCCACGATGTCCGCCGTGCAGGAAGGCAACTGATGCTCGAGGTACTCCTGGCCCAGGATCCGGGCAAGATCTCCGCCCCGGCGATCGACTACGCGGCGATCCTGCCGATCCTGATCATTCTCGGCGCGGCGTGCGTCAGCGTGCTGTTCGAGGCGTTCCTGATCAAGCACCAGCGGTGGTCGGCGCAGGTCATCCTGTCCCTGCTGGCCATCGTGGCGGCCGGGGTCGCGCTGGTCCTCTACGTCCGCGACTCGCCGGAACGCGGCACGACCACGCTGAGCGGGTCGCTCTCGGTGGACAAGCCCGCGTTGTTCCTCTGGGGCACGCTGCTGGCGCTCGGCATCGGCGCGGTGCTGCTGATCGCGGACCGGTCGGTCGAGCCCGGCGGCGCCTTCGTCGCGCAGGCGGCGATCCGGCCGGGCACCTTCCAGGACCGCGCGCAGGTCGGCTCCACCGGGATGCAGACCGAGGTGTTCCCGCTGACGCTGTTCGCGCTCGGCGGCATGCTGGTCTTCACCGCGGCGAACGACCTGCTCACCATGTTCATCGCGCTCGAAGTGCTTTCCCTGCCGCTGTACCTGATGTGCGGGCTCGCCCGCCGCCGTCGCCTCATCTCGCAGGAGGCGGCGGTCAAGTACTTCCTGCTGGGCGCCTTCTCCAGCGCGTTCTTCCTGTACGGCCTGGCGCTGCTCTACGGCTACGCGAACTCCGTGAAGCTGGCCGACATCGCGAACGCCACCGCGGGCACCAACCGGTCGGACACGCTGCTGTTCGCCGGGCTGGGCCTGCTCATGGTCGGCCTGCTGTTCAAGGGCTCGGTCGGCCCGTTCCACACCTGGACCCCGGACGTCTACCAGGGCGCGCCGACGCCGATCACCGCGTTCATGGCGGCCTGCACCAAGGTCGCCGCGTTCGGCGCCATCCTGCGGGTGCTGACCGTCGGCTTCGAGTCGACCAGCTGGGAATGGCGCGGGGTGCTGTGGGGCGTGGCGATCGTGTCGATGGTGCTGGGCGCGGTGCTCGGCCTGACCCAGACCGACGTCAAGCGGATGATCGCCTACTCGTCCATCGCGCACGCCGGCTTCCTGCTGGTGGGCTCGATCGCGATGACCGAGCAGGGCCTGTCCGGCACGCTGTTCTACCTGCTGGCCTACGGGTTCACCACGCTCGCCGCGTTCGGGGTGGTCAGCCTGGTCCGCGACGCGAACGGCGAAGCCACGCACCTGTCGGCCTGGGCCGGGCTGGCCAAGCGGTCGCCGTTGCTGGCCGGGGTGTTCACCTTCCTGCTGCTCGCGCTCGCCGGAATTCCGCTGACCAGCGGGTTCGTCGGCAAGTTCGTGGTGTTCGAGGCGGCGCTGACCGACGGCATGGCGCCGCTGGTGGTGATCGCGCTGGTGGCCAGTGCCGTGGCGGCGTTCTTCTACCTGCGCGTGGTGGTGCTGATGTACTTCTCCGAGCCGTCGCCGGAGGGGCCGGCGGTCACCGTGCCGGGCACCTTCACCACGGTGGCCATCACCCTCGGTGTCATCGTCACCCTGGTGCTGGGCGTCCTCCCGTCGTTCGCGCTGGACTGGGCGGGTGCGGGCGGTTTCGCCAGCTGAGCTTCCACCGGGTGGGGCGCTGCTTTCCTTCGCAGCGCCCCACTCCTGCGTTCAGCGGTCGCCGAGGTCCCGGACGCGGGTGGAGGTGACCGAGAGCAGGCCGAGCACGGTGCCCGGCGGGATCCACGCCTGGGCGGGGTGTGCTCCGGCCACCCGCCGTTCGCCGAGGAAGCGGCCGTTCTCCCGGTCGATCACCAGCTCGCGGCGCTCCCGCCCGCCCGGCACGCCGATGGCGGCACCGACCCGCCCGTCCGGCAGGGTGACGTCGCCGTAGTCCTGGATGCCGTCGAACATCGCCAGCGCCCGGTACCAGCCGGCGTAGCGCTCCTTCGGCAGCACGCCGGAGGCGAGCAGTTCCACGCCTTCGCTGAACGCCGCGCCGGGCTCGGGGGCGTGCTTCCGCAGCCACCCGGCGATTTCCGCCGGGTCGGTCGGTGTGGTGGCGAAGAAGCTCGGGCTCTCGGGGTCCTTCGGTCCGCCGCAGACGACCTTCGGCTTGCCCTTGCGGGGGTAGTGGCCGCACTTTTCCGTCCACCGGCCGGTGTCGTTCCACGGTTCGGGTGGCGGGGTGCCGCCCACCAGCTGTGACGGACCCTCGGCCGTGCGCTCCTCCCGCCACAGCCGCTCGGGTTCGAACGGCACCCACGATTCGATCCGGCGGGTGTGCACCTTCGTGTAGCCGGAGTTCGGCGGGCTGTCGACGACGTCGTCGTCCGCGACGGTGCCGTAGACGGTCGTCTCGGGGATCTGGCCCAGCCGCACCACGTGCAGGTACGCGCCGTCCGGCTGCGGTGCCCCGTCGACGTTGAGATCGGCGGCTCGGTGCAGCAGGGAAGCGGCGGACTGGACCGGCTCGGGTGCCTCCCGGATGACCTGCGTGGTGGTGACCCCCGCGACCACCACGGCCGCCGCGGCCACCGGGAGCAGCCAGCGCCGCCGCCGCGGTGCTCTAGCCGGCGCCACCTCGGCGAACACCCGCTCGCGGACGCCGTCCAGCGCCGGGTCCGCGGTGCGTGCCCGCTGGTGCAGCAGCAACGCCAGCGCCTCGTCGAGTTCGCGCTGGTCACTCATCGAGGGCCTCCTGGGGGTGCTGGGTGAGCAGGGTCTGCAGCCGGTGGCGGAGCCGGTGCAGCCGGGAGCGGACGGTGCTGGCGGGCAGGCCGAGCGCCGCGGCGACTTCGGCGGGTTCGAGCCCCGCCCACGAGGTGAGCAGCAGTACATCGCGTTCCTGCTCGGTGAGTTCGGCGAGCTTGCCCGCGAGCAGGCGCATCCGCCGCTGGGCGTCGACGCGGTCGGCGACCAGCGCGTCGTGGCCGAGGTCGCCGTCGTGGTCGCGGCGGGCGTGGGCGCGGGCGGTGGCGCGCAGGCCGCGGATCTCCTGGCGGACGTGCGTGCGCACGAGGTTGGTGGCGATGCCGTAGAGCCAGCCGCGGATCGGGGCCAGCCGGGGGTCGTAGACGGCCCGCTTGCGCCAGGCGATCAGGAAGGTCTCGGCCACCAGGTCGTCGGCCACGTGCTCGCCGACGCGGCCCGCGAGGTACCCGCGCAGGGGCCGGGCGTAGGTGTCGAAGAGCTGCGCGAAGGCCGCGGGACCGTCCAGCACCGGACGGGTGCCGTCGGCCGACGGAGCGCGGGATTCGCTGATTCTGGCCACGGTACTGGTTGGCCGACGGCGCCCCGGGCGTCCCGCGGCGCGGAGTGCTTAGTGGTACATGTCACAGAACAGCCGGTTTTCGCGAACGCTCACGCCGTTGTTGCCGGAGTACGGGCATGAAAACGGGTGGATCGGTGCTGCTGGTGGGGTTGCTGGCCGGGGCGGCCGCCGCGTTGGTGGTGGTGCCCGGCGCCACGGCACCGCGAGCCGAACCGGTGCCCGTGCTCGAGGCCGGGCCGCCGCCGGTGGAGCCGCCTGGAACCGCCGAGCCGGCTGAGCCGCCTGAGCCGGCCGAGTCGCCTGAGCCACCGGAGCCGCCACCCGGCGCCCCGGCGGAGGCCGTGCCGACGGCGGACGACCTCGCCGCCGCCGCGCCGAACGCGAAGCTCGGCGTGCTGGTCTTCGACCGCGAGTCCGGGAAAACCCTCGCCGAGCACCGCAGCACGGCGAGGTTCACCTCGGCTTCGGTGGTCAAACTGCTGATCGGGCTGGACGCACTGGAAAGCGGTGCCGCCGCACCGTCCACAGTGGAACGCATGCTCGCCCGCAGCGACGACGCCGTGGCCAGCGAGCTCTGGGCGAGCCGCGGCGGTGGTGCCCTGGTCACCCGCTGGGCGAAGCGCATGCGGTTGTCGGCGACCCGGCCGCCGGAGGACCCCGGCCGCTGGGGTGACACCACCGTCACCGCGGCCGACGTCGGGCGGATCTACCGCTACCTGCTCGAACGGGCCCCGGACCGGCTGCGCGAGGTGGTCCTGCGCGGCCTGCGCGGCACCACCGCCACCGGCGCCGACGGCTTCGCCCAGCACTTCGGCATCCCCGACGCCGTCGGCGACCAGCCGTGGGCGGTGAAGCAGGGCTGGGCCTGCTGCCGCCCGCGCCGCCAACTGCACACCACCGGCCTGGTCGGAACGGGTGACCGGTACGTGGTCGTCGTGCTGAGCGACCACCCGGAGTCCGTCACCCACGCCACGGCGGCGAAGCGGATCACCGGCGTGGTCACCGCCCTGCGCCCGCTGCTCGATCAAGCGTTGGCTTCTTCGTAGGCGCCCGGGTGGTAGACCTCGATGAAGCCACGCAGTTCCTTGACCGAGCCCGCGGTGAACGTGTGGTCCAGCCGGTAGGTGCCGTCGGGCCGCAGCCAGTGGTTCCGCATCTCGGGGTGCCGCTGGGCGAACCGCTCGTCGCCGGGCACGATGTCGACGTGGTACTCGTCCTCGTGCGGGCTCACCCGGAAGGCGCCGATCTCCGCCCAGGTCAGTTCGAACGTCGACGCGAACACGTCGCGGTCCCAGGCCGTCTTGCCCACGAACGAGTTCCAGCGCACGCCGACGGCGGTGACCAGCAAGCCGACGAACTTGCCCGGTTCCGCCACCGAGCTCGTCGTGCGCACCGAACCACCACCGAGCAATTCGTCGGGGTACAGGAAGTACGGTCCGAACGGCTTGTCCCCCCAGTAGCCCTGGGCATCGTCCGGTACCGGCGTCGGGATCAGCTTCTGCTGCGGCCCACCCGTTTCGGCGGGGGGCAACGCGGTCGCCCGCACCGGCCCGTCGCAGAACCGGCGGGCTCGTTCCTGCACGGCGTACGCCTCCGGCTCGCTCAACTGGACCTCGGTGGTGTACACGTCACGGGCTCGTCTGCCTGCCCGTGGTTGCCGGAAGAACTCGGCCGGCGTGGTCAGCCGCAACCGGAGTTCGTACCCGTAGGGCGGCTCGAGGAGGTTCAGCGGCCGCAGGAACCGGCGCCGCAACTCGACCCCGGCGACCTCCGCCCACGTCAGCGTCCACCCACCGGTCGGTGCGCTGGCCAGCCGGATGCCCGCCTCGTCCACGAACAGCCGCCACCCGCTGCCCCCGCGGACGCGGACGCGGACGATGTGGGCGATGCAGCCCGCGGCGGCCAGGGTGAACAGGGCCGAGAGCAACCAGTTGTCCAAGGTCGGCGCGAAATCGAGCATGAAGAACGACCCGATCGAGCCGTAGACGAGGATCGCGGCCCCGATGTACCAGCGCTTGAGCCGTCGCTTGGTGCGGTCGGCGATCAGTGCCGGGTCACTCATCGAGGCTGCCGGAGATGCGGTTGCCCCCTCGCGTGGGGAACACGTTCCCCGCCGGGGGGTCGTACACCGACGGTTTCGGCGGCGGGGGCGGTGAGTCGACGACCTTGGTCTCCCGCTTGTCGTGCTCGCGCTTGGCCTCGGATTCGTTCCACGGGCCCTGCTTGTCGTGCTCGGTGCTGCCGGTGCTGCCCGCTTCCTTGACGGAGCCGCCGACGATGGTCTTCCCCATCTCCTTGGCGGTGTCCGTCAGCACCTTCTTGCCGAAACCCTTGGACGCGTCGACCGTCGCGCGGATCAGCACGTCCCACGACCCCTTGGCCATGCCCTTGAGGAAACCCTGCTCGGCGAGGTACCGGGTGGCGTCGTTGAACAGGCTCCGGAGGCTGTCCAGCAGGTCGCGGCCCCGCTGGAGCACCCGCGCGCACCGGGTGAGTTCCTTCGTGCCGGTGTTCGTGCTCTGCACCACCACCGGCATGATCTCCGCCGTCAGCGCGACCGGGTAGGCGGGCGGCGGGTACCTGGCGATGATCATGATGATCTTGGTGCAGACGTCCGCGATCAGGTCGCGGATAATGGTCCGGACCACGTTGAGCACGGTCCGGCAGATGTCGACGAGCGAGGCCACGCCCTTGGCCCCGTCGGAGATGCCGCGGTAGAGGTCGAGGCGGTCCTGGACGAACAGGCGGTACTGGTCCACCGACTGCCCGGTCCAGTCCGCGCAGTCGTTCTTCGTGCTGTCGGCCAGGCTCTGCGCGGTCTCCTGGACGTGCTTGCTGACCTGGTTCCAGGTGGCGGCGGTGAGTTCCAGTTCGTCCTGGTTGCCGGTGACGGCGTCGAGGTAGTCGTTGAGCGGCGAAAGGTGCTCGATCACCCAGCCCAGCCCCATGCTGACCAGCACCTCGACGGGGTTCTTCCCGCCCCTGAGGTTCGTGGCGAGGTCGATCGCGCCGGTGGCGTAGTCGAGCAGGCCCTCGGTCCAGTCGCCGCGGGCGATCTGCTCGGCGCCGCCGATGAAGTCCTGGGCCATTCCGGCGCCCTTGAAGAAGTCCTTGACCGGGGCCTTCGCCGAGCCGAGGTCCTGCTGCGCGTCCTCGGTGATCTCACTCACCGGCTTCCACCTTCTTCAGCAGGCGCTGGATTTCTTCCTCGTCCACGCGTTTGCGCTCGGCCCACTGGCGAACCGCGTCCGCGTGGGCCTGACCGGTTTCTTCGGCCTTGCGCAGGGTTTCGACGGCGTCTTCCATGGCGCTGTTGCACAGCAGGCTGAGCGGGATGCCGAAGACGCCGAACGCGTAGTGGTCGAGTCGCGCCTGGGCGGCGTCGACGGCCGACTTCAGCAGCTGGTGGGTGGCGGCCACGTTCCCGGCGTGGGCGTCGATCTCGTCGGGGTCGGCGTTGAAGCCCTGGTCGCCGTTCATCGGCGGTCGCCTTCGTCGGTGAGGAAGTCGTTGCCGGTGAAGTAGTCGTCGTCGTGGGCGTCTTCGGTGGTCCTGGTGGGACGCGACCGGCGTTCCGGGGGTGGCGGTGCGGGGGTTTCCGGTTCGGCGACGAAGCGGCTGTCCTCGTCCGGGGTGGTGTAGCCGCCTTCGAGGTAGCCGTCCGGTTCCGGTTCCGGGTAGGCCGCGTTGAGCTGGTCGATCAGCTCGGCCATGGTTTCGGTGCCCGCGATGGACGGCACCCCGCCTGCCATCGCGTCGGCGAGTTTGCTCTGCGCGGCTTGCATGGTGCGCAGGATCTGCTGGTCCAGGTCGGCTTTCGCGCGGGCGACGGGGCCGATTTCCAGGCCGGTGAGGTTGCCGGCGTGGTTGACGGTGACCGTGATCTGTCCGTCCTTGCTGCGTTCGCTCACCGAAACCCGCTCGATCTCCGCGCGCATCCGCTCGGCTTTGCGCTGCGTTTCGGCGAGTTTTGCTTCGAAATCGGCGAAGAGCTGGTCAGGGCTCGTCACGCGCGAACCTCCCCTTGTTCACGTCGGTGGTCGTACGGAGTGTGGCATATCGGTGGCGGGCTCAGTGCAGGCTCGCGCCCAGTGAAGCCACCTTTTCGCTCAGCCGGGCTCGATCGCCGGGAATCACGGTGATGTGCGCATTGCCGGGTGTTCCGCTGCTGCTCAACCCGACCCTTCCCGCGTCGATGTCGAGGTAGCTGAGACCAACCGGGGCCTGTTGCCGATTTCCGCGATGATCCCGCCTCGCCGCGTGCAGCAGGCCCGCGCCGTAGTTGGGCACGGCGAATATCTCGTCGAGCTGTTTGGCTTCCTGGCTCTTGCTGCGCTTTTCGTCGTAGATCCCGGATGGGCCGGCGTCGTCCGCTATTTCGTGCCGGGGCACGGTGAACGGCCGGAAGTCGGCGGCCGGGAAGGCCGGGAGGTGGTCGATCAGCAGGGTCGCCGGGTCCTTGCCGCGGTACGGCTTGAGCCAGACGCGCTCGTCCTGGTGCACCACCACGACCGCCGTCCGGTCCTGCGCCGCCACGAGCACTTCGTAACTCTCGTTGCGGGTGCGGAGGTGGGCGAAGTATTCGACCGGCGGCCGGTTGAGCAGGTGGAGCGTGTCCTCGAAACCGTCCGAAAGCCTTTTCCGGTTGGTGAGGCCGAGGTTTTCCAGTTCTTTCCTGGCGGCTTCGTCGAGTTCCGTTTTCGCGGTGGGCGGGACGTAGCGCTCACCACCCGCGAAAACCAGGTGCGGTCGGTCGTATCCGGTCCACCGCATGGCGGCGAGCAGGGTGTTCAGCGAGATTTCGGCGCGGTGCTCGATCACCACGGTCAGGTCGGCTTTCTGGTTTCACCGATGACCGGCGGCGTCGGCTTTTCGATGTCGCCGCCGAAGATCTTGTCCGGATCGGGGCCGAGCAGGTAATCGGGGCGGCGGTGTTCCTTGTCCTCTTCGGCGCGCTGGGCGCCACCCGCGCCCATGGGCCCGAACGGGGTGCCACCGGGTTTGGGTGCGGTGGGCCCGCCACCGCGCACGGGGGCGGCTGGGTTCGGCGTGCCGCCGGGGACACCGCCGACGGTGCGACCAGGCGGGTTGCCGCCCGCGATGGGACCGCCGGGGTTCATGCCGCCCGGACGGCCGTTGACTGCGCCGGGGCCGCCGGGGTTCATGCCGCCGGGGCGGCCGTTGACCGTCCCCGGACCGCCTGGGTTCAGGCCACCCGGCTTGCCGCCGGAGTTCGGCCCGCCTGGAACGCCGTTGAGCCCTGGGCCGCCGGGTTCGAAGCCGCCGGGAGCGCCGGCCTTGAATCCGCCGGTGCCCGGGCCGCCGGGCTGCGGCACCCCGGTGCCGGGCGTGCTGGGCCCCCACTGCCCGCCGCTCGGCGTCGTCGGGGCCTTGACCGGCTGCTCATACGCGGCTGCCGCCTTGGTGCCGTCGTACTGCTGCTGCGTCACCGGCTGGTAACCGTTGCCCGCGGACGTCTTCGGCTGACCACCCCCGACGACGTTCGGTGTGGTGGCGCCCTTCTCGGACTGCTGGGCATTCGCCTCGGCCATGCCGATCGGCGCGCCGGGATCGACGAGCGGGGTGAACGAACTGGGCATCGTGTCGCCGTTGCCCATGCTGGTCGCGTGGTACCCGGCGAAGGCGTCGATGTTCTGCTGGGCCTTGGCCTGCCACTCGCCGACCTTGTTGTTGTAGCTGTTCCAGTTGCCGGTCGTCACCGCCTCGAAGACGTCGGCGGAGGTCAACTCGGGCTTGCTGGCCTCGACGGGCACCACGGTGTTCTTCACCGAGCCGAAGGCGGAGGTCTGGTCCTCGAGCGCGCTGCCCGCCTTCGCCAGCAGGGAGGCGTCCTCGAGGGATGCCTTGGCCAGCGGGAGCGCCGCGTTGGCCGCGTTGGCCCCGGCCTCCCCGGTCCACCCGGCCTGGATCTTGCCCGCCAGCTCGGCGATCTGCTGCGCCCGCTCGGACAGGTTCGAGGTCAGCCCGGACGCGGCGTCCTGGGCCGCGGTCAGCGTGCCCGTTCCCGGGCCGCCGTTCACCTGCTCGTAGATCTGCGCTGCGTTGAGCGGAGCGTTCATCAGCCTGCCCCCTGAATGTTGGCGATGACCATGTCCAGCACCTCGTGCGCGGCTTCACACGGGTCCTTCTTGCCCACGTTCTTCTCCGACAGCCTCACCGTGGCTTCCACCGTCGACCTGTCGGAAGTACCCGCGGCGACGTTGCACAGGCCCTTGGTGGTCTCATCGGTGTTGTTCCAGGCGACCGCCGGGAAACCGCGCACCGGTTGCATCTCCTCGAAGAACCGGTAGTCCGTGCCCTTCTTCCGGTAGATGGCGGTGAGCCCGAGGTTGGTCGTCTTCGGAAAGCCGACCGCGACGAACGCGCCCTGGGTTCCGTAGCTGTGCCAGGCGCAACTCGGACCCGCGGCGTCTTCCGGCTTTTCGGTGACATCCGTGCCCAGCAGGCCGGTGACCTGGGTGTCGTTGAGCGTTTCGCACGGCGTCGCTTCCAGCTTGCCGGTGTCGAGGGCGTTGTCCACCTTCGGGGCACCGAACCCGGGGACTTCCGCCTCCGCGGAGGATTGCGAGGGCTCGACCGCACCGGCGGTCGGCACGGTCGGACTGCCGGGTACGTCGCCGCCCTGACAACCGCTGAGCAGCAGCGCCAGACCGGCTGTCCAGGCCAGGCTTCGAGTGGGTCGGCGCATCTACAGCGAGCCTCCTTGGTTGCCGATTTCAGCTCCGGCACCGGCATCGGCCTCGGCGTACTGCCCGGCGGCCGCGCGGAACTTCTGAGCCTGCGCTCGGCAGTAGTCGATCCGCTCCTTCAGCGTGGCCAAGAGCGTCTCACCTGATTGGCGCACCAGGCGGGCGTTGTCCCCCGAGGCGTACTCGGCACCAGGCCCCTCCACCTGGGCCAGCCAGCGGGCGTGAACCAGGTCCAGCTCATAGGCGGCCGCCAGATCGTCCCATTCCCGGGCGATGGCGTTGAGTTCCGCTGGTTCGAAGGAATAACCACCGGACGGGGTGGTGGCCGCCGTGCCGGTGGCTTGAGCCAGCTCCCCCAATTGTCCGGCGGCTTCCCCGAGTTGGTCCAGGAAACCGCCGGTGGAGGGCGGTGGTGCGGGCGTGGTCAAGATGGGCTCCTCCCCCGAGGCCATCGGCGCCGAACTGTCACCTTCTGGGCGCGCTGCGTGATCCGCGTGCGTCAAAGTAGCACCGGCGGGCCCCGCTTGTGCAGCGTTCAGCCGGACGTGGGCTGCTCGCTTTCACGAGCATCGCGCCTGGCTGTCACCTGGCGGGTGCACTGCGTGATCCAGGTGTCGAAAGTAGCATCCACGCGCTTCGCTTGTTCACCGTTCACCGCGGTTCAGCGGTTTGTCGCGTTCGTCACCTGTGGCGAGTAGCGGGAGGCCACCAGCGGTACCACCCCAGCCATTAGGCTTGGGTGAACCCGTGACCCAGTGCTGAGAGGGCGGAGCCGAAGTGGCAGTGCGTGATGGCGCTATGGAGGACTTGCGCGCGGCCGTCGGCCTGCAGATCGCCGACGAGGGGCTGCTGCGCGAGCTGGCCAGCGGCCTGCGTGACGTGGAGGCCCTGCTGCGCGAGACCGTGCGCAGCGAGGTGCAGGCGGTCAACGACGCGGCGACCCACCTGGTCGAGGCCGGTGGCAAACGCTTCCGCCCGCTGTTCACCCTGCTCGCCTCGCAGTTCGGCGTGGGGGGCCGGGACGCGGTGGTGACCGCGGCCGCCGCGGTGGAGCTGGTGCACCTGGCCACGCTCTACCACGACGACGTGATGGACGAGGCGACCATGCGCCGCGGGGCGCAGAGCGTGAACGCCCGCTGGGACAACACCATCGCCATCCTCACCGGCGACTTCCTCTTCGCGCACGCCTCCCGGCTGGTCGCCGACCTCGGGACCGACGCCGCCCGGATCATCGCCGAGACCTTCGGTGAGCTGGTCACCGGCCAGATGCGGGAGACCGTCGGCCCGCTCGAGGGGGAGGACCCCGTCGAGCACTACCTCTCGGTCATCGCGCAGAAGACCGGGTCGCTGATCGCCACCGCCGGCCGCTTCGGCGGCATGCTGTCGAACGCCCCGGCCGAGCACATCGACGCGCTCCGCCGGTTCGGCGACATCATCGGCACCTCCTTCCAGATCTCCGACGACGTGATCGACATCGCTTCGGCGTCGGAGCAGTCGGGCAAGTCGCCGGGCACCGACCTCCGCGAAGGCGTGCGCACGCTGCCGATGCTCTACGCGCTCGCCGACCCCGCCACCGACCCCCGGCTGGTGGAACTGCTCTCCGGCCCCATCACCGAAGACCACCTCGTCGAGGAGGCCCTCGGCCTGCTGCGTGCCTCTTCCGGACTCGATCGGGCGAAGGACACCCTCGCCGACTACGCTCAGCGCGCGCGGGTCGAGCTGGCTTCTCTACCGGCCTCACCAGCGCGGGACGCCTGCGCGTCGGTCGCCGACTACCTGGTGGCCCGCACCGGTTGAGTGACCCCCGATAGGGGCGTAAGGAAGGCTGCCCGGTCCCGTCACGCAGCGGAGGGGGCCGGAAGGAGGGACGGCGGCGGAGATGTCGATTTTCACGCAGGTCTGGTTGTGGAGCGTGGCGGCGTTCGCGATCGGGGTGCTGCTGACCGTGCTGCTGCTCGTCCTGCCGGCCCGCAAGCAGGTCAGGGAACTGCAGCGGCGGCTCACCGAGGCCGAGTCGGCGCCCCGCGAGCCCACTCGCCAGTTCCCGGCCGGGGCACCGCCGGCTGAGCCCACGCGCACCTTCCCGTCGGAGGGCACCGGTTACCAGCCCGCTTTCGAGGCCGAGGCGACGCGTTCCTTCCAGCCGAACCCGAAGCCGGAGTCCTCGGCGACTGGCTACCAGCCTGCGTTCGAGGATGAGCCGGAGTCGCGGTCTTCGGCGGCGACTGGTTACCGGTCCGCGTTCGGGGATGAGCCGGAGTCGCGGTCCGAGGCGGCTACCAGTTATCAACCCGCCTTCGGGGATGAGCCCGAGCGCCCTTCGGCGGCTGCTGGCTATCGGCCCGCTTTCGAGGATGAATCGGATTCGCGGTCGTCGGCTACTGGTTATCAGCCCGCGTTCGGGGATGAGGCCGAGTCGCGGTCGTCGGCGGCTGCCGGTTATCAGTCTGCGTTGGAGGATGAGTCGGAGTCGCGGTCGTCG
>NZ_JBWKKF010000006.1:0-289456 GCF_056431745.1 Amycolatopsis sp. NPDC045836 | reverse complement strand
TCGTCGGCGGCGACGGGTTATCAGTCTGCGTTCGGGGATGAGCCGGAGTCGCGGTCTGTGGCGGCTACCGGTTATCACTCTGCGTTGGAGGATGAGTCGGAGTCGCGGTCGTCGGCGGCGACGGGTTATCAGTCTGCGTTCGGGGATGAGCCGGAGTCGCGGTCTGTGGCGGCTACCGGTTATCACTCTGCGTTGGAGGATGAGCCGGAGTCGCGGTCGTCGGCGGCCACCGGTTACCAGCCCGCGTTCGAGGATGACTCCGAATCGCGGTCGTCGGCGGCTGCCGGTTATCAGCCTTCGTTCGACGCCGAGGCGACGCGTTCCTTCCAGCCGGCCCCGGAGCCGGAGTCCTCGGCGACCGGGTACCAGACCGCGTACGAGCAGGTTCAAGATCCGCGCGAAATCCACGTGCCGATCCGTGAAGCGGATGAACCCGAGCCCATCCAGTCGGACATCGAGTTGCGGTCGCACTACGAGGACGACGCGCCCGAGCACGAATCCGTGGAGCAGAGCTGGTTCTCCCGCGGGCAGACCGAGGAAACCAGGTACTACAACGGCAGCGGCCTCCTCGACGAGGAGCGTCCCGCCAGCCTGTTCACCCCGGCCCCCGAGGACGACCTGCCGTCGTACGAGGAGGAGCTGGCCGCCGAGCGCACCCAGGTGCTGCCCAAGCGCCAGCCGCGGACGCCCCCGCCGGGTGGGTTCGACCCGCCGCGGCCGATCGAGCCGTCGGTGCGCCAGGTCGAACGCCGGGAGCCCGCACCGGAACACGGGCAGAACAGCGGATCGCTGTTCGAACCCGCGGTGGCCCCGGGGAGCAACATCCCGGAACCCCCGCCAGCCAGGGAGTTCGAGCCGGAGCTGTCCGTGCCGGTCGGCCCGTTCGGACCCGGCTCCGCCATGCCGAAGCCGGGTGGTGGCCGCCCCGCCGACGAATTCGGCGTCAAGGCCAGCGTGACGGCCCTGCGTTACTGCACCGAGGACTCACCGCAGTTCCCGCGCATGGTCGCCGAGGTCTGGTTCCGCACCGCGGCCGACGCCGAGCGGGTCGGGTTCCGCCCGCTCGGCTGAGCCACGGCCAAGAAGGACTCAGACCACGGTCCAGGTGTCCTTGCCGCGCAGCAGGCCCTGCAGGTCCGGCTTCTTCGCCGCCGTGGCCTGCTCCACCTGGGCACGGGCCTGGTCGTCGTAGGTGGGCCGGGAGACCTGGCGCAGCACGCCGATCGGCGTGTGGTTCAGGTTCTGGTCACCGATGCGCGACAGCGCGAACGCGTAGCTGGTGTCCTGGATGGCCGGGTCGTGCACGACGAGGTTGTCCTCGCCGATCTCGCTGACCTTGGCCACTTCCAGCCCGCCCCAGCCGCCGCGGGTGACCCCGAACTCGTTCTCCGGCCCGAACCGGATCGGCTCGCCCGCCTTCAGCGGGATCAGCCTGCGCTGCGCCTCGTCCTTGTCCTTGAGCACCTCGAACGCGCCGTCGTTGAAGATCGGGCAGTTCTGGTAGATCTCCACCAGCGCCGAACCGCGGTGCTCGGCGGCGGCCCGCAGCACCTCGGTCAGCCCCTTGCGGTCGGAGTCCAGCGCCCGGCCGACGAACGAGGCTTCGGCGCCGATGGCCAGCGACAGCGGGTTGAACGGGGTGTCCAAGCTGCCCATCGGGGTGGACTTGGTGACCATGCCGGGGCCCGAGGTCGGCGAGTACTGACCCTTGGTCAGCCCGTAGATCCGGTTGTTGAACAGCAGGATTTTCAGGTTCACGTTGCGGCGCAGGGCGTGGATCAGGTGGTTGCCGCCGATGGAGAGCGCGTCGCCGTCGCCGGTGACCACCCACACCGACAGGTCCGGCCGGGTGGTGGCCAGCCCGGTGGCGATGGCCGGGGCCCGCCCGTGGATCGAGTGCATGCCGTAGGTGTTCAGGTAGTACGGGAACCGCGACGAGCAGCCGATGCCCGAGATGAACACGATGTTCTCGCGCTTGAGGCCCAGCGTCGGCAGGAACGACTGCACGGCGTTGAGCACCACGTAGTCACCGCAGCCGGGGCACCAGCGGACTTCCTGGTCGCTCTTGTAGTCCTTGGCCTTCTGCGGTTCGCCGGTGGTCGGCACGCCGTCGAGGCCGCCGAGCGTGGGCAAGCCGAGGTCGATCGCGGTCATTGGCCCGCTACCCCCTTGATGATGTCGGTGAAGACGCCCTGCAGTTCCTCCGCCTTGAACGGCAGCCCGGCGACCTTGGTGTAGGAGTGCACGTCGACGAGGTACTTGGCGCGGAGCACGGTGGCCAGCTGGCCGAGGTTCATCTCCGGCAGCACCACGGTGTCGTAGGAGTTCAGGATGTCGCCGAGGTTGCCCGGCAACGGGTTGAGGTGCCGCAGGTGCGCCTGCGCGATGGCCATGCCCTGCTTGCGCACGCGGCGGCAGGCCGCGCCGATCGGGCCGTACGAGGAACCCCAGCCGATGGCCAGCACCCGCGCCTTCCCCCCGCTGGGGTCGTCGACCACCAGGTCGGGCACGTCGATGCCGTCGACCTTGGCCTGGCGCAGCCGGACCATCTTGTCGTGGTTGTCCGGGTCGTAGGAGATGTGCCCGGTGCCGTCGGCCTTCTCCAGCCCGCCGATGCGGTGCTGCAGCCCGGCCGTGCCGGGGACCGCCCAGGCGCGGGCCAGCGTCTCGGGATCGCGGACGTACGGCCAGAACTCGCCGGAACCGTCGGTGGCGTTCGGCTCCCGCGCGAATTCGACCTTCAGGTCCGGCAGGCTCTCCACGTCCGGGATCAGCCACGGCTCGCTGCCGTTGGCGATCGCGCCGTCGGAGAGCAGCAGCACCGGCGTGCGGTACTTCAGCGCGATCCGGGTGGCCTCGATGGCGGCGTCGAAGCAGTCGGCCGGGGTCTGCGGCGCGATCACCGGCACCGGGCTCTCGCCGTTGCGGCCGTAGAGCGCCTGCAGCAGGTCGGCCTGCTCGGTTTTGGTCGGCAGCCCGGTGGACGGGCCACCGCGCTGCACGTCCACCACCACCAGCGGCAGTTCGGTCATCACGCCGAGGCCGATGGTCTCCGACTTCAGCGCCACGCCGGGGCCGGAGGTGGAGGTGACGCCCAGCGCACCGCCGTAGGAGGCGCCGAGCGCGGCGCCGATGCCGGCGATCTCGTCCTCGGCCTGGAAGGTCAGGATGCCGAAGTTCTTGTGCCTGGACAGCTCGTGCAGCACGTCCGAAGCCGGGGTGATCGGGTAGGTGCCGAGCAGGATCGGCAGCCCGGACCGCTGCCCGGCGGCGACCAGCCCGTAGGCCAGCGCGGTGTTGCCGGTGATCTGGCGGTAGGTGCCCTTGGCCAGCTTGGCCGGGGCGACCTCGAAGGTGGTGGCGAAGGACTCGGTGGTCTCGCCGTAGTTCCAGCCGGCGCGGAAGGCGAGGATGTTGGCTTCGGCGATGTCCGGCTTCTTGGCGAACTTCTCGCGCAGGAACGCCTCGGTGCCCTCGGTGGGCCGGTGGTACATCCAGGACAGCAGCCCGAGCGCGAACATGTTCTTCGCGCGCTCGGCGTCCTTCTTCGACAGCCCGGTCTCCTCCAGCGCCCCGCGGGTGAGCGTGGACATGGCCACCTTGTGCACCTGGAACGGGGCGAGGGTGTCGTCCTCGAGCGGGTTGCCGTCGTAACCGACCTTGGTCATGTTGCGGCCGGAGAACTCGTCGGTGTTGACGATCACCGTCCCACCGTGTGGAACATCGCTCAGGTTCGCCTTGAGCGCGGCGGGGTTCATCGCCACCAGCACGTCCGGCCGGTCGCCGGGGGTGAGGATGTCGTAGTCGGCGAAGTGCACCTGGAAGCTGGAGACGCCGGGGATGGTGCCCTGCGGTGCGCGGATCTCGGCCGGGAAGTTCGGCATGGTGGACAGGTCGTTGCCGAAGGCGGCGGCCTCCGAGGTGAACCTGTCCCCGGTCAGCTGCATCCCGTCCCCGGAGTCACCGGCGAAGCGGATGACCACCCGGTCCAGCTTGCTGATCTCGGTCTGCCTGGCCGGCGACAGCGCGGTCAGTGCGTCTGCGCCGTTGCCGTTCGCACTCGTGCTCATGGGTCAGGGATTCCCTCTCTCCCGACTGGCAGTGCCTTGCACCGGGAACTCGACGATGCCGCCTCTGCCTCAAGGCTACTTGGAGAGCTTCTGGTGCATCTCGTGGTGTGAGCCGACTTACCTGTGACTTATGGTAACAGGTACTTGGGGTAGCCCCGCGTGTGCCCGGTCACGCCCTACTTCCTAGCGCCACCCGCTGAAATCCCGCTGATGCGCTGCTGCAGCCGCCGCAGCCGGTCGGCGAACTCGGGCGAGGCCAAAGAGACCAGTTGAGGCGCTATTTCGAGCTCGACGGCCGCATCGTGGAACGGTTCCGCCGCGGTCTCGCGCATCGTCGCCTTCGTCGCGATGACGAGTTCGCGTGGTGCTTCGGCGGCGGGCGCGGCGAGTTCCAGCGCGGCTTCGAGAAGTTGTCCGTGGTCGCCGTCGACCGTCCGCATGGTGAGACGAGCGGCTTCGGCGGCGGCCGCGTCGAGCACTTCGCCGAACAGGGTCATGGCGATCGCCCGCTGCCTGCCGACGGCCCGCTGGAGCATCCAGGTCATGCCGCCGCCGGGGTGCAGGCCGAGTTCGAGGAACCGGGCGACGAACTTCGCCCGCGGACCGGCCAGCCGGACGTCGGCGGCCAGCGCCAGGTTCAGCCCGGCGCCGACGGCGGACCCGCCGACCGCGGCGATGGTCGGCAGCGAGCACCGGGCCACCGAGAGGAAGCCCTCGTAGATCGCCCGCAGCCCGGCTTCCTTCGCCTCGCCCAGCGCGGACAGGTCGGCGCCGGCGCAGAACCCCGGCGGCGCGCCGGTGACCACCACGGCGTGGGTGCCTTCGTCGGCCTCGGCACGGGCGACCGCGGCGGCCAGCTGGGCGGAAAGGTCCAGCGTGAGCGCGTTGCGGGTGTCCGGGGCGTCGATGGTGAGCACGGCGACCTTGCCTGCCTGTTCGCTGCGGATCATCCGTCCATCATGCGCCCGGGTTGGGCGGGCGCTCCAGCAACCTCGACAACACCACGGTGGACACCGTGCGGTCGATGATCTCCAAGCCGCGCAAGCGTTCCAGCGCGGTTTCCAGCTGGTGGATGTCCGCCGCCCGCAGGTGCACGATGGCGTCGGCGGCCCCGGTCACGGTGTAGGCGGCGACCACCTCCGGCAGCGGTTCCAGCCGGGCCCTGATGCGTGCCGGGGCGACGTTGCCCTGGCAGTGCACCTCGACGAAGGCCTCGGTGCCCCAGCCGAGCGCCTCCGGGTTGACCACCGCGGTGAACCCCTTGAGCACCCCGGTCTCCAGCAGCCGGTCGACCCGGCGCTTGACCGCGGGCGCGGACAGGCCGACCACCTTGCCGATCTCGGCGTAGCTGGATCGCGCGTTGGTCACCAGACACGAAACGATCCGCTGGTCGATGGTGTTCATTCGCAATGTTTAGCACGAATATGCGCAAGGAACGTCGATTGCTTGCGCAGTCAGCGCGCCCTTACCTTGGCCCCATGACGGTTGTGGATCAGGTCGTTCCGGACGCGGTGCGCGTGCCGACCACGCGGCGGTACCTCATGTGCGAGCCGCGGTACTTCGCGGTCGAGTACTCGATCAACCCCTGGATGGACCCGAGCCGGCCGGCGAGCGCGGCCCGTGCCGTCGAGCAGTGGCGGGAGCTGCGGGACACCTACCGCCGCCTCGGGCACACCGTCGAGGAGATCACCCCGCAGCCCGGCCTGCCGGACATGGTGTTCTCGGCCAACTCCGGCACGGTGATCGACGGCCGGGTGCTCGGCTCGCGCTTCCGCGCGCCGCAGCGGGCCGCCGAAGCCGAGCACTTCCGCCGCTGGTTCGTCGAGCACGGCTACCGCGACCTGACCATGCCGTCCAAGGTCAACGAGGCCGAGGGCGACTTCGCCTGGACCGGCCGCTTCCTGCTCGCGGGCACCGGCTTCCGCACCGATCCCGAGGCACACGGCGAAGCGCAGGAAGTGCTGGGCGTGCCGGTGGTCTCGCTGCGGCTGATCGACCCGAAGTACTACCACCTCGACACCGCGCTCTTCGTGCTCTCGGAGGCGACCGACAGCAGGCCGGCGCAGCTCGCCTACTACCCGGGGGCCTTCTCGGCGGGTTCGCTGCGGGTGCTGCGGCGGATGTTCCCGGACGCGGTGGAAGCGACCGCCGCCGACGCCGAGTGCTTCGGTCTCAACGCCGTCTCGGACGGCCGCAACGTGGTGCTGCCGGTGGAGGCGACCGCACTGGGCGACCGCCTGGCCGAACGCGGCTACGAACCGGTCTACGTCGACATCTCCGAGCTGCGCAAGGCCGGTGGCGGCCCCAAGTGCTGCACGATGGAGATCCGCAAGTAGCGCTCAGGCCAGCAGCAGCACCGCGGCGGCCGCGGTGACCGCCACCAGCCCGAGCAGCAGCCAGCCCTCGCGGGTCAGGTACGGCCCGCGGGGGTTTCGGCCGTCGCGGTGAGCGCCGCGGCACGGGAGCGCCACGAGCAGTCGGCGACCGAGGCCCGCAGCTGCTCCGGAGTGCACCAGCCGCCCCGGGTCAGGCTCTCGCGGACCGCTTCGACGAACTCCGCGTGGCCCGCCGCCACCCGGACGCGGCCGGGGTACTTCGCCAGTTCGGCGAACTCCGTGCTGACCACGGGCAGCCCGAGCGCAAGATATTCCTTGAGCTTGACGGGGTTCGAGTGGTGAATCCATGGGTTGTCCTGCCAGGGCATGAGCGCGACGTCGAATCCGGAGCCGTATCCGGGAATGGTTTCGTACGGGCGGAAGCCCAGCCAGTACACGTTCGGGTACTTGTCGAAGCGGTCCATCGGGTGGCTCGAGTCGCCGATCAGCACCAGTGACGCCTCCGGCAGTTCGGCGGCCACGCGCTCCAGCAGCTCGAAGTCGACCACGAAGTCGTCCAGCGCACCGAAGAAGCCGATCCGGGGGCCGGGGATCCGGCGCAGGTCGGCCGGCTGCTCGGACACCGGACGCGCCCGGAAGTGCTCCACGTCCACGCCGTGGTCGAGGAAGTACGCGCGGTCGCCGGTCAGCGGGCGCTCCTCGTCGAGCAGCGCCTGGCTGACGTAGAGCACGGTGTCGGCCTCCCGCAGCAGGCCCTGCTCGAGTTCCTCGATGGTGGCGCGGTCCGCCTCCGGGAAGTCGGAGTGCCGGTCCGAGCGGTTGAACACCAGCGACCGCCTGGCCATCGGGCGCACCACGTCCCACGCGGTCGGAATGGTCACCACCAGCACGGGGGTGCGCAGGCCGAGCACCAGGCACACCGCCCGCACCTGCGCGCGCACCACGAACGCGTTGATCCGGCGCAGCAGCGGCGAGCCGTAGAACGGCAGCGGCAGCGGGGACATCACGTGGAAGTTCGGCAGCTCCGGCAGCGGTTTCCGGACCAGCATCGCCACGCTGCGCAGCTTCCGCAGGATCTTCCTGGCCACCTGGGTGCTGCGGCCGGGCGCCGGCATCCGCATGCCGATGCTGTTGACCACCAGCACCTTCCGGTGCTCGGCGACCGCCCGCATCAGCTGGAAGTCGGAATGCGCCCGGTTGTGGTACCACCAGTCCTGCGCGGAGAAGCAGACGTACCCCGCCTCCTCGCCCCGCGACGGCCAGCGGCGCCAGCGGAGGAGGTCACGCAGGGCGAGCCGGTGCTTCGGCCCGCGGCGGACGCGCAGGAGTTCGTTGAGCACCACCGGGAACCACATCGCCAGTGCGGCCAGGCGACCGGCGCGCTGGCGGCGCAGCCGCACCCGGTTCGTGGTGGCCAGCGACCACAGTTCGGGCGAGGTCGACTGCTCCCCGCCGAGGTGCGTCGCCGCGGCACGGGGTTCGAACCGGACCGCGAAGCCGGCGTCCCCGGCCCGCAGCATGTACTCGGTTTCCTCGGAGTACAGGAAAAAGCGTTCCTCGAGCCGTCCGGTCGCGGCGAGGCATTCCCGGGAGACGAGCCACGCGGCGCCGGTGGCCCAGTCGGCGGTACCGGGTTCGCGGTACCGGCTGTGCCGGACGACGAGTTCGCCGAACGCCGGGACGAGCCCGGCCCGGGTGCCGCCGAGCAGGGCTTCCCCGAGCGCACGCAGGGCCGTCGGCTTCCGGCGCAGGGAGAACGCCGGGCGGCCGATCCGGTCCAGCAGCAACGGCACCGCGATGCCGGTACCGGGCACGGTCAGCGCGTCGCGCAGGGCCCGGATCGCGCCGGGTTCGAGCCGGGTGTCCGGGTTGAGCACGAGCACGTCCGCACCTCCGGCGGCGTCGATGCCCGCGTTCACCCCGGCGGCGAAGCCGAGGTTGCCGGGCAGCCGCACGATCTCGGCTTCGGGGCAGACGGCGGTGGCCAGTTCCCGCGTGCCGTCGCCGGAATCGTTGTCCACCACGATGATCCGGGCAGTGTCGAAGCCGTCGAAGCCGTCGAAGCCGTCGAGGCCGTCGAGCGCGACCCGCACCGAGCGCAGGCACTGCTCGATCACGTCGGCGCTGTGGTAGGTCACCACCACCACGGCCAGCGGTCCGGTCATCGCCGCACCCGCCGGGTGGCGGCCCCGGCCAGCAGGCGCAGGGCGAACGGGGCGTCGTCGACGAAGTACCGGCGGGCCAGGCGCTTCGGCTCCAGCGCGAGCCGGTGCAGCCACTCGCCGCCGAGCCGCTGCAACCGCTCGGGAGCGCGGCTGAACTCCCCGGCGGCCATCGGGATGCCCGCGCCGCAGCCGACGTACCAGGCGTCCGGGTGGACCTCGCGCAACCGCCGGATCAGCTGCTCCTGCTTGGGAAAGCCCAGGCCGACCAGCACCAGGTCGGGGTTGGCGGCCTGCACCCGGTCGAGCACCTCGGCCAGCTGGGCGGGGTCGTGCTCGAAGCCGAACGCGGGGGAGTCGGTGCCGGCCACCTTCAACGCGGGGTTCCGGGCGATCAGCGCGTCGGCGGCGGCGTCGGGCACCCCCGGTTCACCGCCGAGCAGGTAGAGGGAGCGACCGGCCGCGGCCGCGGCGGCGGACAGCGAGAACACCAGCGAGGAACCGGTGACCCGCTCGGGGAGGTGGTCGCCGGCCAGCCGCGCGGCCCACACCAGCGGCATGCCGTCGGCGACGACCAGGTCGGCCTCGCCGATCAGCTCGGCCAGCTCCGGGCGGCGGGTGGCCGCCCTGGCGATGTCGACGTTCGCGGTGACGACCCAGCCGCCCGCACCCCGGGTCCAGGCCGCGCCGACCAGTTCGACGAGCTCGGTTTCGGTCAGCGGTGTTATCTCCAACACGCCGACCCTTGCTCTCTTCGGACCAATCTGGACACCGACCAGCTCAGCAGTCATGCACGCCGCCTCGAATTCCGGTAAGAGGAAGAAACGCGACCGGGTCAGAACGGGAGAAAAGCTGGTCGCGTGGAATTTAGTCGAGCCGGGCGGGAAAACGTTACAGTCGTCCGGTTACCGCAATGGAACCGGTGAGGAAGCGTTCGCGACGAGCAGTTCCGGTGGGGCCGATCCGTCGGCGGGCACGGCGAAGACGGAAGATTTCCGACCGTCACCGGCCGCTTGTCCATAGGCCAACCGGGTGGGCTCCAGCCAGACCGCCTGGTCGTCTATTCCGGTGGTGCCTGGAATGACCTGCTCGTGCTTGGTGCTCAGGTCGAGCACCGCCAGTTCCCATTGCCCGAATCGCCCGACGCGCTTTTTGTAGGCCACCTTGGTGCCATCGGGTGAAAGCGACGGGCATTCGGGTCCCGGTCGCACTTCCTGCATGGTTCGGGTGATCAGATCGCCTTTCACCAACCAGGTGCGGTTCTGGGAAGAAACCGTCGCGTAGAAGGTGCGGTCGTCCCCGGCGACGGTCACGCCCCAGTAGTTCCGGTCGGCCGAGAGCAGCGGTTCCCCGGCGACCGTGGTGTGGAAGTCCTCCAGCGATTCGACGAGCGTTCCCGTGCGCAGGTCGAGCACGCCGGTGCGGGTGGAGAAACCACCCGGTACGGCGTAGGAGTCGCCGGTGACGAACGAGGTCCACGAGACGATCTGCCCGGAGGCCGACACCCGAGCCCGGTTCGGGATGCCGGCCAGGCCGAAGGTGCGCAGGGCCCGGCCGTCCGCACCGAGCACGGCCACCTCGTAGCTGGGCCCCGGCCCGGCCAGCCGCAGGCACACCGTGGTGCCCGCGGCCGAGTAGACCCGCTGGCAGCGGTCGGCGGTGTCCTGCCGCGGCCCGCCGGGATCGGCCAGCCGCACCCGCTGCACCACGTCCCGGCCGTCGGACTGGTCGATGAACAGCAGGTCACCGGGGGTGGCCACACCGGCCTCACCCGCGCGTCCGGTGGCCGAGGTCCAGTGCACGTACCCGCCACCGCACAGCACGACCAGGACCATCGCGACGATCCCGGCCGCCACCCGGTGCTCACGCAGCCAGCGCATCGGGCCTCCGCCTCAGCAGCAGTGCCGAACCGGTCAGCACGAGCACGAACGCGACCAGCACCAGCAGCACCGCGGCCCGCGTGGTCATCGCGGCCAGCAGGAAGCCGAAGACCACCGAGGACAGCAGGCGCGCCACCGCCTGACCGGTCTGCACCACGGCCAGTCCGCTGGCGCGCAGCGCCTCGGGCACCAGCGGCCCGGCGCAGGCCATCAGCACACCGTCGGTGGCGGCGTAGAACAGGCCGTGCCCGAGCAGCGCGGCGACCAGCACCGGATAACCACCACCCGGCACCAGCAGCACCGCGTACACCCCGAGCAGCAGCACGTGCCCGCCGAAGAACACCGGCCAGCGGCCGAACCGGTCGGCGGCCAGCCCCAGCGGCACCGCCGCGGCGAGGAACACCAGCGCGGTGCCCAGCGGCAGCAGCGGCAGCAGTTCCAGCGGCACCCCGGAGGTCTTCTGCAGCACCACGAAAACGAAGGCGTCGCTGACGGTGACCAGGCCGAGCAGACCGGCCACGACGGTGATCCGGCGGATGCGGCGGTCACGCAGCAGCCCGGCGCAAGCCCGCCGGGAAACCGGGGAACGGGCCGGTTCCGGCGACGGCGGGGTGTGCTCGCGGACGAAGCTCGCCAGCACGATGCAGCCGAGCAGGGCGAAGCAGAAGCTGATCGCGAACACCGGGTCCGCGCCGGTGCCGAGTTCGGCCAGGATCCAGAAGGTGACCAGCGGGCCGAGCAGCGCGCCGACGGTGTCCATCGCCCGGTGCACGCCGAACGCGCGGCCGAGCCGACCCGGCGGGGTGGACAGCGTGATCAGCGCGTCACGCGGGGCCGTGCGCAGGCCCTTGCCTGCCCGGTCGAAGGCGAGCACCCCGCCGATGCCCGCGCCCGAAGCACCGGCCAGCGGAAACGCCAGCTTCGCCAGCGCCGACGCGCCGTACCCGGCCATGGCGACGAGTTTCGGCTTGCGCAGGCGATCGGCCACGTAGCCACCGAACAACCGCAGCATCGCCGTGGCGCCGTTGTACAGCCCGTCCAGCAGTCCGAATTGGACGTAACCGAGCTGCAGCGTGTACAGCAGGTAAACCGGGAGGAACGCGGTGACCATCTCGCTGGAGACGTCGGTGAGCAGGCTGACCGCACCCAGCGCGAACACCGTCGACGGCAGTTTCCCGCCGGTCGACGGCTGCTCGCTGGGCTGTGGTCTGTTCCGCGTAGTGAGGTACACCGGTCGGCGCCTTTCGTCCGGCTGTTGCATCGATCACCAGCGGGCCGCCGTTATCGCGCTCCAGGTCTCGGATCGGCATCCTTCGGTAACGGGCGGTCGGAAGGTCCCGATTAGCCGGGCATGCCGGTTGCGGTGATCGTCACCCACAACAGCGCCCGCGACCTCCCCGCGTTGCTCGCGGGGCTCGCCGAAGCGGACGTCCCCGCGCTGGTGGTGGACAACGATTCCGGCGACGGCACGGTCGCGGTGGCCAGGCGGGCGGGGGCGCGGGTGCTCGAAACCGGGGCCAACCTCGGCTACGCGGGGGCGCTCAACTTCGCCTGGCGCCACGTCGACGCGGACGAGGCGGTGCTGGTGCTGAACCCGGATTCCAGTGTGGACGGTGAATCGATCACCGCGCTGCGGCGGGCGCTCTCGGCCGGGGTGGGCGTGGCGGTACCGCTGATCAGGGCGGCCGACGGGGCGCTGTCCCGGTCGCGCCGGTACGAGCCGTCCCGGCGGCGCGCGCTGGTCGACGCCCTGCTCGGCGGGCGCGCGGCCTGGTTGCCCTCGGGCTGGAGCGAGACCGAATGGGCCGACAGCGCTTACCGGAGCGGGGCGGGTGATCCCGAATGGACCTGTGGGGCCGCACTGATGATCACCGCCCGTTGCCGGAAACTGGTCGGCGACTGGGACGAAAGGTTCTTCCTGTACTCCGAAGAGGTGGACTTCTTCCGCCGCGTCCGGGCCACCGGCCTGCGCACGGTTTTCGTGCCGGAGGCCACGGTGGTGCACCGCGGTGGCGGCTCGGGTTCCGGGCCCGCGCTCACCGCGCTGCTCGCGGTCAACCGCGTGCGCTACTTCGCCAAGTACCACGGCCGGTTCGCGGTCGCGGTGTTCCGCTCGCTGGTGGCGCTGCACGAACTGCTGCGGTACCGCGACGCCGGGCACCGGGCCGCGTTGCGCGCCGTGCTGGGACGGGACAGATGACCGATTTCGCCGTGCTGACCCCGAGTTACGCGCCCGACGCGGGGTTGTTCGAAGCGCTCCACCGATCCGTGCTGGCGCACACCGACGCCGTGCACCACGTGGTCGTGCCGCCGGCCGACCGCGGGCTGTTCGCGGGGTACGCGGGCCAGCGGTGTCGCGTTTGGACCTACCCGGAGCTGCTGCCGAAGCGGTACCTGGCCACGCCGAAGCCGGGCATCTGGGTCAACGCCCGGCGGCCGTGGCCCCCGGTGCGCGGCTGGGTGCTGCAGCAGGCGGTCAAACTGGCCGCCGCCGCCCGGTTCGACGCCCGCGCCGTGCTGATGGTGGACTCCGACGTGGTGCTCGTGCGCCGGACCACGGCGGGGAGCTTCGCGGTGAACGGCCGGATCGGCCTGTTCCGCGCGGACGACGCGGTGCACGCCGGCATGCCGCGGCACGTGCGCTGGCACGCCGTCGCCCGCGACCTGCTCGGCCTGCCCCCGGCGCCGGGTTTGCCGCTGCCGGACTACGTCAGCCCGTTCAACGTCTGGGAGCCGGCCGTGGTCCGGTTGCTGCAGGAGCGCGTCCAGGAGGTCAGCGGCAAGAGCTGGCTCGACCTGTTCACCGGGAGGCTGCACATCTCGGAGTTCATCCTCTACGGCGTGTTCGCCGACGAGGTGCTCGGCTCGGTCCCGCGGGTGCCGTCGGATTCGCTGTACTGCCACACGTACTGGGACACCACCCCCCTCGACGAGGCCGGTGCGCTCGCCTTCGCCGGCCGCCTCGCCCCGGACGCGCTGGCGGTGATGATCTCCGCGAAGTCGGGCACGGCTCCGGGGGTGCGGCAGGTGGCCTTGGACGCGTGCGTGGCCGCTGCGGGGTAGTCGCCTGAACGCTGAACAAGCCCGCCCTCCAGTGCTACCTTGTGGGTCACGCACGGCTTTCGCCCGGTAACCGGCGGTCGCCGATGGCCTCGGGGAGGGGACCAGCTTGAGCACGCCTGACCAACCTGGTGGCGACACCTGGTTCGACCAGGTCACCCAGTGGGCGGGAGCGGCGGAAGCCGCCGCGAACGCCCCGGCGGGTGGCTACTCGTTCGAACCCGGCCAACTGACCGAAATCGCCCGCCAGTGGGAAGAGTTGGCCGATGCCTACAAGCAGGACATGCTCGATGCCGAAGTGCTCACCCAGGCCGAAGGGCCGGGTGCCGAATACGCTTCCGGTGACAACGCTCAACTCGTACGCCAATCGGGGGAAGCGCTGCTGTCAGCGCTGCACGATCGGGTCGGCTACTGCCTCTCCCAGGCCGAGAAGTTCCGCAAAGCGGCGGGGCAGTACGCCGCGGCCGAGGCCAGCGCCGGTGACGAGATCAAGGACCAAGGAGGTTCGCTCTAGTGCGCCGACCCACTCGAAGCTTGGTCTGTGCCGTCGGCTTGGTTCTTCTGCTCGGGGCCTGTGGGGGCAACGACGTGCGCGGTAATCCGACCGTGCCCGCGGCGGATGCGGTCGAACCGTCGCAGCCACCCGCCGAATCGGACGTGCCAGCCTTCGGGGCGCCCAAGGTCGACAACCCGCTCGACACCAGCCGGTCGGAAGCGCAGCCTTGCGAAACCCTCACTGACGCCCAGATCACCGGCTTGCTCGGTACTGACACCAACAAGAGTCAGGACGGTGTTACCGGGCCGAACTGCCGGTGGCACAGCTACGGGGCGCAGAGTGCGTCCGTCGCGGTTCTTTTCCCGAAAATAACCGACATCGGGCTCAGTGGTTTCTATCGCGTCAAAGGTGACCAGTACAAGTTCTTCAAGGAGATGCCACCCGTGCGGGGCTACCCGGCGGTCGCTTGGGACACCACCGACCAAACCACCACCAGGGGCGAGTGCAACGTGGTCGCGGGTACCTCGGACCGGTCCACGGTGAACGTGACGGTGACCCTGTCACCGAAGAACGTTGGCAAGAACGACCCGTGTCAAGCCGCGCACGAGGTGCTCGGCATGGTGATCGGCAACATGCAAACGGCCAACTGAGAAAACGGTAACGAATGCCGCCCCGGCGCGACTGAACCACCGACCCGGGAATCCGCCCTGAACAGACAGGACTGGACCATGCGCGCATTCGGTTCCGAGGACTTCGCCCGTGCCTTCGAAAAGGTGGTCCGAGCCGGCGAATGGCAGGAGGAACCCCAGTACTACCCCCGCTACCAGACCCGCTACGAGGCCGTGCTGCACCGGTTCGCCGCGTTGGCGCCGAACTGGCCGGTGGACGTGCTGGAGGTCGGCGGCGGGCAGCTCGCGGCGATGGCCACCGAGCTTTGGGACGACCGCGCCACCGTCGCCGACATCACCGACGCCTGCTTCCCCACGCTGGCGGACCTCGGCATCGAGACCTTCCGGTTCAACCTCGCGCTGGACGAGAGCGGTGGCGACCGGGAGTTCGACGTGATCCTGCTGTCCGAGGTGATCGAGCACCTGCCGGTACCCGGCCACGTCGCGTTGCGGCGGCTGCGGGCGATGCTGCGCCCCGGCGGCCACCTGATCTGCACCACGCCGAACCTCTACCGGCTGCGCAACATCGTCTACCTCGCCCTCGGACGGCCCATCTTCGACCACTTCGACACCCCCGGCGACCAGGGCTGCGGCCACGTCCTGGAGTACTCCGCCGAGCACCTGCGCTGGCAGATCGAGCGCGCCGGGTTCGCCGGCATCGAACTGGAGCTGCGGGAGTTCGCGCACGTGCCGCACCGCCGCGCCGACCGCCTGCTGATGCGCGTCGGCAGGCCGCTGCTGCGCGTGCCGCGCTTCCGCGACAACCTGCTCGCCACCGCCGTGGCGCCCTGAGCAGGGGTAACGAATCCCCGTGCGCGGCGACTATCCCAGTGAAGCCTGGGCGCCCCAGGACGGCCGGTGGAGGGGTAGATGGACTTCTGGGGATTCGTTCAGCTCGCCCGCAGGCGGTGGTACGTGGTGCTGCCCGCGCTGGCGGTGGCGCTGGGGCTCACCGCGTTCACCTACCTGTCCATCCCGACGCGCTACAGCTCCTCCGGCACGCTGGTGCTGACCGCACCGTCCACCGGCGCGCGGGTGACCGCCGACCCGGCCGAGGGCTCGCTGACCAACCCGCTGCTCTCCTTCGACGGCAGCCTGGTGATCTCCGCGCAGATCGTCTCCCAGGTCCTGAACGACCCGCTGACCAAGGAACAGGTCGGCGCCGGGCCGGAATCGGGCAGCACCTACCTGGCCAACAACGGGCAGACCAACGGGCCGTTCGTCTTCGTCACCACCGAGAGCACCTCCGAGCAGGAGAGCCGCGACCTGGTGGCCCGGGTGCTGGAGCGGGCCAGGACCGAGCTGGACAACCGCCAGCGCGCGGTGCAGGCGCCGGAGTCGACCTTCATCAAGGCGCAGGAGCTGGTGCAGCCCACCCAGCCGGAACCGCTGACCGGCGGCAAGATCCGCTTCGCGGGGGCCGCGCTGGTGCTTTCGCTGCTGCTCACCCTGGCCGGCACGTTCGCCTTCGACAGCGTGGCGCGGACGATGCGGCGCCGTCGTGAAGAAGCCGCGGACGAGCCGAAGCCGCCGGCTCCCCGCACCCGCCCGCGGTCGGGGAACGGGCAACCGGACGACGACGCGACGGTGTTCATCGCCAGTGTCGGCCCCCTGCCGTCCGATCACCGACGCTGACGGGGCACGGCGTGCAGACCGCGCCCTTCGCCGGCCGGGCCGAGCCGATCTGGAAGCGGATCGACGGGGCCGGGCTGGTGTGCGTCTACCTGGCGATGCTGCTGATCATCCCGGCCCGCCTGGTGTTCTCGCGCATCCCGATGACGCTGGCGCCGACCATCGCCTTCGCCGCATTGCTCGGCGTGCTGTGGTTGTGCAGCCAGCTGGTCGACACGCTCGGCGTGGCGAAGGGGCACAACGCGCCCCGGGTCGCGCTCGCCTGCTTCCTCGCCGCGAACCTGGTCACCTACGGCATCGCCACCCGCAGGCACCTGCCCGACGACGAGCTGAACCTGGCCGACAGCGGCATGATCCGGATCACCGCGATGACCGCGCTCGGCGTGTTCGTCTGCGACACGGTGACCGTGCGCGAGCGGCTGAACCGGGTGCTGCGGGTGCTGGTCGGCGTGATCGGGGTGTGCGCGGGCATCGGGCTGGTGCAGTTCGCACTGGACATCGACCTTTCGCAGTACCTGCAGCTGCCCGGGTTGAAGGCGACCTCGGAGTACAGCAATCCGGAGCGCGCCAGCTTCCGCCGCCCGTCGGGCACGACCAACCACCCGATCGAATTCGGCGTGGTGTGCGCGCTGGCCATCCCGTTCGCCGCGCACTACCTGTTCCGCGCGATGGACCGCGGGGAACCGCGCTGGAAGTGGGCGCTGAGCCTGGCCGCGGTCGGCGGCGGCGCGCTGGTTTCGCTGTCCCGCACGGCGATCCTCAGCCTGGCGGTGGTGCTGCTGGTGGTGGTCGCCAGCGTGCGCGGCCGGCGCCGGCTGGTGGTGGCCGGGATGTCGCTCGGCTTCGCCTCGGCCGCCGTGCTGGCGGTGCCCGGCCTGTTCGGCACGCTGTACGGGCTGTTCGCCAACATCGACACCGATCCGAGCGTCACCTCGCGCACCGACGACTACGACGAGGCGTGGCGGCACATCGCGCTGCACCCGGTCGCCGGCCGCGGTTTCGGCACCTTCCTGCCGGACAAGTACCTGATCCTGGACAACCAGTACCTGATGACGTTGATCGAGAACGGCTGGCTCGGGCTGGTCACCTTCGCCGGCATGTTCGCGGTCGGGCTGTACGCGGCGGTGCGGGTGTGCGTGATCAGCCGGAACCGGGAGGTGCGCAGCCTGGCGGGGGCGATGATCTCGGCGATGCTGATCGCGTTGATCTCGGCTGCCACCTTCGACCTGCTGAGCTTCAGCGTGATCGCCGGGCTCTGCTTCTTCTCCGTCGGGCTGTGCGGCTCGCTGCTGCGCATCGCCCGTGCCGAGAACCCGCCGCCCGCCCGGGTCGGCCGGGTGACCTGGACCCAGAAACTCAGGGCGAGCCTGAAGGCGGGGGCGGAATGACCACCCAGGAGGAGGCCCCGCCGAAGGTCCGGCGGGCGCTGGTGCTGAGCCTGCTCAACACGGTGATCGCCAAGTTCGGCGGGTTCTTCGTCTCGCTGCTGCTGGCCCGGTTGCTGGCGCCGGCGGACTTCGGCGTGTTCGCGGTGGCACTGGTGGCGCTGCAGGCCGTGTTGTCGCTGAACGAGCTGGGCGTGAGCCTGGCGATCGTGCGCTGGAAGGGCGATCCGCGCGCCATCGCGCCGACGGTCACCACGATCTCCACGGTGTTCAGCGCCCTGCTGTACGCGGGTTGCTGGTTCGGCGCGCCCGCGTTCGCCGAGGCGATGGGCTCGCCGGAAGCGGTCGGGGTGCTGCGGCTGCTGTGCGTTTCGGTGTTGATCGACGGCGCCACGGCGACCGCGGTGCAGCTGGTGAACCGGGCGTTCCGGCAGGGCGCGCAGCTGGCGGCGGACGTGCTGAACCTGGTGGTCAGCTGCGGGCTGACGGTGACGCTGGCGCTCGGCGGGGCGGGGGCGTGGAGCCTGGCGTGGGGGCAGCTGGCCGGGAACGCGCTGTCGGCGTTGATGTTGCTCAAGCTGGTCGACTACTGGCCGCGGCCGGGGTTCGACCGGCGGCGGGCGCGGGAGCTGCTGGCGTTCGGCCTGCCGCTGGCGGCGGCGAGCTTCGTCGTGTTCGCCATGCTGAACGTGGACTACGTGGTGATCGGCAGGCTGCTCGACGTCACCGCGCTGGGGTTCTACGTGATCGCGTTCAACCTGTCGAGCTGGCCGGTGAACACGTTTTCGGTGGTGATGCGGCGCGTTTCGCTGGCGGCTTTCGCGCGGGTGCAAGATCAGGTTCCTTCGCGGGGTGAGGCGCTGACGCGGCTCGCGGTGCTCCTGGCGGTGCCGACCCTGCCGGTGTGCGCGGCGCTGGGGGTGCTGGCGTTGCCCGCGGTGACCACTTTGTACGGTGACAAGTGGGCGGCCGCGGCGGTGGCGGTGCAGTTCCTGGCGGTGCTCGGGGTGGTCCGGGTGTTCGCCGAGTTGTGCTACGACTTCTTGGTGGCGTTGGGGCGGTCGCGGGTTTGCCTGTGGTTGCAGTCGGGGTGGTTCCTGTCGTTGGTGGTGGCGTTGCCGGTGGGGGCGCTGGTGGGCGGCATCGCCGGGGTGGCGGCGGTGCACGCGCTGGTGGCGGCGGTGGTGGTGTTGCCCGCGTTCCTGTGGGTGGTGCGGAGGACGGGGGTTTCGCTGCGGGGGTTGGCGGTCGCGTTGTGGCGGCCGGTGGTGGGGGTGGGGGTCATGGTGGCGGTGATGGCGGGGGTGCGGGTTCTGGTGGCGCCTTCCGCTGTGCAGTTGTTCTTGGGGGTCGGGTTGGGGTTGCTGGGTTACGTGCCGTTCGTGTGGCCGTTGCGGGGGCGGTTGCGTGAGTTGAGGTGAGCCACCACAGCTCGTCCAGGGTGGCGAGGTGCTGGCGGGAGGCTTCGCCCGGGGGGGGCGGTATTTGGCAGCGTGGGGGATCCATCCCGGTGTTTCATTGTGACTACGGCGAAGACCCCTTTGTCAAGGCGGGAAAGATGCCTTGACAAAGGGGTCTTCGCCGTGTTCTTGGCTTTGGGCCGGGATGGGGGAGGGGTGGATGGGTGGGTGGCCGGGTTTCGTTGCCGGCTGCGCGGCTTTGGGGGCGTTGCTTCTGGCTGCGGTTTTGGTGATGTTGTTTTTGGCTGTGGTGTTGGTGGGGTAGTTTTGCCTGCGGTTTTGGTGGTGTTTGTTTTGGTTGCGGTGTTGGTGGTGTTGTTTGGCTGCGGTGTTGGTGGTGTTGTTTTAGTTCGGTTTGGGGGTATTCTTCTTGCTGCGGATTTAGGGTTGCGGGTTTTGGGGTGTGGTTGCTGGCTGCGGTTTGGTGGGTGGATGGATGGATGGGTGGGTGGGTGGGTGTGTTGTCGGCTGCGATTTTGGGGGCTTGTTGCTGGGCTCGTTGGTCAGTGCTTGATGGCGTAGACGTGGTAGGTGTGTTCGGCGGGGAAGGTGTCGGTGAGGGTGCCGTTCACCAGGGGGATGGTGCGGTCCTCGAACAGGACGGTGGCCTCGCCGGTGAGGCCGGTCGGGAGGGTGAGGGTCTGCGGACCCGGCGTGGTGCCCCGCTTCGGCATGGCGAAGATGTACGTGGAGCCGTTGTGCCGCTTGAACATGGTGTCCAGGTCCGGGTTGAACAGGTGTACCAGCGACTGGGTGTTCAACACGGGCGCCAGTTCGGTCACCTGTTTGTTCACCGTGGTCACCGCCGGGCGGATCGCGGCACCGCAAGCGTCGCGCAGAACGTGTTGTGAGACGCAATCGCCGCCGAAGTTGTGGTTGAAGTAGATGATGCCCCGCGCCTCGTGGATCAGGGAGTTGAACACCGCGCCCGCCAGCTGCTCACCGGTGATGGTGGGGGCGTCCGGCTCGGTGAACGGGTGGCCGTTCTCGATCAGGGCGTAGATGGGCTGCAGTTTTCCGTCGGCCAGGTCGAGGGAGCGCATCCGGTCCACGATCCGGCCGTAGTTCGCCGCCGTCCGGCACTGGTGCGCGGGCACACCCATCGACGGGCCTTCCGAGGGCGAACCGCAGATGTTCGGGTCGGTGTACCAGTAGAGGTCCGCCGAGACCGCGTTGGTGTAGTCGTTGACGAACGGGGCCGCCTGCTCGTCGGTTTCCCAGAACATCACGCCCTTGCCGAAGTTCGCGTAGCGCAGGCGGCCGTCGTCGGCGGGCAACTTGTCCGACAGGGTTCGCAAGACGGTGTAGCCGCACGGGTCACCGCCGACGCAGACCTCGCCCTTGCCCGGTGCGTTCCCGGTCCACGCGCCGTGGCCGGGGCCCGCCCACATGTCGGGTTCGTCGGTCAGGGTCCAGCCGACCGTTTCGGCACCGGCCTCGGGATGGGGGCCGCTCGGGAAGGCGTGCATGCCCGCCGCCCGGATCAGCGGCAGCGAGCTGTTCGACGTCAGTTCGAAGTAGGTGTTGATGCCCGCGGCCTTGTCCAGCTCGGTGTCCTTCGGCTCCAGCACCGATTCGAACCACACCCCGATCGGGAAGAACGCCGGATCCGTCCAGCCCGCGTCGGCGGCCCTGCCGAAGGCGGAGTAGTACGCCGGGCCGCCCTCCCACGGCACCGCGGCGTGGTTCGCCGGGAGCGGGCTGCTGGTGGTCACCGGTGGCGGGGGCTGGGTCGGTGCGGCAGGCGCGCACGCGAGCGTGACCAGCACGGACCCCGACAGCGCCGCCTGCCGCACGCCCCTCATGCCGTGCGCCGCCGCAGGCCGCGGCCGTCGTCGCGGTGGTCGTAGACCGACTGGCAGCCGGCGCAGCTGAGCTCGGCGTCCAGCGGCTCACCGCATTCGCACACCCAGCCCTTCTGCCGGGCCGGGTTCCCGGCGACGAAGGCGTGCGCGGGCACGTCGCGCGCCACCACCGCACCGGCCGCGGCGAACGAGTGCTCGCCGATCTCCGTGCCGCACACCACCACCACCCCGGCACCGAGCGTCGCGCCCCGGCGGACCTTGGTCAGCAGCAGCGCGTCCGGCCCTCGCTTGAGGTGCGCCCGTGGCCGGAGGTCGTTGGTGAACACCACGTTCGGCCCGAGGAACACGTCGTTCTCACAGGTCACCCCGCGGAAGACGAGGGTCGAGTTCTTCACCGTCACGTTGTCGCCCAGCACCGCGCCGTCCTCGACGAACGCGCCGTCGCAGATGTTGCAGTCCCGCCCGATCCTCGCCCCCGGCAGCACGTGCGCGAACGCCCACACCCTGGTCCCCGCCCCGACCTGGTCGCTCTCGCACAAACCCCGCGGGTGCACCCTGACCTCGGTCATCGAACCGCCTCCATCAGCACTTCCACCACTTGTTCCTGTTGCGCCGCGGTGATCTCCGGGAACAACGGGATGGACAACAACCGCCCGGCCAGCCGCTCGGTGACCGGGAAATCGCCCGGCTGGTGGCCGAGCGAAGCGAAGGCGGGCGTCCGGTGCACCGGCGTCGGGTAGTGGACGCCCGCGCCGATTCCGTTGGCCTGCAGGTGCGCCAGGACGCGGTCGCGTTCCGGCACGCGCAGCACGTACAGGTGCCACACCGGTTCGTTGCCCGGCAGCACTTCCGGCAACTCGACGCCGGGCACCCCGGCCAGCAGCGCCGAGTAGCGGGCGGCGGCCTCGCGCCGGGCCGCGTTCCAGTCGGCGAGGCGGCGCAGTTTCGCCGACAGCACCACGGCCTGCAGGGTGTCCAGCCGGCTGTTGAAGCCCAGCGTGGTGTGCTCGTACTTCCGCGGTGAACCGTGCTCGCGCAGCAACCGCACCCGCTCGTCGATCCCGGCGTCCCGCGTCAGCACGGCCCCGCCGTCACCGTAGGCACCGAGGTTCTTGCCGGGGTAGAAGCTGGTGGCCGCGACGTCGCCGAGGCCACCGGCGGCCACGCCGTGGCGCCGGGCGCCCTGCGCCTGCGCGGCGTCCTCCACCACAAAAGCCCCGGCCGACCGCGCGATCGGCAGGATCCGCTCGACCGCCGCGGTCTGCCCGTACAGGTGCACCGGCAGGATCGCCCTGGTCCGCGGGGTGATCCGCTCGGCGAGCAGCGCGGGGTCGAGCAACGCGGTCGCCTCGTCGACGTCCACCAGCACCGGGGTGGCGCCGGTGCGCGCCACCGCTTCGGCGGTCGCGATGAAGGTGTTCGCCGGGAGCACGCATTCGTCACCGGGACCGACACCCAGCGCGCGCAACGCCAGCTCGATGGCGTCCGTGCCGTTCCCGACCCCGGCGCAGTGCTCCACCCCGGAGAACTCGGCGAACTCGGCCTCGAACGCGGCGACCTGCGGTCCGCCGACGAACGCGGTGGCCTTGAGCACCGCGGCCCAGCCGTCGGCGACCTCGTCGGCCACCTGCCGGTGCTGCGCGGCGAGGTCGACCAGGGGAATTCCGCTCATCGTGCTGCCCTCTCCCGAGAAAGAACCGGATTGGCGTTGGCGTCGTCGGTGCGGGCCGTGCCACGCAGGCCCTGGTACTTGCGGTGCAGCTTGTAACCGAGCAGCCCGGCGGCGCTGCGGGCGGCGTCGGTGGCGAGCGGCGCGAGCGGCCCGTACCTGGCGGCGGTGTACTCGCGTTCCAGCAGTTCGGCCGCACCCCGCAGGCTGAACCGGCTCAGCACCAGTTCACGGGAGAACGCGCCGAGTTCGGTGCGCAGGTCGGGGTCGCCGAGCAGGAAGTCGAGCGCGTCGCGCAGCGCGGGTACCCCCGAACCCCGCTCGCCGGGCCCCTGCCCGTACCAGCCGGCGGACAGGAAGCGCGGGGCCGTGTGCCGGGTCAGCAACTCGCTGTACCCGCGTTCGCCGACCACCACCAGCGGCTTGCCGAACGCCATGCCGCGCAGGGCCGAACCGCCCTGCCCGACCAGCACGTCGGCGGCGGCGTAGGCGGGCCGCGGATCGGCGATCTCGCCGGTGAGCACCACCACGCGGGCCCCGGCCCGCTCGTTCGCCCTGGCCGCGTGCGCCTCGACCTCGGCGCGGCTGCGGCCGTCCCCGACGATCACCAGCTGCACCTCGCGGCCCGCGGTGGCCAGTTCCCCGACCGCGTCGCAGGCGGCGAGCAGCCCTTCCAGCTTCAACTCCGGCACCAGGCGGCACACCATCGCCACCAGCGGCACCGCCGGATCCAGCCCGTGCTCCTCGCGGAACGACGTGGGCACGCCGGGGTGGTCGGCATCGGTGTCGACGGGTGGTTCGAGCAGGGTGACGCGCCGGTGCCCGGCAGCCAGCGCGGTGGCCCGGATCTCCTCGGTGCCGACGGTCAGCGGCACCGAGCGCGGGAAGAACGGCACCACGGACATCGACATCACGGTGCCGACCACCGCGGTGTCCCGCCGTCGCAGGGTGGCGGCGACCGCCTCCAGCACCGGGGGCCATTCGTGCCCGTGCACCACGTCGATGCCCAGTTCGTCGACCAGCCCGCCGATCCGCCGCGCCACCCCGGCCGACGGACGGCGCCGGTGCGACGGGAGCTCCACGTGCGGCAGGCCCAGTTCGTGCACCTGCGCCACCAGCGGTCCCGGTTCGGACAGCACGGTCACCTCGTGCCCGAGGTCCCGCACGGCTCCGGCCAGCTGCAGGGCGTTGAGCTGCGCGCCGCCGATCTCCATGGCGTGCGGGTAGACGAGCACCTTCACCGTTCCCCCAGTGGTCTCGCCGGAACCCCGGCCCATCGCTGCCCGGCGGGCACGTCCTCGAGCACCACCGAACCCATGCCGATCACCGCGCCTTCGCCGACCTTGGTGAACTCCCGGACCAGCGCACCCTGCCCGACGTACGCGCACTGTCCGATGTGGACACCACCGGCGAGCGTGGCCCTGGCGGCGAAGCACGCGTAGTCGCTGACGTCGTCGTCGTGCGTGAACACCACGTGCGGCATGGCCAGCACGTGCCGGCCGATCCGCTGGGGCGCGGTCACCACCACGCCCGCGAACAGGATCGAGCCGGCGCCGACCTCGGTGCCGGGGGCCAGCGAAGCGGCCGGGTGCACCACGGTGGCGTACCGCTCCTCGGGCAGGCCCAGCCGGTGGACGAGGTCCCGGCGCACGAACGGGGTGCGGACGTTGGCCACGCAGATCACCACCGCCGCGTCGGTCATTTCGTGCACCAGGGTGGACGGTCCGAGCACGGGCAGCCCGTCGATCTCGGTGTGCTGCCTGGCGGGGTCGTCGTCGAGCGCGCCGATCGGCTCCCAGCCGGCACCGGCCCGCACCGCGGCGAGCGTCTCGCGGGCGAGCCCACCGGCCCCGACCAGCAGCAGCGGGCGGCTCACCGCGTCACCGCCGGGCTGAGCGCGGCAGCCAGCACGTCGACGATGTGCCGCTGGTCGTCGACGGTCAATTCGTGGTGCAGCGGCAGGATCACCGAATGGTTGGTCAGCCGCTCGGTGACCGGCAGCGCGACGTGCGCGTGCCCGGCGTACGCCGGTTCCAGGTGCGACGCCATGATGCCGCGGCGGGCGGACACCCCGGCTTCGGCGAGCGTGGTGAGCAGCGCGTTGCGGTCGACGTGCTCGTCGAGCAGCACCCAGAACGACTGGTAGTTCGTCCGGCCGTACGAGGGGTCGCGCACCGGCCGCACACCGGTCAGCCCGGCGAGCAGTTCGTGGTAGCGCGCCGCCATCGACCGGCGTTGCGCGACCAGCGGGCCCAGCCGGTCCAGCTGCACCAGGCCCATCGCCGCCTGGAGGTCGGTCATCCGGTAGTTGAACGCGGTCTCGGTGTACTGCTCGACGATCGCGGTCCCGGCCGCGTGCCGGTCGGCGGCCGACACGCTCATGCCGTGCTCGCGCAGCCGCCGCAGCCGGGCGGCCAGTTCGGCGTCGTCGGTGGTGAGCATGCCGCCTTCGCCGGTGGTCAGCAGCTTGCGCGGGTGGAACGACCACGCCGCCAGCGGGGCGCCCGCCCCGACGTGCCGGCCGAGGTAGGCCGACCCGGCCGCGCAGGCGGCGTCCTCCAGCACCGGGAGGTGCCCGCACAACCGGCGCAGGGCGTCCACGTCGGCGGGCACCCCGCCCTGGTGCACCACGAGCACGGCCTTGGTGCGCGTGGTCAGCACCTCGTCCACGGTCGCCGGGGTCAGGTTGCCGGTCAGCTCGTCGACGTCGGCGAAGACCGGGGTGGCCCCGCAGTAGCGCACGGCGTTGGCGGTGGCGATGAAGCTGAACGACGGCACCACCACCTCGTCACCGGGGCCGACGCCGAGCACGTGCAGCGCCAGGTGCAGGGCCGTGGTGCACGAGGAAACCGCCACCCCGTGGGCCGCCCCGGCCCGCGCGGCGAACGCCCGCTCGAACTCGGCGACCCTGGGGCCCTGGGCGATCCAGCCGGAGCGGACGACCGCCGCCACGGCGTCGGCCTCCTCGTCCCCCAGCATCGGCCGCATCACCGGAATCACGTGGTTCCCTCCCTGTTTTCCAGCAGGTTGACCAGTCTGGCCGCCCGCGCGGCCCACGAGTGCTCGCGGGCGAACGCCCGCCGCGCCGCCACCCGTGCCGGGTCGGGCGCCCCCGCCAGCGCGTCCAGCACGCCGAGCGCGAACGAGTCGGCGTCGCCGGTGATCTCCAGTTCCCGGAACTCGCCCTGCAACCGGCGGCTGGCAGGCAGGTCCGTGCTCACCACGGGCAGCCCGGCAGCCAGGTACTCCAGCGTTTTCAGCGGGAACGAGGCCCGGTTGAACGCGGTGTCGGCGTACGGGGTGAGCCCGACGCCGAACCGGGCCAGGCAGGGCAGCAGCCGCTCGAACGGCACCGGCCCGGTGTGGTGCACGTTGTCCCGCGCCAGCAGCGCGTCCACGCGGTCCGGTTGCCACCCCGGGTCCCGCGGGCCGACCAGCAGCAGGCCGACGCCGGTGTCCGCGACGGCCTCCAGCAACCGCGGGTCGATCCGGTCGGACAGCTGCCCGCACAGCCCGGCGACCTTGTCCGGGAAGCCCGGCGGCAGCTCGATCGGCGTCACCGCGTCGATCCCGGCGTAGGCATCGGGATCGACGCCGTTCGGGAAGACCACCGGGGCCGCGTCCCGCCAGCGCGCGGCCAGTTCGGGACCGACCGCGAGCACCAGGTCCGCCCTGGCCAGGTTCCGCCGCTCACCGGCGACGACCTGCCGGACGTCCATCCGCATCAGCTCGGCACCGGCCACCCAGTCGTCGGTGCCGTACAGCACGTTCGCCACGCCCTCGCCCCACCGGCCGAGCACGTCGTGCGTGGAGCAGGCGATCACCGTCGTCGGCCACCGGCGCAGTTCCCGCAGCGCGCGGCGGAGCTGCGCCCGCACCATCGGCCAGGTCGCCGCCCGCACCATCGGCCGGGACAGGCCCGGCAGGGCGACCGGGGTCAGCCGGGTCAGCCGGTCGGAAACCGGCCGTGACCGCGATCGCCACTGCCTGCCCGCCCCGGCCAGCCCGCGGTAGCGCGCGGGTGTGACCGGGGAGACCGGCGGGTCCACCCACAGCACGTCGGTGTGCGCGGTCAGCGCCTCGGCGAGCTGCCGTTCGGACCCCTTGACCCCGTCCCAGGGCACCCCCGAGACGACGACGGTCAGCGGCCGGGTCACGGCGCCGGCTGCCAGACGACGTCGACCCAGTAGTTCGCCCCGCGGAAGGACGACTGCGGGAAGCCCGGCCCGACGTGGTACACGCCGTTCGGGGTGTACCCGCCGGTCGCCCCCGCGGACAGCGGGGTACTGGTCACGGCGGTGCGTTCGAAGTAGCTCCCGTCCGCCGAGTAGTGCCCGTTGGGCGCGGTGTACGAGGCGATGTAGGCGGCACCGGCCTGGATGCTCACCGGTGTGGTGAACAACAGCGTCTGCCAGCCCGTCGCGGTCTCGTTGACGAAGGTGCCGCCGGCCAGCAGTTCGCCGTCCGCGGTCCACAGGCTGCCGGTGTGCGTGCCGGTGTTGCCGGGGCCCTTGTAGAACTTGACCCCGGTCACCGTGCCCGCCACCGACGAGCTGAACCGGACGCCCAGTTCGTACGAGCCGCCGTCGTTCTCCGCCGCCACCGTCGGCACGGTCGCCGCCGAGAACAGCGAGCACGGGCACATCGGTGTGGTCGTGGTGGTGAACGACCAGGTGGCGGGCGAGGGCATGGCGTTGCCGTTGGCGTCGGCCACCTTCAGGTTCGCCGTGTAGGTGGTGCCGGGTGCCAGCCGGGCCGACGGGGTCCAGGTGACCGTCTTCTGGTCGGCGGACAGCGCCGCCGTGCCGGTCAGCTTCGCCAGGCCGGGGTCCTGCAGGGTGAACTGCACGCTGGACGGGTCGACCGGCTCGCTGAAGGTGGCGCTGACGGCCGAGGCCAGCGGCACGTTCGTGGCGGCCGACGCCGGGGTGCGGCCGGTCACCGCCGGTGGGGTGGTGTCGCCGTTGAGCCCGTTCTGGAACACCACGTCGACCCAGTAGTTCGTGGCTCCCCAGGAACTCTGCGGGAAGCCGCCACCGGCGCCGTAGCGGTAGACGCCGTTGCCGCCGTCGATCCCCTCCGCCAGCGCGCGGATGCCGCCGTAGTCGGCGCCGGTGTCGCGGAAGTAGGCGTTGTCCCCGGCGTAGTGGCCGTTGGGCGCGTAGTACGAGACCACGTACGTGGTGTTCGCCTGCACCTCGACCGGTGAGCTGAACATCAGCGTCTGCCAGCCGACCGCGCTTTCGTTGACGAACGTGCCGGTCCGCAGCGGTTGCCCGGCGGCGTTCCACAGCGTGCCGGTGTGCGTGCCGGTGTTGCCGGGGCCCTTGTAGAACCGCACGCCGAGCACGTTGCCCTTGCCGTCGAAGCGCACCTTCGTGCCCAGCTCCACCGGCGCGCCGTCGTGCGGATCGGCCTTGTTCGCCGGGTGCGTGAAGTCGTCCCAGACCGTGCACGGGCACGCGGCCGGGCGCGGTGACCCGGTGGTGAACTGCCACTGCACCGGCTGGGCCGCGTTGCCCGAGGCGTCCGAACCCCGCACGGTCGCGGTGTAGACGGTGTTGGCGTCCAGCGCCAGCTGCGGGGTGAAGCTCACCTTGCCGCCGGCGGTGGACACCGTGCCCGGCTCGCTGCCGCCGGGATAGGTCAGGGTGAACTGCACCGTGCTCGGCGCCAGGTTCTCGTCGAAGGTCACCGAGACCGGCGGGCTCGCCGTCTGCACCGAGGTCTCGCCCGCCACCGGGGCGGTGGACAGCAGCATCGGCGCGCGGGTGTCCGGGCCGGGGTCGAGCGCCCACACCACGTCCACCCAGTAGTTGGTGTCCTGGTAGCTGGACTGCGGGAAGCCGGGACCGCCGCCCTTGAACACCCCGTTCGCGCCGTCCACCCCGCTCTTCAGCGCGGTCAGCGGGTCCATTGCGACGGCGTTGTTCGTGAAGGTGAAGTTGTCCGCGCTGTACCGGCCGTTCGGCGCGTAGTAGGAGGCCACGTAGGTGACCCCGGCGGTGACCGGCACCGAGGCCGGCAGCGTCAGCGTCTGCCAGCCGGTGGCCGTCTCGCCGGTGAACGTGCCGGTGCCCAGCAGCCGCCCGTCCGCGGTCCACAGGCTGCCGGTGTGCGTGCCGGTGTTGCCCGGTCCCTTGTAGAACTTGATGCCGCGCACGTACCCGTCGGCGGCGGCCCGCCACTTCACCCCGACCTCGATCGGCCCGGCGTCGTTCGCCGCCGGGGTGGCCGGGACCATCTGCGGGGTCCAGATGCTGCACGGGCAGGTGCGCGGGTTCACCGTGACCACCCTGGACACCGGGGCGGACAGGTTCGCCGAGTCGTCCACCGCCCGCACCTTGACCGTCGGTGTGCCCGAGGTGGCCGGGGTGTACTTGTACTGCCAGGTCGTGGTGCCCGCGGTCCACAGGCCGGGGTGCCAGGTGGCGCCGTCGTCCACCGAGACCTCCACGCCGGCCACCTTGCCCGCGGCGTCGGTGACCGTGCCGGAGACGGTGTAGTCGGTGCCGACCGTGGTCGGCGGCGCGCTGGTGATGGCCACCACCGGGGCGGCCGCGTCGGTGCTCGCGGTGGCGTGCACCAGGCCGGCCATCAGCGTGGTCGGCGGCACGCCCATGTCGGCCAGCAGGTTCACGGTGGCCTGCTGGATGGCCGGGTCGGCGGTCTGGTCGTGCTCGGGAAAGGCGTGCTCGTTGTCCAGGCCCCAGGCCCACTGCACGGTCCCGGCGCCGAACACCAGCGAGCCGCCGGGGTGCCGGTACAGCGTCAGCGCGTGTGTTCTGGTGCCGGAGCCGTACTCGTCGCCCTCGTTCTGCAGCACCCAGAACCCGTCCATGGTCACCGTGGTGCGTGAGAGCTGGGCTGTGCCGGGCGGGGTGAACCCGTTGTCCTCCACCGAGTTCCACTCGTAGCCGAGCGTGCCCGGTTTGAAGGTGTACACGTCACCGGCGGGTTTCTGGGCCACCGCGGTGTTGCGCCACAGCCGCATCTTGCCGTACGCCGAGGGCACGGTGAGCGCGTCCTCGCGCTTGCCGTTGACGGTGAAGATGTTGCCCAGCAACGCGTTCTCCGGCCTGCCGCCGTCCGACGGCGGGCTGAGGCGGGCGTCGCGCCAGGTGCCGGTCCACTCCGGGTGCGGGTCGATCTTGCGGTCGTGCTTGGTTTCCTTGTAGCAGACCACGGTGCGCCAGTCGGTCTGCGGCCCGGCGATGCTCGGCTCCCAGCGGGTCTTCCAGAACACCTCGTTGCCGGTCATGAAGGCCAGGTGCACCCCGGCGTCGCGGGCGGCCTCCACGTTGGACCGCTGCTCGTTCGACCAGTACTCGTCGTGGCCGACGGCCATGAACACCTTGTGGTTCCGGATCAGCTGCCCGCGCCGGGCGCTGTCCACATCGGTGCTGTAGCTCAGGTCGTACCCGTTGCGCTCCAGGAACTTCAGCATCGGGTACTCGGCGTTGAAGATGAAGTTCTCGTCGCCCTGGCCGTAGAGCGGGCGGTTGTAGCTGACCTTGTACGCCGAACCCTGCGGGCCGGGGCCGGTCGGGTTCGCCGGCTGGCCGGGGCCCGGCTCGCCGTAGGTGGTGTAGTACAGGCTGTTGCCCGCGCGGTTCGGTCCGTTGCCGTAGGTGTTGTACGCCTGCCAGGTCGAGTCCGAGGTCTGGAACAGGATCTTCGAGGTGCTCGCGTCGTCGCGGACGACGAAGGCGATCTCGTTGCCCGGCGGAGCGCTCGCCAGCTCCTCGGGCGTCAGGTTCGACCGTCGCAATACGGCGTAATACAGCCCCGAAGTGGCGTTCGCGGGCACGGTCCAGGTCACCGAAGGCGCCCAGTTCCCGCAGTCGAGCAGGCCGGTGTGGTCGGTCAGGCAGGCCGGTTGCGACTGGCTGGTGTTCCGGGTGGCGGTGCCCAGGTACCGTGCCCCCTTGCCCTGGTACCAGCCGAGGCGGTAGATCGTCACGGTGTAACCGGGCGCGCTGGTCTTGACCTTGAAGGTGACCGTGGAGCCGGGGGTGGCGCTGATGTCGGTGGTGAACCCGGCGATGGTGTCGTCGAAGTTCTCCACCTGCCAGTCGTCGGTGCCGGCGGCCTCGTTCTCGCAGGCGATCCGGTTGGCGCAGGCGGCCCGGGCGACGGCGGAACCGAACTGCGCCGGGACGGCCACCAGGCAACCCGCGAGCACGAACAACGCGACCGCGAAGAACAACGGGCGCGCCCCTTTTCTCTCCCCCTGGCTCGAATGGGCGTGCATGGTCCAGCCTTCCGTTCCGAGGGAGGTCACCGGCACCGGGAAACCCGGTGGTCAGCCGCCCGGAAAATCGAGCTGGGGCCGGGTCTCGTTACAGATTCCGGTCCCGGCTCACGCGAATGGGAGATAGCAGTTCCATAACGCCCGGTACGGGTCGTTACCCAACGTAATGGCGAAAAGCGGTAACGCGGCCGACCAGGTGGGAATTCACCGGGCCGCCGAATTCCGGTTGCTTTGCCGCCACCATTCGACCAGCCCGCGCAGGCCGTCCGGCAGCTTGATGCGCGGCTGCCAGCCGAGGTCCCGCTCGGCCGCGGAGATGTCGGCCAGCCGCCGGGTGACCCCGTTGACCGCGCGTTCCGGGCCGTGCTCCGGTTCCAGGTCCGAGCCCATCGCGGTGAGCAGGTCCAGCGCCAGTTCACGCAGGCTGGTTTCGGTGGCGCTGGCGATGTTGTAGACGCGGTCGGTGACCGGCGCCCTGGCGGCCAGGACGTTCGCGCGGGCGATGTCGTGCACGTGGACGAAGTCCATCGTCTGCGCGCCGTCACCGAAGATCAGCGGCGGCTGCCCGCCGGCGATGCGCTCCATCCAGCGGATCAGCACCTCGGTGTAGAGCCCGTGCACGTCCATCCGCGGGCCGTAGACGTTGAAGTAGCGCAGGGCCACGTAGTCCAGGTCGTACATCGCCTTGAAGCTGCGCAGCATGCCCTCGTTGAACGCCTTCGCGGCACCGTAGAAGGTGTCGTTGTTGTACGGGTGGTGGCGCTCGTCGGTGGGGAAGTGCTCGGCCAGCCCGTACACCGAGGCCGAGGAACTGGCGATCACCTTGCGCACCTTCGCCGCCGCGGCGGCCTCCAGCACGGTGAAGGTCCCGTCCACCAGGGATTCCAGGGCCAGGCGCGGTTCCTCGGCGCACTGGGTGATCCGGAGCGCGGCGAGGTGGTACACCAGGTCGGTGCCGCGGGTCAGCTCGTGCACCAGCTCGCGGTCGTTGATGTCGCCCTCGACGACGGTCAGCCGCTCACCCGCCGCCTCGGCCAGGTTCTCCCGGCGGCCGCGGACGAAGTTGTCCAGCACCACCACCTCGGCGGCACCCGCTTCGAGCAGCTGGTCCACCACGGCGGACCCGATCGTGCCCGCACCCCCGGTGACCAGGCAACGCTGATTCTCGATGGGCTGCGCACTCATACCGCCACCTCCGTGTTTTCGGCCTCGGCTCCGCCGAGGCGGCGAGGCCGCTTCGAGCCACTGGCTTCCTTCCCGGTGCCGCCCGGCCCTGGGGGCCGATCGGCATCGCTCAGTCCAGCCAGTGGCGCGGCCTCGCGCGGTTGCCCGGTCATGCCGGAACCCCCGCTTCGATCGGGATGAAGGTCCCGCCGGTCGCCAGGCTTTCGCTGGCGGCTTCGAGCAGGGCGAGCACCCGCAACCCCGACCGGCCGTCGGTGAGGGGGCGGCGGCCTTCGGCGATCGAGCCGGCGAACTCCGCCATCACCGACCGCAGCGCCTCCCGCTCGGTCAGCGCCGGGGCGACCATGTCCCCGACGCGGTAGGAGATGATCGCCTGCTCGCGCTTCTCCGCACCGAGTTCGGTGGCGCGGTCCACCCCGCGGTCGTAGATGGACAACCGCTGGCTGGGGTTCAGGTCGTCCCACACCACCGTGCGGTTGGACCCGCCGATCACCATGGTCCGGATCTTGGTCGGCGACAACCAGTTCACGTGCACGTGGGCCATCGCGCCACCGGTCAGCCGGATGGTCAGGTGCGCCACGCAGGCCCGCCCGGCGCCGATCGGGTCCGACCCGTGCGCGGCCACCTCCAGCGGCTCCACCCCGTCCGGCAGGATCGCGCCGAACACCGACAGGTCGTGCGGCGCCAGGTCCCACAGCACGTCCACGTCCGGCTGCACCAGCCCGAGGTTGATGCGCACCGAATCCAGGTACTGGACGTCGCCGAGCTCCCCGCCGCGCACCAGTTCCCGCAGGTGGCGCACGGCGGGTGTGTAGCAGTAGGTGTGGTCGAGCATGAGCACCAGCCCGCGGCTCTCGGCCGCCTCGACCAGCTGCCGCCCCTCGGCCAGGTTCGCCGCCAGCGGCTTCTCCACCAGCACGTGCTTGCCCGCCTCCAGCGCGGCGAGCGCCACCTTGAGGTGCGTGCCGGCCGGCGTCGCGATGGCCACCGCGTGCACCGCCGGGTCGTCGAGCACCTCCTCGAGCGAGGCGCTGGCGCGCACCGTCGAGTAGTCGCCGAGCACCCGTTGCGCGCGGGCCAGGTCCAGGTCACACAGGTACTCCAGGCGCAGGCCCGGTGTCGCCTGCGCGTTCCGGACCAGGTTCGGGCCCCAGTAACCGGCGCCGATCACGGCCAGGCCGATGCGTTCCACGTCCGACTCCCCGTTCCGCGGGCGCCCCTGCGGCCCGGCTCCACGCTGTGATTCGCCGGGCCCGGATCAGTCGTTACACGCAGCGTGAACGCGTGATCGCGCTACGGTTCGAAAATCACCGACCGGAGACGGCTGATCGCTGCCGTCTCCGCCTCGTGGATCTCCCGCAGCCGCCGCGCCAGCTCGGCGAACAACGCCAGCACGTCCGCTTTGGACAGCGGGCAGGCGGCGTCGCACTGGGCGCGCAGCATCCACAGCTCGGCCGCCGCCTGCCCGGCGGCCTGCTGCTTGGCGTCGCCGTCGGCGAACACGCCGCCGGCGATGCCGGTGACCAGCTCGCGCATCCGGGCGAACGGCCCGATGCCGGGGTCGAGCGCGGTGTCGGCCAGCGCCCGCCACCGGTCGTCGATCTCCCGCCAGCAGGGCGCCTGCTCGGCCAGCGCGGGCAGGTCCAGCACCTCGGCGGCTTCGGTGAGCGCGTCGGCGAACAGGTCGCGCAGGCTGCCGCCGGTCATCCCGGCCGAGGCGGCACCGTCCCAGATGGACAACAGGGTGCCGGTCAGCCCACCGCGGTCGGCGAACACCGTTGGCCAGCCCTTCCGCTTCCGGTCGTCGGTCAGCAGGCGCGCCCACTTGGCCCAGGCGGGCAGCGAGAAGGAGGCGGATCTGGCGGAGAGCCGTTCGGCGCAGTCGGTGAGCCCGCCGCGCACCGCCGCCCGCAGCCGCGCCGCGCTGATGCCCGTCTCCGGCGGCTCGAGCCGGACCAGCAGGTTCTGGTAGGAGACCACCCGGCTGCGGGCCCGGTCGAAGGCGGCGCGCTCGACCGTCAGCGGCGCCAGGTTGCGGTCGTCGACCAGCACCCGGCCGTTCTCCTCGCCGTAGGCCACGACGAAGTGCCCGCCCATGCCCTCGGTGCTGGCCGGGAGGTGCCAGTAACCCACCAGGTAGCGGTCGGGCAGCACGAGCACCGGGTGCCCGGCCGCCAGCTCGGCGCTCAGCCGCTGCGCGGCGGCCACCGGCCCGGTGGTGGTGTGCACCTCGGCCGGCACGCCCAGCCTGTCCACAGTGGACTGCAACCACGCCTGCGGGTACTGCCAGCGGTTGCGGAAGCCGAGCACCAGCGGTTTGTTGCCGTCGTGCTGGAACTCCCACAGCAGGTACCCCGCGCCGATGCCGCCGCTGCAGGCGAACACCAGCGCCTCGCTCGGCGGAGTCCCGTCCGGGCCGTGGAAACCCCGGCTGGCCAAGACGTTCGTGATCGCCGAGACATCCGGCTGGACCCCGCCGCGCAGCTGATGACCCTGATCGCCCACTGGCCGTCCTCGGTGCACTCGCCCAGGATTGGAGCGACCAGTAAATAGCCGGCCGGGGGTCGAGTCAACGAGCAGTTGCCAATCGGTGACTAAAGTGGAGCGACGACCGGGATCACTTCGCGGGCGATGAGTTCCAGCGGCTCGATCCGCTCGGCCCCCGGCGTGCCGCCGATCACCGCGTCCACCCCGAGTCCGGCCAGCCGCCGCAGCTCGCGGACCAGCTCGTCCACCCGTTCGCCGTGCTCGCCGACCACCAGCGGGTGGTACACGGTTTTGGTGATCTCTTCGTGATCCCGCCCCTCGCGTTCGCAGTGCGCGCGCAGCACGTCGAGCTTGTGCGCGAGGTCCGGGGTGTTGAACAGGTTGCACGCCTGGCCGTACTTCGCCACGAAGCGCAGCGTCTTCCGCTCACCGCCACCACCGATCATGATCTGCGGGTGCGGGCGGCTGAGCGCCTGCGGCGCGTTGAGCAGCCGCTCGGCTTCGACGTGGTGCCCGGAGAACGGCTTGTCCGCGGCCGACCACATCTCCAGGCAGTACCGCAGCGCGTCTTCGAGCAGTTCGAAGCGCTCGGCCACCGGCGGGAAGGGCAGGCCGAGCCCGCGTGCCTCCTCCTCGTTCCAGCCGGCGCCGAGACCCAGCATGGCGCGTCCGCCGGAGAGCACGTCCAGCGTGGTGACCGCCTTGGCGAGCAGCCCGGGGTGGCGGTAGAGGGCGCCGGTGACCACGGTGAGCAGCTTGACGCGCTCGGTGTGCGCGGCGAGGAAGCCCAGCGTGGTGTATGCCTCCAGCATGTCCTTCTCCGGTGGCCCGAAGAGGTGGATCTGGAAGAAGTGGTCCATCACGGCCAGGTAGGCGAACCCGCCCCGGTCGGCGGTGCGGGCGATCTCGGCGAGGTCCGCGCCCAGCCGCGCGGGTCCGCCCTCGAAGGTGAAGTCCGGAAGCTGCAGCCCGAGGTCCATGCCGGAACGGTAGGACGGCGACCTTCAGCCGGTCTTCACTGCGGCTTCAGCGCTCAGAAGCCGGTGACGACCAGCAGCGACCGCTGCGGTGGGTCGACCACGTAGACCGTCCGGGTCTGCTGGTCGACCGCGACGTCCCCGGCGTTGGTGCCCAGGCCGAGCTCGCCGGTCACCGCCTTCGACTCCTCGTCGATGCGGACCAGCCCGTTCGGCCCGCCGTTGGTGTAGACGGCGCCGCTGCCCTGGTGCACGGCCACCGACGAGGCCGCGCTGGGCAGCGGCACCCTGGCCGTTTCCGCTCTGGTGGCGCCGTCGACCACGGACAGGTGGTGGGTGCCGGAGTTCGCCACGAACAGCGTGTTGCTCGCCTGGTGCAGGTCGAGCCCGGCCGGGGCGGTGCCGACCGGGACCGAGCCGACGAAGGCCCCGGCGGCGGTGTCCAGCACCTCGACCGTCCGGCTCACGTCCCCGGTGAAGTAGGCGACACCCCGGTCCTCGTCCACCCGGACGCCGGCCAGCGGCCCGGCTTCGGCGGTCGCGGTGGCCCGCAGCGTGTTGCTCACCCCGTCCAGCACGGCCACCGCGCCGGTGGCCCCGCCGGTGGCGTAGACCGCGTTCGCGGTTTCGTCGACGTCGAGTGCGGACTTGCCGGGACCGGCGGCGATCACCCCGAGCACGGTGTTGGTGCCGCCGTCGAGCACGGTCACCGTGCCGGCCCGCGCGTTCGCCAGGTAGACCCGCCCGGTCCGCTCGTTCACCGCGACGTCGCTCAGCGGGCCGCCGAGCTGCACGGTGGTGACCACGGTGCGGTCCGCGACGACCGAGACCGAGCCGCGTGCGGCCACGTAGGCGACCCCGGTGGCGGAATTCACCGCGACCGCGGTGGGCCGGTCGGGCAGGGTGATCGACACCACTTCCCCGGCACTGGCCGGTGGTGCCGCGACCGCGGTGGCCAGGCCCAGCGCCAGCAGGAGCTTCGAGATCGTTTTCGCCCGCATGGTGTCCTCTTGTTGTCACTCGTTCATCGACCCTAACCCCGTGGTGGCGGGGTCGCCGGTTGTGCCGGACGCCCGACCGGGTGAGGATCGCGGCGGAACCTCGTGCGCTCCGCACGCGTTCTGACTCCGGGAACCGATGCGCGGGAAGGAGGCGGCCGGTCAGTGCACAAGCACCGGAACGGGGTCCGGACGGCGTTGCTGCTCGGCCTGCTCAGCGCGTTGATCATCGCCGTCAGCGCCGCCTTCGGCCGGGCCGCGGTGCTGGTCGGCCTGGTACTGGCGCTGGGCGTGAACGGTTTCGCCTACTACCGGTCGGACCGGCTGGCGCTGCGGGCCATGCGCGCCAGGCCGATCTCGGAGATCGAGTACCCGGTCATCCACCGCATCGTGCGCGAGCTGGCCACCACGGCGCGGCAGCCGGTGCCGAGGCTGTACCTGAGCCCGACGGTCGCGCCGAACGCCTTCGCCACCGGCCGCAGCCCGCGGCACGCGGCGGTCTGCTGCACCACCGGCATCCTGGACCTGCTGGACGAACGCGAACTGCGGGCGGTGCTCGGGCACGAACTGGCCCACGTCTACCACCGCGACATCCTGCTCTCCTCGGTGGCCGGGGTGCTGGCCAGCGTGGTCAGCGTGGCCGCCAACGTGGCCATGTTCGCCGGCCTGTTCGGCGGGGGCGACGACCGGGAGGACGGCAACCCGCTGCTCACCCTGCTGCTGGTGCTGGTCGGCCCGCTCGCGGCGGGCATCGTGCGGATGGGCGTGAGCCGCTCGCGCGAGTACGAGGCGGACGCGTCGGGGGCCGAGCTGACCGGGGACCCGCTGGCCCTGGCATCGGCCCTGCGCAAACTGGACGCGGGCACCCGCGCGGCACCGCTGGCCCCGGAGCCGCGGCTGGTCTCCCAGTCGCACCTGATGATCGCGAACCCGTTCCGCCCCGGCGAAAAGCTCTCCCGCTGGTTCTCCACCCACCCGCCGATCGAGGAACGGATCCGCCGCCTCGAAGCGCAGGCCCGCCGCTGAGGGTCTGCCGGCACCCCACGCGGGCCGGAGTGTGCCTTGGGTGCCGGAGCTGCGACAGACGGTGCAGTCGAGTCGATCCGGCGTCTGCGCACCGGCGCCAAGGCCGGCAGCGGCCCGGTTCAGCAGCCCCGCGCCCAGGGTTACGTGACAGCCCTCAGGACGCGCCTGCCGTCTTCGCCACCGCCATCAGGTAGTCGCCGTAACCCGACTTCGCCAGTGCCGCGCCCAGGGTGAAGCATTCGTCGGCGCTGATGTAGCCCATGCGCAACGCGACCTCTTCGAGGCAGGCGATGCGCACGCCGGTGCGGTGCTCCAGCACCTGCACGAACTGCCCGGCTTCGAGCAGCGAATCGTGCGTGCCGGTGTCCAGCCAGGCGAACCCGCGCCCGAGGTCGACCAGCTTCGCCCGCCCGGCACGCAGGTAGGTCAGGTTGACGTCGGTGATCTCCAGCTCACCCCGCGGCGACGGCTCGAGCCCGCGGGCGATCTCCACCACTTCGTTGTCGTAGAAGTAGAGCCCGGTGATCGCCTTGTTCGACTTGGGGTGCGCGGGCTTCTCCTCGATGGACACGAGGTTCCCGCGTTCGTCCACCTCGCCGACACCGTAGCGTTCCGGGTCCTTCACCGGGTAGCCGAACAGCACGCAGCCGTCCAAAGAGGACACCTCGGCACGCAGCCTGCTGGAGAAACCCTGGCCGTAGAAGATGTTGTCGCCGAGCACCAGTGCCACGTCGTCGTCGCCGACGAAGTCCGCGCCGATGATGAACGCCTCGGCGAGACCGTTGGGGCTGGGTTGCTCGGCGTAGCTGAAGTTCATCCCGAACCGGCTGCCGTCCCCGAGCAGCCGCCGGAAGCTCGGCAGGTCGGCCGGGGTGGAGATGATCAGGATGTCGCGGATGCCGGCGAACATCAGCACCGAGATCGGGTAGTAGATCATCGGCTTGTCGTAGACCGGCAGCAACTGCTTCGAAATCGCCTGGGTGATCGGGTGGAGCCGCGTTCCGCTGCCCCCGGCCAGCACGATGCCCTTCATCCGTTCCCCCGTCTCGCTCGCTGCACCGGACCACAGTATCGGGTCATTTACATACATACTGTCTGTATGTAACCATGGGCGCATGGAGCGAAGCGTGGAGCTGGGCACACCGGCGGTGGTCGAACTGCCCCAGGGCGTGGTGCGGTACTTCGAGCGGGGCGCCGGGCGGCCCGTGGTCTTCGTGCACGGGCTGCTGGTGAACGCCGAATTGTGGCGGAAGGTGGTGCCCGCCGTCGCCGAGGCCGGTTACCGCTGCCTCGCCCCCGACCTGCCGCTGGGCGCACACGAACTACCGCTGCGGCCGGACGCCGAGCTGAGCCCGCTGGACGTGGCCGACCTGGTCGCGGACTTCCTCGACGCGCTCGACCTGCGGGACGTGCTGCTGGTGGCGAACGACACCGGCGGCGCGATCACCCAGCTGCTGCTGACGCGGCGGCCGGAGCGCGTCGGCGCCGTGGTGTTCACGCCGTCGGACTGCTTCGAGTGCTTCTTCCCACCGGCGTTCGGCCCGCTGCCGACGCTGGCGCGGATCCCCGGCTTCGGCCTGCTCACCACCGCGTTGCTGCGGATCAAGCCGTTGCAGCGGCTGCCGATCACCTTCGGCTGGGTGGCGAAGCGCCCGATCGACGACGTGATCGTGCGCCGCTACCTCGACCCGGCGTGGCGCAGCGCGGGCGTCCGCCGTGACCTGCGGAAGTTCGTCCGCCGGGTGAGCAACCGCTACACCCTCGAAGCGGCCCCGAAGCTGGCCGCGTTCGACAAGCCGGTCCTGCTGGCGTGGGCCGGCGAAGACCGGCTGTTCCCGCTCTCGCTGGCCCACCGGCTGGCCGAGGCGTTCGGCCGGGCCGGGGTGGTCGAGATCGAGGACTCCTACACCTTCGTCCCGGAGGACCAGCCGGGCGCGCTGGCCGGGCACATCATCGAGTTCGCGGGCGTCATGGCAGATTGACCGGGTGAGGCGAACACAGCGGGACCGCTCGGCCGGAACGAAGAACGCGCTGGTGACGGCGGCGCGGCAGCTGTTCGCGGAGCGCGGTTACCAGGCTGTGCCCGCCGACGAGATCGTGCGCGCGGCCGGGGTCAGCCGGGGTGCGCTGTACCACCACTACGGCGACAAGCAGGGCCTGTTCCGCGCCGTCGTGGCCGAGCTGGAGCAGGAGGTCACCGACGCGATCCGCGCCGAGATCGCCGCCCAGCCGGACTTCCTCTCCGGCCTGGCCGCCGGCCTCACCGCCTTCCTCGACGCCTGCGCCCGGCCGGAGGTGCGGCAGATCTCGCTGATCGACGGCCCGTCCGTGCTGGGCTGGCAGGCGTGGCGCGAGCTGGAGGCGCGGTACGGGCTGGGCCTGATCGAGGAGCTGATCACCGCCGCCGTCGAGCACGGCCTGTTCGCCCCGCAGCCGGTCCGGGTGCTGGCGCAGCTGGTGCTCAGCGCGGTGGCGGAGGCGGCGCTGATGATCGCCTGCGCCGACGACCCGGTGGCCACCCGCGCCGAGGCCGAGGCGGCGCTCGGTGCGTGGACGGCCGGGCTGCTGCGGGATCAGGACGCCGGGCCCTTGCCGAAGTAGGCCCGGCACGAGCCGTCCGGTTCGAGGTCGGCGGCGATCTGCAGCACGTTCGCGCCGTCGTCGACCGGGAGCAGGGTGGAGCTGTAGTTCGGGCACCAGTGGTCGATCGGCTGCGTCACGGTGACCGGCGCGGGCACCTCGTACCACGGGCCGTCGCCGAAGTTGTCGTTGGCGAGCAGGGTGCGGCCGTTGCCGGGCAGCGGATCGCCGTCGGCGGTGGTGAAGATCTGGCCCACCATCAGCAGCCGCGTGCCGTGGGGGCCGCCGGGGAACAGGGCGACGGTCTGGGCGTGCTGGAAGTAGCTGCCGTCGGCGGTGGCGATCGGGGTGCCGGGATCGCTCGGCAGGCCGAAGTTGGCGCCGTCCGGGGAGATCTTGTGGTACGGATCGCAGAAGTTGCGGCCGTAGTTGCAGATCTCGTAACCGAAGTAGAAGCGGCCGTCCGGCAGCGCCCGCACGATCGGCATGCCGGGGCGCACGCGGTGCGGCGGAATGGCCAGGGTGCGCTGCTTGGTGCCCCAGTCGACCCCGTTCACCGAGCCGATCCGGTTGAGCACCTGCGCGAACCGCGGGGCCTCGGTCTCGTCGGCGAAGTGCATCCAGAGCGCGCCACCGGCGTCGACCACGAACTCGGGTTCCCAGATGCCGTCGTGGTTGTGCGAGCGGGCCGCCTCGGCCAGGAACCGCCAGCCGCGGCCGCCGTCGTGGCTGGCCCAGACCTTGAGCGCGATGCGGCGGTTCGGACCGGCCTGCTGGCCGTAGCTGGCGGCCCACAGCAGCGTGCCCGCCTCGAGCCCGCCGATCCGCCGCGGGAGTTCGTAGAGGGTGCCGCAGCACATGCCGTACGCGCCCTCGGGGTCGCGGATTTCGCCGATCTTGTGGAAGGTGGCGCCCTCGTCGTCGCTCTGGAAGACAGGTGCGTAGTGGCCGCGGCCGTCCTGGCTGGTGATCGTGGCCACGATGCGGTGATCCGACAGGCGGAGCAGCCGGGGGTAGGACCCCATGCCGTCGAAGAGCGGCTGCCGCCCGTCGGCCGCGGCCGGGACCGGGATGAGCAGGCCGGTGAGCAGCAGCAGGACCAGCACGCGGCGCAACGGGGCTCCTCTCGCACGGCAACCGCGCGATTACACCATGTGGCCCTGTTCGTGCCGGGGCACGTCGCCCAGCCGGGTGAGTTGCTTGCCGAAGCTCAGCAAGGTGAGTTCGGGGACCGGCGCCCAGTCCCGCTCGGGCAGCCGGACGAAGCCGTGGGCGGCGTAGAGGCGCTGGGCGCTGGTCATCGCCGGTTGCGTGGACAGCACCAGGTGGCGGATCCCGAGCGCTCCGGCCCGATCGACCACGGCACGCAGCAACGCCGCCCCGACCCCGCGCCCCTGCGCTTGTGGTGCGACGGCCAGCGCCCTCACCTCGGCCTCATCCGCCCCACGGGCGACTTCGCTCCCGGGTCCCCAGCGCGCCAGCATCACCGTCCCGAGCAGCTCGTCCCCCTCCACCGCGACGAACACCTCACCGCCGGCGCCCAGCGCGCGCAACGTGCCGGCGTACGCCGGATTGGCGTCCAGGAGGTGCTGAGCCGCATAGGCGTCGACCCGCAGCCGGCCCACCTCCGCCAGCTCACCGGGCAGCGCGGGCCGCACGTGGAAGGCGGGCGCCTCGTAGGCGTACGACCCGTGGCCCGTGTCGGCGACCCTGCGCCACCCGAGCCGCTCATACAGCCGGATCGCGGCGACGTCCTTGGCCAGCACGTCGAGCACCAGGCGCTGTTCGTGGGCCATGACGGTCCGCACCAGCCGCTCGCCGGCCGACCGCCCGCGGGCGTCGGGGTGCACGAACAACCGCACGAGCTTCCCCGGGGCGACCAGGGCCACGTGCCCCACCACCCGCCCGCCCACCTCGGCGACCCACGCCCGCACCAACCCGGGCGGCCGCAACCAGGCCACCGGGTCGGCCACCCCTTCGACCGGGTACCCGTCGCGCTCGTAGACCGCGACGAGCGCCGCTGCCGCCTCCGGCAGGTCCTCGGGCCGCCGCTCGCGGATCACCGGTAGTTGGTGAACTGCAGCGCGATCTCGAAGTCCTTGTTCTTCAGCGCCGCGATGACGTCCTGCAGGTGGTCCTTCTTCTTGCCGGACACCCGCAGCTGGTCGCCCTGGATCTGGGCCTGGACGCCCTTGGGCCCCTCGTCGCGGATGAACTTGGCGATCTGCTTCGCCTTGTCGGAGGCGATGCCCTGCAGGATGCGGCCGTTGACCTTGTAGATCTTGCCGGAGATCGCCGGCTCGTCGGCCTCGAACGCCTTGAGCGAGATGCCGCGCTTGATCAGCTTCTCCTTGAACACCTCGACCGCCGCGAGCGCCCGCTCCTCGGTCTCCGCCTCGATCGCGATCGCTTCCTCGCCCGCCCAGGCCACCTTCGCGTTCACCCCGCGGAAGTCGAAGCGGGTGGCGAGCTCCTTGCTCGCCTGGTTGAGCGCGTTGTCCACCTCCTGCCGGTCGACCTTGCTCACCACGTCGAAAGAGGGATCCGCCACTGGTTCTCACACCTCGTCATCGCACTAGTCGGTCGGTCCAGCCTAGCTTGAGGAGACCGGGTGCCGACCCCGCCACGTCGGCCTGTATTCTCTTCCTCGGCCGGTCCACCCGGCTACGGCAGGTTGCCCGAGCGGCCAAAGGGATCTGACTGTAAATCAGACGGCTTCGCCTTCGGGGGTTCGAATCCCTCACCTGCCACACCAGCGGAAACGCCCCGCTGACCTGCGAAAACAGGTCAGCGGGGCGTTCTCGTTTCGTCCGGGCGTTCGGGGGCGTGACTGGCCAATGCGTGGCCACGCTCCCCCGGTCGCGGGGCCCGTCGGGGTGCTCCGCGTAGATCCGTAGCGGTACGGACAGGGGACTTCGCCCGCCAGGTTGAGCCATGTGACCCAGGTCATAAGCGGTCCGCGCGGTGCCGAATCTCCCGGAGCAGCTCGCCCCCGTTCTGGTGACCCGCTGCCAACCCGGCCCGCCAAAAGATCTTGGGAAAAGTTCGAACCGGGCGCCGCCCGCTCCCGTGTTCCCGGGTGTCGGTCGCCGCGGATCGGGCGGGACCTTCCGACGACGCGAAGGAGCGAGTCCCATGGCACGCAAGCGAATCGTTCTCTCGGCCACGGCTGCGGCACTCGGGCTGGCGGTGCTCGGGGCCTGCGGTCAGGGAGCCGCACCGGGCGGGGCGGCGGCGCCGGTGGCCGACGAGCAGGCAGCCGTGGTCGCCCCGGCGGCGCAGCAGGCCGCGCCCTCGGTCAAGCTGGCCGCCACCGAGATCGACGGCCTCGGCCAGGTGCTCACCGAACAGGGCGGCAAAACGCTCTACCGGTTCGACAAGGACACCGCGAACCCCGCGAAGTCCAACTGCGACGGCGACTGCGCCAAGGCGTGGCCACCGCTGCTGGCCGGCGACGGCGCTCCCGAACTGTCCGGAGTGGACGCTTCGGTGATCGGCGAGGTGACCAGGACCGACGGCACCAGGCAGGTCACCGTCAAGGGCTGGCCGGTCTACACCTACGCCAAGGACACCGCCGCGGGCGAGGTCAAGGGCCAGGCCGTCGGCGGCACCTGGTACGCGGTGAACCCGCAGGGCGGCAAGGCGGTCAAGACCGCGGAACAGCAACAGCAGGCCGCCGCGGTGCAGCTGACCGCGGCCGAGGTCGACGGCGTGGGCCGGGTGCTCACCGAGCAGAACGGGCGCACGCTGTACCTGTTCGGCAAGGACAGCAAGAAGCCGCCGAAGTCGGTCTGCAACGAAGACTGCGCCACCGCCTGGCCGCCGCTGCTGGCCAACGGCACCCCGGAACTGTCCGGAGTGGACGCCCAGCTGGTCGGCACGGTGAAGCGCGACGACGGCACCGAGCAGGTCACCGTCGGCGGCTGGCCGGTCTACACCTACGCCAAGGACACCGCCGCCGGGCAGGCGAACGGGCACGGCGTCGGCGGCACCTGGTACGCGATGATGCCGGAGGGCTGCAAGTCCGAAGCACCGTTCGTGGCCGAGCAGAAGAAGGCCCCCGAGCCCGCCGGGTCCGCCTCGGACAGCGCCGGAAATGGCTACTGAACCACCGCGGAGAAAGCCTGGCCATTCCCGGAGTGGCCAGGCTTTTTCCTGTCCACCGGTGGATCGCGTGCTGCGCGGCACCATCGCCAGGGTGCGCGCCGAGCGCCGCCGGGACCACCGCAGGCGCTGCGTCGCCGGACTGGCCGCCGTCGTCGTGCTGGCCGGTGCGGCCCTCGCCGGCGGGGTGGTCCTGGGGCAGCCGGAGCCGAGCTGGACGGCGGTCTCCGCCGACGGCGTGCACCTGCGGACGCGGCTGCTGCCCGCCACCGGGTGGACGCGGCTGGACGTGGAGGTCGCCGGGATCAGCTGGGGCGAGCGCTGCCGGCTGGTGGTGACCGACACTGCGGGCATCGAGCACGAGGCGGGCAGCTGGGCGGCTTCGGAGCGGTCGACCCGGTTCACCGGTGCCGTGCTGGTGCCGGTGAACGGGGTGCGCTCGGTCGGCGTGCTCGGTTACGGAGGCCGGGAAATCGTGCGTGCTGAACGGAACTAGCGGACGCCGTGCATCGCGAAGGTGACGAAGGCGTCGATCGTGCGCTCCCGGTCGGCGGGACTCAGGCCACCGCGCACCCCGGTGAGAATGGCCGAGATGATCAACGAGAGCAGGCCCTCGCCGGCGATCTCGGTGTCCAGCTCGGACTGCAGGAAGCCGCGGCGCACCCCGTTCGCCAGGAACGCCGACGCGGTGGCGCCGAAGGTGCGGACCAGCCGGAGCAGGCGTTGCAGCGACTCGTCGTCGATGGCCGGGGCGTCGAGCAGGATGAACTGCACCAGGTCCGGTTCGCGCTCGACCAGGTCGAACACCCTGGTGAGAATGGTGCGGAACTGGGTGGCCAGCTCCTCGGCGCTGGCCGCGTCGTCGGGTTCGTCGGTGCCGACGACCTCGTTGAGGATGAAGTCGACCCCGGTGTCGAGCACGTCGTCGAGGATGTGGCGCTTGTTGTCGAAGTAGTTGTAGAAGGTGCCGTGGCTGACCCCGGCTTGCTTGACGATGTCGGAAACGCCGGTGTTGCGGTAACCCCGTGACGAGAAGACGTGGTGCGCGGCGCGAACCAGCTGGACCCGCCGCTCTGCCGTACGGTTGCGCACGGGCGCTCCTGTCACTTGCTCACCCCGTGGACGGCGAACCCGACCAGGGTGTCGATGTACCGCCCGCGTTTCTCTTCGGTCGCTTCCCCGCGCAGCGCCAGCAGGAAGCCCGGCACGACCAGCGCGTTCAACCCGTGCGCCACCGCCGCGGTGTCGAGGTTGTGGCGCAGCCAGCCCGCGCGCACGCCGACCTCCAGATGGGACGCCATCAACGCGGACAGCGTGGCCTCCAGGCCGAGCAGCCGCGCCTTGAGCTCCGCGTCGATCGCCGCGGCCTCCACCAGCACCAGTTTCAGCAGGTCCGGTTCCTCGTCGATGAGCGAGAACAACCGCTGCGCGATGGTGCGCAGCTGCGCGGTGAACTCCTCGGCGTCACGCGGTTCGACGCGCGTCGCCGCGGCGCGCACGGTGGTGACCAGGCGCTCCACGCAGTGGTCCAGCACGTGGTCGAGCAGTTCACGCTTGCTCTCGAAGTAGCGGTAGACGGTGCCCTGGCCGACCTTGGCGTGCTTGGCCACCTCGGAGATGTTGGCCGCCTCGTAGCCGCGTTCGGTGAACACGACGCAGGCGGAATCGACGATCTGCCGGCGCCGGCGCTCGGCCAGCCCCTTCTCCGGCGGCCTGCCCCGGCGCGCGCGGGGCGTCGCCGGCGAAGACGTGGACGCGGATTCCATCTCGCTCAGCTTACGGGACCTGAACTTCCGTGGACGGCTCAGCTCTGCATTAGTGCAGGCGATTACCCACCGCCACCCCGGGTTGTACGGAGCGCGGGCGCCGTATTCTGATCAGCGCCCTTTCGTCGAAGGCGAAATCGGTGGATTTCGGTCAGCGGTTGCGAGAAAATGGTGGGTTGCGGCGAGGAGGCTGGATGAGCAAGGCGCCGCCGAGATCCCGGCTGGTGCGGGCGACGGCGTTGGGCAGGCTGGCCGCCGGGCAGGCGCTGCGCCAGGCGGGCACCAGGGTGGCCGGGCTGGGCCGTTCGAGTGAGCGCAAGCAGTTCCTGCTGGACCGCCGCGCGCTCGCCGCCGCTGATCAGCTCGTTTCCGTGCTCGGCGGAATGAAGGGCGCGGCGATGAAGCTGGGGCAGCTGCTTTCCGTGCTCGATCTCGATCTCGTGCCCGACACCGCGCGCGAAGAATTCCGCCGCAAACTCGCGGTACTGCTGGCGCGGGCCCCGGCGGTGCCGTTCTCCGGAATGCGGAACGCGGTGGAGGCCGATTTGGGTGCGCCGATCGCCGAGGTGTTCGCCGAATTCGACCGGAATCCGGTGGCCGCGGCCTCGATCGGGCAGGTCTACCGGGCCCGCCTGCACGACGGGCGCGCGGTCGCGGTGAAGGTGCAGTACCCGGGCATCGCCACCGCGGTGCGCGCCGACCTGAAGAACCTGGCGCTGTTCCTCCGGCTCGCGCCGAACGTCTTCCCCGGCCTGGAACTGGACTCGCTGGCCAAGGAGATCCGGCTGCGCGTCGAGGAGGAACTGGACTACCGGCTGGAGGCGCAGACCCAGCACCAGCTCGCGGTGGAGTTCGCCGGGCACCCGTTCATCCACATCCCGGACAGCGTGGCCGAACTGTGCGGGCGGCACGTGCTGGTCACCGAATTCGTCGACGGCATCGACTTCGACGGCATCGCCGCGCAACCGCGGCCGGTGCGCGACCGGGTCGGCGAGATCGTCTACCGCTTCTACTGCGGTGCGTTGTTCCACACCGGCGACTTCCCCGGCGACCCGCACCCCGGCAACGTGTTGCTGCGCCCCGACGGCCGGGTGGCGTTCCTCGACTTCGGACTGTTCAAGCGGATGAGCCGGGAGAGCATCGATCTCGAACGGGCGGTGCTGCGGGCCGCCGCCGACGGCGACGCCGAGCAGGTGCACGAGCGCATGGCCGCGGCCGGGATCCTCGGCGAGCCCGGCCGGATCGAACCGGACGAGGTGCTCGCCTACATCGAGGACGCCGTCGGCTGGTACCTCGCCGACGCCGAGATCGAGGCGACCCCGGAACTGGCTGCCGAGGCGATGATCAGCTCGATCGACCCGCGGTCCCCGCACTACCGGAAGATGCGCTGGCAGTACCTGCCGCCGGAGCACCTCTTCGCCAGGCGGGCGGAGTTGTACACCTTCGGCCTGCTCGGCCGGTTGCGCGCCAGGGGCAACTGGCACCGCATCGCCAGGGAATGGCTGCACGGCGACGAACCGGCGACCGAACTCGGCCGCACCGACGCGCGGTGGCGGGCCGCTCAGGAGCCGAGGTAACGCAGCACCGCGAGCACCCGGCGGCTGTACCCGCTGGTGTGCGAGAGGTCCAGCCGGTCGAAGATCGAGTTGACGTGCTTTTCCACCGCGCTCAGGGAAACGTAGAGCTGCCCGGCGATCCCGGCGTTGGTGTGCCCCTGCGCCATCAGGTCCAGCACCTGGCGCTCACGCGCGGTCAGCTTGGCGAGCGGATCGCTGTGGGTGGTCCTGGCGAGCAGCCGCCGCACCACCTCCGGGTCGAAGGCGGCGCCACCGGAGCCGACGCGCTCCAGCGCGTCCAGGAACTCGCCTACCTGCGCCACCCGGTCCTTGAGCAGGTAACCGACCTTGCCGCCGTCGTCGGTGACCAGCTCGGTGGCGTACCGCTTCTCCACGTACTGGGACAGCACCAGCACGCCCACCTCGGGGAACCGCGCACGGATTTCGAGTGCCGCCCGCAGGCCCTCGTCGGTGTGCGACGGTGGCATCCGGACGTCGGTGACGATCACGTCGGGGCGGTGCGCGGCGGTGGCGGACAGCAGCGCGTCACCGTCACCGACCGCGGCCAGCACCTCGTGCCCCTCCTCGGCGAGCAACCGGACCAGCCCCTCCCGCAACAGGGTGCTGTCTTCGGCGAGCACTACCCGCACGGCAACTCCGCGGTGATCGTGGTCGGCCCGCCGACCGGACTGTCCACGGTGAACTTCCCGTCGGCGGCGGCGACCCGGCGCGACAGCCCGAACAGGCCGCTGCCCATCAGCGCCCCACCACACCCGTCGTCGGTGATCCGCACGACGATCACCGACGACGCCGGGAAGACCGACACGTCGATCCGGGTGGCCGACGCGTGCTTCATCGCGTTCGTCACCGCTTCGGAGATGACGAAGTACGCCACCGTCTCCACCGCCAGCGACGGCCGCCAGGCGAGCCGGAAGTCGAGGTGGACCGGCACCCCGGCGTTCTCCGCCACGGACTCCAGCGCCGGGTGCAGCCCGCCTCGGTCGAGCGCGATCGGGTACACCCGCCAGGTCACTTCACGCAGGTCACGCAGGGCCTGCTGGGATTCCTCGTGTGCCTGGCGCACGAGTTCCGCGGCGCGCTCGGGTTCGGCCGCGCGCCGGGCGCGGCCGAGCAGCATGCCCAGCGCGACCAGCCGCTGCTGCACCCCGTCGTGCAGGTCGCGCTCGATGCGGCGGCGTTCGTCGTTGACCGCCTCGACCACCCCGGCCCGGCTGCTGGCCAGCTGTTGCAGGCGGCGCAGCATCACCTCGCTCCGGCTCAGGCCGAAGAACCGGCTCGCCAGCAGCCGGTCCAGCTTCGCCACGCCGATCAGCCCCTGCACGGCGATGAAGGCCAGCAGCAACCCGAACAGCACGATGGTGATCGAGTCGTACCAGCTCGACGGCTCCGTGCCGCCGCCGACCGGCTCGCCGCGGAAGATCTGCGCGAGCATCAACGCGGCCGACACCCCGCCGTAGGCGATCAGCAGCAGGACGCCGAACCCGAGCAGTCCGGCGACGCAGCGCAGGGCCAGGTACTGCAGCGCGCGGACACCGGAGTAGTCGGCGCCGTTCTCGGCGCCGAGGTACTTGGCGATGCGGCGCCGCTCGAACTCGGCCAGCCTCTTGGCACCGGCGAACACCCCCTGGTGCGCCAGGGGGAAGGCCAGTGTCACAGTTCCGAGCACCACGAAGACCAGTTCGACCAGTCCGGTGACCGAACCGATCGCCAGCCCGGCGGTGCCGAGCCCGGCGGCGCGCACCCAGCTTGTTCCCACCCGCCGAGGCTAACCGGCTGCGATGGGCCGCGGACTGCGGTTTCCCGCAGGTTCGGCCTGGGGTACCCGGGAGGATATGGGAGGACTCACCGCAGTGCCCGGAACTCGAGGCGTCCGTAGCTTCGTTGGCAGGTGCAGACGACCATGAAAGGCCGCCGATGATCACGCAACTCGCCCAGCAAGCCCCGGAGATGGGAGGGCTCGCCGGATGGGCGGTGAGTCTGATGGACACGCTCGGAGGGGTGGGCGCGGCCGTGATCGTCGGCCTCGACAACCTCTTCCCGCCCATCCCCAGCGAACTGGTCCTGCCGCTGGCCGGGTTCTCCGCCAGCCAGGGCACGTTCAGCCTGGCCGAGGCACTGATCTGGACCACGCTCGGCTCGGTGGTCGGCGCGGTGGTCGTCTACTACCTCGGCGCCCTGCTCGGCCGGGACCGCTGCCGCGCGCTGATCTGCAAGGTCCCGCTGGTCAAGGGCTCGGACTTCGACAAGACCGAGCAGTGGTTCGCCAAGCACGGCACCAAGGCGGTCTTCTTCGGCCGGATGGTCCCGCTGTTCCGCAGCATGATCTCGCTGCCAGCCGGGATCGAGAAGATGCCGTTGTGGAAGTTCCTGTCGCTGACCACGCTCGGCAGCCTGCTCTGGAACACCATCTTCGTGGTGGCCGGCTACCTCCTCGGGGCCAACTGGCACGTCATGGAGGAGTACGCGGGCATCTTCCAGAAGGTGGTCATCGGCCTGGTGGTGCTGGCCGTGGTGGTCTTCGTGGTGAAGCGGCTGAAGAACCGGGGCAAGGACGACGACGAGGAGGAGACCGGCGAGCCGGACGAGGAGGACAGTCCCACCCGCATGCTCTCGGTCCCCGAGATGACCGGTGGCCGCGGCCGCTTCGTCGGCGACCTCCGCTCGGACGAGGAACGCAGGTGAGGTGCGGGGGCCGGTCCGCCCCCGCACCTCGTCGGCTCAAGCCGCCTGCGTGACCGGCGCCGCCGCCGGGGCCAGCGCCAGCTCCAGCACCTCCCGCACCGAAGCCACCGGGTGCACGTCCAGCTCGGCCAGCACCTCGGCGGGCACGTCGTCCAGGTCCGGCTCGTTGCGCTGCGGGATGACCACCGTCTTCATCCCGGCCCGGTGCGCGGCGAGCAGCTTCTGCTTCACCCCGCCGATCGGCAGCACCCGACCGGTCAGCGACACCTCACCGGTCATCGCCACGTCGGCCCGCACCACCCGGCCGGAGAGCAGGGAGGCCAGCGCGGTGGTCATGGTGACCCCGGCCGACGGCCCGTCCTTCGGCACCGCGCCGGCGGGCACGTGGATGTGGATACCGCGTTCGGCCAGGTCACCGACCGGCAGCTCCAGCTCGGCCCCGCGGGAACGCAGGTAGGACAGCGCGATCTGGGCCGACTCCTTCATCACCTCGCCCAGCTGCCCGGTCAGGGACAGCCCGGTGCCGCCGGTCTCCTTGTCCGACAGCGACGCCTCCACGTAGAGCACGTCACCGCCGGCCCCGGTCACCGCCAGCCCGGTCGCCACGCCGGGGATCGAGGTCCGCTGGGTGGAGGCGGGCAGGGACGACTCCGGCAGGTGCCGCGGCCGCCCGAGGTAGGTCTCCAGGTCGGCGGCGTCCACCGTGACCGGCAGCTCGACCTCGTCCAGCGCCACCTTCGTGGTGATCTTGCGCAGCACCTTCGCGATGGTCCGGTTGGCCGCGCGCACGCCTGCCTCCCGGGTGTACTCCGCCGCGATCCGGCTGAGCGCCGCGTCGGTCAGCGTCACGTCGCCCGCGGCCAGCCCGGCCCGCTCCAGCTCCCGCGGCAGCAGGTGGTCGCGGCCGATGGTGACCTTCTCGTGCTCGGTGTAGCCGTCGAGGGTGACCAGCTCCATCCGGTCCAGCAGCGGGCCGGGAATGGTCTCCAGCGCGTTGGCCGTGGCCAGGAACACCACGTCCGACAGGTCCAGCTCGACCTCGAGGTAGTGGTCGCGGAAGGTGTGGTTCTGCTCGGGGTCGAGCACCTCCAGCAGCGCCGCGGTCGGGTCGCCGCGGTAGTCGGCGCCCACCTTGTCGATCTCGTCGAGCAGCACCACCGGGTTCATCGAACCGGCTTCCTTGATCGCCCGCACCACGCGGCCGGGCAGCGCGCCGACGTAGGTGCGCCGGTGCCCGCGGATCTCGGCCTCGTCGCGGATGCCGCCGAGCGCCACCCGGACGAACTTGCGGCCCATCGCCTTCGCGATCGACTCACCCAGCGAGGTCTTGCCGACCCCGGGAGGACCGGCGAGCGCCAGCACGGCACCCGACCGCCGCCCACCCACGACCGCACCCGCGTCGACCCGGCGCTTGCGCACGGCCAGGTACTCGATGATGCGTTCCTTCACGTCGTCCAGGCCCGCGTGGTCGGTGTCCAGGATCTGCCGGGCGCCCGCGATGTCGTAGGCGTCCTCGGTGGTGGTGTTCCACGGCATCTCCAGCACCGTGTCCAGCCAGGTGCGGATCCAGCCGCCCTCCGGCGACTGGTCGGAGGTGCGCTCCAGCTTGTCCACCTCGGCCAGCGCGGCCTTGCGCACGTGCTCGGGCAGCTCGGCCGACTCCACGCGGGAGCGGTAGTCGTCGTCCTCGCCGCTGCCGTCCAGCTCACCGAGTTCCTTGCGGATCGCTTCGAGCTGGCGGCGCAGCAGGAACTCCTTCTGCTGCTTCTCCATGCCCTCGGCCACGTCCTTGCGGATCGTGTCGGTCACCTCCAGCTCGGCCAGGTGCTCGCGGGTCCACTCCAGCGCCTTCTCCAGGCGGGCGGCGACGTCCAGCGTGCGCAGCAGCTCGAGCTTCTGCTCGGTGCCCAGGTAGGGCGCGTTGCCCGCGAGGTCCGCCAGCGCCGACGGGTCCTCCAGCTCCTGCACCGCGTCCAGCATCTGCCAGACCCCGCGCTGCTGGAGCACGGACAGCACCACGGCCTTGTACTCACCGGCGAGCTGCCGGGTCTGCTCGTCGACGGGCAGTTCGGCGGCGGTTTCGGCGTGCACCCACCGGGCGGCACCGGGGCCGTCGCCGGTGGTGCCCACGTGGGCCCGCCGGACCCCGCGCAGCACCACGACGGCCTTGCCGCCGGGCACGCGCCCGATGCGCTCGACGGTGGCGACCGTGCCCATCTCGGCGTACTCGCCGTCCACGCGCGGCACGATCAGCACCTCCGCCTTGGGGGTGGTCCGGATGCCGGGCACGGTCGGGCCCTGGGGCTTGGCCTGCGCGGACTCCACCGCGGCACGCGTTTCGGCTTCGGTCAGGTCGAACGGCACGACCATGCCGGGCAGCACCACGTCGGAGTCGAGGGGGAGTACGGGCAGGAGCCGGGTGTCGGTCATCGAATGCTCCTTCGTTGTTGAGTCTGCTCTGCTCAACTTTCCGGAGCCCGGGTTTGTTTCCGCTGGTTGTTCGCCCGTAGCGAGCGCCGTCCGGGAATAAAACCGGTTACGGCTTCTCGGCGACGAAGCACCAGGCGAACGGCCGTGCCTTCGCCTCGCGGGCGGTCAGCTCGCGGTCGGGGCGCCAGTCCGGCAGGTGCGTGACACCCGGTTCCAGCAGCGTCCAGCCGCCGATCCAGCGCTCGATCTCCTCGCGGTCGCGCAGCCAGACCGGGTTCTGCGTGTTCCGGTACTGCGCGGCGAAGTTCCGCACGCCCTCGGCTTCCTCGCCGGTGGTGCCGCCGACCGACATCTGCGACAGCGCCAGCCAGCTGCCCGGCGCCAGCTTGTCGCGGTAGGTGCGCACCAGCCCGTCCGGGTCGTCGTCGGGGCCGACGAAGTGCAGCACGGCCATCATCAGCAGGCAGACCGGCTGGTCGAAGTCGATCAGCCGCCGCGTGGTCGGGTGGTCGAAGATCGCCTTCGGGTGCCGCAGGTCCTCCTGCACGTGCCCGGCCCAGCCGGTGGCGCCCTGCCGTTCCAGGATGAGCGTGGCGTGCGCGGTGGCCACCGCCTCGTAGTCCACGTAGACCACCGTCGCCCGCTCCCGCTCACCCAGTTCCCCGCGGACCACCTCGTGCACGTTGCCCGCGGTCGGCACCCCGGAACCGAGGTCGAGGAACTGCCGGATGCCCGCGTCCAGCGCGGCCCGCACCGCGCGGTTCATGAACTCGCGGTTGTGCTTCGCGCCCGGCTTCACGTGCGGCCACTGCTCTTCGATCCGCCTGCCGAACTCCCGGTCCACCGCCCAGTTCTGCGTGCCGCCGAGGTAGAAGTCGTAGACCCGGGCCGACGACGGCTTCTCGGTGTCCACCCCGGCCGGGGCTTCGGGCGCGGAATCGGGACGATGGGTCAACGCGGGCTCCGGGGGGTGCGGCGAACTGTGTTCAACAGTTCTAGCGCACCGCCGGTCGCCGGTACCAGTAGGTCCACAGCGGCCGGTAACCCTGGGCGTACCAGAACGGCGTCGACCGCGGGTTCGCCAGCGCGTGGTGCAGCAGCGCCAGGTCCACGCCCTCGGTGTCGAACACCTGGTGCGCGTGCTCGGCCAGCGCCGTGCCGACCCCGGTGCCGCGGGCCTGCTCGGCCACGTTCAGCGAAGTCAGGTAGCCGATCTTCGGGCCACCGGTCTGGTCGACGTAGATCTTCGACCAGTCCGAGGCCGGCGGCAGCTGCACCCTGGCCACGCCGAGCGCCTTGCCGTACACCTCGGCGATCCACAACGGCGGTTCGTCCCGCGCGAGCACCTCCTCCACTTCGGCGGTCAGCGCGCGCTCGGTGCTCTGGCGCACCGTCGCCACCCCGAACTGGGCGTCGTAGTGCTGGAGTTCCAGCAGCAGTTCGACGACGTTCGCGACGTCGCCGCGGGTGGCCGTGCGCACGGCCACGCCCGGCGTCCGCCGCGGCCCGCGACCGTGCCGTTCCGCCGGGCGCAGGGCCACCACGCGCACCGGCGCGAAGCCGTGCCGCAGCAGTTCACCGGCGCCGGTCGAGTCGCGGCTGGGGCGGATCACCACCGCCGCGGTCTCCCAGTCCCCGGGCGTGGTGCCGGAGTCGGCCAGGCGGGCCAGCCACTTCTCCAGCAGCAGGCCGAGCGCGGTACCCGGGTCGGGACCGGCCAGCCGCAGGTCCAGCCGGTGCTCGACCAGCGCGCGCCACTGCGCCCCCGGGGCGTCGGCGGCGATCTTCTCGCAGGACAACAAGCCGAGCCCGGCGGAGTCGCGGGCTTCGGCGGTCAGCACGTCGTCGGTGTTCTCCGGCAGGTCCCCCGGCGCGGGGATCAACGGGTCGACGGCCTTGAGCCGGGTGGCGTGCTCGGTGGCGATGGCAGCAAAATCAGTGAGGTCCACATCACACATTCAAGTCCCCGGGAGGCTGCCGGGGTAACCCGGCCTACCGCTCGGTGGGACCCGAATACCACTCGCGTTTCACCCCGGTGGTTCCCCCCGGCCCACGCGGTTGGCTAGGAGTTAACCCTTAGCTGATCCCATAATGGTCGGAACGAGGCTGGAATACCCCCTCCGGGGTACAGTGACTCCTCGTTCGCGATCAGGCCGTAAGGAGGTTGCATGCCGGACTCAGGTGGCAGAACCGCTACCGCCGGCCCGGTGCCCTCGGCAGCGACGGACGAGGCGGCGGTCGACGAACGGCGGTTCCGGGTCTACACCGCGACGGTGCTCACCGTCGGCCTGGTCACCGCGGCGGTGGTCAGCTGGTGGCTGCCGTTCGAGGGCTCGGCGATGCTCTGGTGGATCACCCCGGTCCTCGCGCTGGCCTTCCTGCTCGCCGAGCAGCTCGGCATCAACGTCGACGTCCGCAGCGGCATCTCCTGGACCATCTCCTTCACCGAGATCCCGCTGGTCATCGGCTTCTTCATCGCCCCGTTCGAAGTGGTGCTGGTGGCGCACCTGATCGCCGGCGTCGGCACCCTGCTGGCTCGCAAGGTACGCGGTCGCGTGCTCTACAACGCCGGCGCCTTCCTGCTGGAGATCACCGGCGCCTTCGCGGTCGCCGGGCTGGTCAAGGTCGCCGTCGGCGAGGACGGCATGCCGTGGGTGGCCGCGCTGGCAGGCACGCTCACCGCGCCGCTGGTCAGCACCCTGCTCGCGCTCGCCGCCGTCCGCGTGCTGCGCCGCCGGATGCGGATCAGCACCGCGCTGCGGCTGACCGGCCGGATCCTGGTCGTCGGCTTCGTCAACGCCTCGGTCGGCCTGTCCGGCTACCTGGTCATCTTCCACGTGCCGCAGGCGTGGCCGCTGGTGCTCGCGGTGTTCCTCGGCCTCACCGCGTTGTACTGGGCCTACTCGGACCTGCTGCGCGAACAGCGGGACATGGAAGCGTTGTCCGACGTCAGCCTGATGGTCGCGCGGTCGGGTCAGCAGGCCGCCGCCCGCCCGGCCAGCCGCGCCGACGACTTCGGCCGCGGCGTCGACGTCGTCGAATGGGGCGCGATCGCCGAACGCATCAAGGACCAGCTCGCCGCCGGTCGCGTGGTGCTGCGGCTGCGGCTCGAACCCACCGACGCGATGCGCGCGGTCGTCTCCGGCGACCCGCTGCCCGCCGAGGACACCACCGCCGACGACCCGCTGGTCCGCCTGCCCGGCGCGCACGTCCGCCACTTCCGGCTCACCGAAGCCAATCCCGAGGTGCGCGGCGCGCTGCTGGACCGGGGCGCGCAGGAGGCGCTCGTGGTGCCGCTGCGCAGCGCCAACCAGTTGCTCGGCATCATCGAGGCCCACGACCGGCTGTCCCGCTGGCGCGGGTTCGGCAAGTCCGACGTGCAGCTGCTCGGCACCATGGCCAGCCACCTGGCCACCGCGCTGGACAACCGCCGCCTGCTGGCCACCCTGCGCCACGACGCCTACCACGACCCGCTGACCGGCCTGCTCAACCGGCCGGGCTTCCGCCAGGTGGCCCGCGAGCCGCTGCGCGAACGCCTCGGCGCGGTGGTGCTCCGGATCGAGCTGGACGTCTTCTCCACGGTCAGCGACGCGCTCGGGTACGCCTGGGCCGACCGGATGGTCATCGCCGCCGGTCGCCGCATCCGCGACACCCTCGGCAGCGACGTGCCGCTGGCCCGCCTCGAAGGCGCCTCGTTCGCCGCGCTGATCGTCGAGCGCACGCCGGAGCAGGCGCACGAGATCGCCGACCGCCTGCGGGCCGAACTGTCCGCGCCCTACCCCGTCGACCGGCTGACCGTCGAGGCCAACGCCAAGGTCGGTTACGCCTCGCCGACGCCGGAGGAGGAGAGCGCCGACGCGGTCGACGTGGACGCCCTGCTCCAGCGCGCCGACGTGGCGGTGCGGGCCACCCGCGGCGGCGAAGAGGTCCGCGGTTACGTGCCGAGCATGGGCCAGATCTTCATGCGCCGGTTCCAGATGGTCACCCAGTTCCGCCAGTCCGTGGAGGACGGCCAGGTCAGCGTGCACTACCAGCCCAAGGTGACGCTGCCGAACCGGCACGTGCAGGGCGTGGAGGCGCTGGTCCGCTGGGTGCACCCGGAGTTCGGCAAGCTCGACCCGGACGAGTTCGTGCCCGCGGTCGAGGCGGCCGGCCTGATCGGCGTGCTCACCGAGTTCGTGCTGGAGCAGTCGCTGCGGCGGGTGCGCAAGTGGCTGGACGAGGGCCTGCGGATCTCCGCCGCGGTCAACCTGTCCGTGCGCAACCTGGCCGACGAGGAGTTCCCGCGCAAGGTGGTCAAGGCGCTGGAGCGCTTCGATGTGCCGCCCGAGCTGCTCACCTTCGAGCTGACCGAGTCCGGCGTGATGTCCGACCCGCAGAAGGCGCTGCCGATCCTGCGCGAGCTGCACTCGCTGGGCATCGTGCTGGCGGTGGACGACTTCGGCACCGGCTACTCGTCGCTGGCCTACCTGCGGCAGCTGCCGGTGGACCAGGTCAAGATCGACAAGAGCTTCGTCCTCGGCATGGGCACCGACCTCGGCGACCTCGCGGTGGTCCGCTCGATCGTCGAGCTGGGGCACTCGCTCGGCCTGACGGTGGTCGCCGAGGGCGTCGAGGACGACGTGGCCCGCGACCAGCTGGAGGCGATGGGCTGCGACGTGGCGCAGGGCTACCTGATCTCGCGCCCGCTCGCCGAGGACCGGCTGGAGGCCTGGCTGCTGGCCCGCACGGCCCGGTCGCCCGGACGGCACACCGAGACCGTGCTGACCCTGCTGACCTGAGGTTTTCCCGAAAGGGACCCCCCTGACAGGGGGCCGCGAGGGCCTTGGTAGTCTTTTCGAGCAAGAACAGAGCAGGCCCCTTTAGCTCAGTCGGCAGAGCGTCTCCATGGTAAGGAGAAGGTCTACGGTTCGATTCCGTAAAGGGGCTCGGTGACCTGCGCCGCGATGCGTAAGCGCGTATCGCGGCTTGGGCCATGTGCGGCGGTGTAGCTCAGTTGGCAGAGCAAGCGGCTCATAATCGCTGTGTCGCCGGTTCAAGTCCGGCCACCGCTACGCGAGTGGGTGGGCCTTGTTCGCGGACTGCGCGAACCTTGCTCGCTCCGCCGTTGCCCCGGGGGTCGAACCCCCGGACCCCCGCCAGGGGGTGAGCCCCCTGGACCCCCAGGGTGGTGCCTGCGTTGTCGGGTGCGGCTGGGGTCATTTTCTGTGTAGAGAGAGGCTAGTGCCGTGGCTGCGACCGACGTGCGACCGAAGATCACGCTGGCGTGCGAAGAGTGCAAGCACCGCAACTACATCACCAAGAAGAACCGGCGCAACAACCCGGACCGCTTGGAGATGAAGAAGTTCTGCCCGAACTGCGGTACGCACCGGACCCACAAGGAGACCCGCTGAGCGCTCGGCGCTCGCGCGGCCCGCACGCGACCTGACGAACAGGCCGTCCCCGTGACCGGGGGCGGCCTGTTCGGCGTTTGAACGGTGATTTACCAACTACTACATGGTGGTTGGCAAGTTACCGACTAAAGTTGGTACCACTTTCGGGTGACCTAAAACACACTGTGCTTCGCCGGTCACGGCCGGTGTTCCGTTGGTCCCCCTGCGAAAGTGAGTTGCCGGATGAAGATCAACCCTGGACGGCGCCGGATCGCCCAGACCGCGATCGCGCTGCTGGCCGGAGCCACGGCGGTCGGTTTCCTCACCCCGGCCACCGCGGCCGCCGGAGTCGACGGCTACGCGGCCGAGGTCGCCGACGCCGCCATCGCCTCGGTCACCGCGAAGGGCCTCACCGAAGCACAGGCGAAGCAGCTGCTGAACACCCAGGAAGCCCGTGCCAACACGCTGAACACCGCGCTGGGCGCGCTCGGCGACCGCCAGGCGGGCGGCTTCTTCGAGGCCGACGGCACGCCGGTGGTCAACGTGCTCGACGCGGCCGCCGCCGAGCGGGTCACCGCGACCGGTGCGGTGGCGAAGGTGGTCAAGCACTCGGCCGCCCAGCTCGAAGCCACGCAGACCGCGCTCGAAGCCCTGCCCGCGGTGGCGCACACCTCGATCGGCAAGGACCACAAGACCAACCAGGTCGTGGTCACCATCGCCGATGCCGCCCAGGGCGCCGACGCGCTGCTGGCCGAGGCCGCCAAGCTCGGTGACCAGGTCCGCGTGCAGCACGTGGCGGGCGAGATGACCCCGGCCATCCTCAACGGCGAGGCCATCACCGGCGGCGGCTCCCGCTGCTCGGCCGGCTTCAACACCAACAAGGGCGGCCAGAACTACATCGTCGACGCCGGGCACTGCACCGGTGCGGTGGCCAACTGGGACGGCATCGGCCCGTCGGTCGAGGCCAGCTTCCCCGGCAACGACCACGGCCTGATCCAGAACAACAGCGGTGACGCCCCGGGCGCGGTGACCCTGTGGAACGGCTCCACCCAGGCGATCACCTCGGCCGGCAACGCCACCCAGGGCCAGGAGATCTGCAAGAGCGGCAGCACCACCAACCTCACCTGCGGCTCGGTCACCGCGACCGACGTCACGGTGAACTACCCGCAGGGCGCGGTGGACGGCCTGATCCAGACCAGCGCGAGCGTCAACTCCGGTGACTCGGGCGGCTGCCTGTTCGCCGGCAGCGTCGGCGTCGGCATCACCTCCGGCATGGGCGGCGGCAGCTCGTTCTTCCAGCCGGTCACCGAGGCCCTTTCGGCCTACGGCGTGTCGCTGAACTGAGTGCTTTCCCAGGAGCGGGGCCTTCCTCACGGTGAGGAGTGCCCCGCTCCGCTCGTGCCCGGTAACCTGCTCGGGTGCCTCTGGACCCCTCGTTCGCCGGCCGGTCGTACCCGCCGAGCAGCGCCTACGAAGTCAGCCGGGTGAAGATCGCCGAGTTCGCCGACGCGATCGGCGACGCCAACCCGCTCTACCGCGATCCCGCGGCCGCGCGCGCCGCGGGGTACCCCGACGTGATCGCGCCGCCGACCTTCCTCACCGTGATCAACCTCGCCGCGATCAACGTCATCGTCGGCGACCCCGAGCTGGGCCTCGACTACTCGCGCATGGTCCACGGTGACCAGGACTTCCGGCACAGCCGCCCGGTGCACGCCGGGGACGTGCTCGAGCTGACCGTGCACATCGACGAGATCATGGCCCGCGCGGGCAACGACTTCATCACCCTGCGCGCGGAGATCACCGACGCGGCCGGGCAGCACGTGTGCACCACGCGCGCCCAGCTGGTCGTCCGAGGGGAGGCCGCCGCGTGAGCGCGTTCACCGCCGGTGAGGAACTGCCGCCGCTGTCCGTCCGGGTGACGCGGGAGCAGCTGGTCCGCTACGCCGGGGCGTCGCTGGACTTCAACCCGATCCACTGGAACGAGGCCTTCGCCAAGGAGGTCGGGCTGCCGGACGTGATCGGGCACGGCATGCTCACCATGGCACTCGGTGCCAGGGTGATCACCGACTGGCTCGGCGACCCGGGCAGGCTCGTCCAGTACTTCACCCGGTTCACCCGCCCGGTCGTGGTGCCGAACGACACCGAGGGCGCGCTGGTCGAGTTCAGCGCCAAGGTGGCCAAGGTGAACGAGGACGGCACCGCCCGCGTCGACGTGACCGCGAAGTTCGACGGCAAGTCGGTGCTGGGCAAGGCGCAGGCGGTGGTCCGGCCTAGCTGACCACCTTGTGCACGGCCTCGGCCATCGCCTCCTGGCCCTTCGCGTTGGGGTGCAGGCCGATCGCGGGTGAGGTGGCCACCAGGCCCTCCACCCAGCGCGTGTCGGGGTTCGTGCACACGTCGTGGCCCTTGGTCGGGCCCGCCGTGTCGGCGAAGCCGGCGTCGTTGTTCTCGGCGGTGTCGGAGAGGGTCTTGTTGAGGTCGGCGAGCGCGTCGCGGAGGTAGGCCACATCGGGCACGCCGACCGGCAGGGCGGGCCAGCAGCCCTCGCCGTCGGGCAGCACGGTCGGGTAGCCGACCACGACGAGCTGCGCCTTGGGTGCCTTGGCGCGGATCTTCTTCAGCAGCTCGGCCACCTTGTCGCCGGTGGCGTCGATCTTCGCGGCCAGCTGGTCCTTGCCGCCCGCGGTGAACTTCTCCTTGCAGGGCGCCGCGTTGGGGGTGCTGGCGACGCAGTCGGCGGCGAAGCCGATGAAACCGACGTCGTTGCCGCCGATGCCCAGCGTGACCAGGGTGGTCGCCTCGTTGACCGCGTTGAGCTGCGGGGGATTGGTGCCGTTGCCGGTCTTCTGCGAGCCGGTGATCGAGCCGGTCACCGCGCCGCTGCAGCTGACGTCGGCGAACTCGGCCGGCTTGATCTTGGCGGCGACCAGGTGCGGGTAGTTGTTGTCCGAGCGCGCGCACCCGGCGGGTTCGCCCGCCTGCTTGCCGGTCTTCGGCGAGGAGGTGTAGGAGTCACCGAGCGCCACGTAGCGCCCGGTGCCCCCGCCGATCTCCGAGCCGGGCGGCGCCGGCGGTGCCTCGGAGCCGCCGTTCTGGGTCTTGTAGTAACCGAATCCGACGGCCGCCGCGAGCACCACCGCCAACAGGAGGCAGCCGCTGCCGCCGTTCTTCGCCACACGATCGTTTGTACGCGATCAGGGGCGCGCCGCACTCCCCGTACCGGGTGACGCGGTGCGGCGATCGAGTAGGTCGTTGAGCAGTCCGGCGGCTTCCCGCGGCCGGTCGACCGTGACGAACACGCTGCGGCCGGTCTTCAGGTCGATCCGCAGCGCCTCCCCGCCGCGGACCTTGTAGGCGGTGTCGCCGGTGAGCGGGTTGACGCGGTGCCCGAGGCCGGTGAAGAAGCTGACCGCGGCCACGTCCGCCCCGGCGATCCGGTCGAGCGGCAGCTGCCTGCGGAAGACCAGCGTGCGGATGGTGACACCGCCGTCGTCGACCCGGACCCGCAGCCGGGACACCGCGGAGAGCGCGAGCCCGACGCCCGCCGTGATCAGCGGGTACGCGTATCCCGGCAGGTCACCGCCGAGCAGGGTGAGCGGGGTGGCGAGCGCGAGCCACGGCAGGTGGGGGTTGCGTGCCCCGCCGGACCAGGTGGCGCGTTCGCCCGGCCGCAGGCCGACGGACGGCCCCGCGGTCCTGGCGGGCACGCCGCCCTTCGGCGCGATGAGCACCGCGAGCAGCCCGGCGGCGAGCGCGCCGCCGACCGGCGCGGTGAGCACCAGCGGGAAGTCGTCCGCCCGGCGCCAGTCGGCGGCGTCGAGATTGGCGGCGAGCGCCGCGAGGGCGGCGGCGGGCAGGAGGGAGACGATGCCGGTGGCCACGCCGATGCCGAGCCGGTGCGGTCGCCAGGTGAACAGCAGGCTGGACGCGATCAGCAGCACCGCCGTGACGGCGAGCACGATCGGCACGAACACCGCGGCGTCGGCGGTGCCGCTGGGCACGCCGTTCTGCCAGTGCACGGCGATCGGTTCGGGAAGCCGCTCGCGCCAGCTCTCGAACAGCAGCGCCAGGGTCGTCGCGAGGGCGCCGGGCACCCCGGCGGTGGCGAGCGTGGTGCGGAGACGGTTCACGGGTAGCGCTCCTTGATCGTCCGGGTGAGTTCGTCGGCGTCGAGCCCGAGCCGCTTGGCCTCGGTGATCAGCTCGCCCACCAGCGCCGACAGCCGGGCGCGCTCCTGCGCGCCGGCGATGACCACCGCGCCGCGCCGGCGCCGCAGGTCGATGAGGCCCTCGTCGCGGAGCAGCGCGTAGGCGCGGAGGACCGTGTGGATGTTGATCTCCAGCGAGGCCGCCAACTCCCGCGCGGGCGGCAACTGCTCGCCGCGCTGGAGCTCCCCCTCGGCCAGCGCACGCCGCACGGCCGCCGCCACCTGCTCGAACAACGGCAACGAGGACTTCGGATCAACCCGCACCAACATAGTTCGAACTCTACTAGAACAATCTCGATAGTTCTATATCAAAGCGAACAATTGCCATGGGCTCCGCCCGCGGCGGCCAGCAGCCGCTTTCGAACCCCGCCTGTCCACGGGAGTTGTCCACAGGTGGGCTCCCTTGTGGACAACTCCGGCTCGAAAGCCGAACCGGCCGGACCCGCGGGGTAGCGTGAGAAGCGCGGAAAGGGGGTGATCAGCAGCGAGCAACCAGGGCGAACAGCTCATCGGCGCGGTCGGTGGCTTCGGCCGCGGTCCGGGTGACGAAGTGCAGATCGACGAAGGTCTCCTCGAGACCCGCCTCGCGCGCGGCGGAGATCTGGGTGGCCACGTCGGTCAGCTCGACACCCGGGCGTGGGTTCAGCCGCAGGACGCGGCGCAGCTCGCCGGGGTCGCGACCGGCGCGGTCGGCGGCGGCGCGGACGACGTCCCACTGGCGGGCCAGCACGTCCAGCGGGCGTCCGGCGGGCAGCCAGCCGTCCGCCTTGCGGCCGACGCGCTCCAGCGCGGCTTCGGTGTGGGCACCGAGCAGCAGGGGAGGGTGCGGGCTCTGCACCGGGCGCAGGTCCACCCGTGACGGCGGGATCTGCCACAGCGGGCCTTCGTGCGCCACGGGGTCGCCGGTCCAGATGGCCACGAGCGCGTCCACCAGTTCCTCGAGCCGCTTGCCCCGCGCCCGCCACGACACCCCGGTCGCCGCGTACTCCGAGCGCATCCAGCCGATGCCGAGGCCGACGTCCAGCCGTCCCCGGCTGACCAGGTCGAGCGAGGTCAGCGTCCGCGCCAGCAGGACCGGCGAGTGCAGCGTGCCGATCAGCGCGCTGCTGCCCAGCCGGACCCGCGAGGTCGCGGTCGCCGCCACGGTCAGGGCGACCAGCGGGTCGAAGTACCTGGTGAACTCGGGCGGGTACGGCCGGTCCGGGGTGCCGCTCGGGTAGCGGTCGCTCGGTTCGAGCGGGGTCAGCACCCGGTCGCCGACCCACAGGGAGTCGTAGCCGACCTCCTCCGCGTGGGCGGCGAAGGTGGCGATGCCCACCGGATCGGCGAGGCCGCCGTAGTGCGGCAGGCCGATCCCGAGACGCATCAGCGCGCCTCGGCGAGCAGTCGCGCCACCCGGCTGATGCCCTCGACCAGGTCGTCCTTGGCCAGCGCGTACGAGAACCGGAAGTAACCCGGCGTGCCGAACGCCTCACCGGGGACCGCGGCGACCTCCGCCTCGCGCAGCAGCAGGTCCGCCAGCTGCACCGTGTCGGCCGGCCGCTCGCCGCGGATCTCCTTGCCGAGCAGCGACTTCACCGACGGGTACGCGTAGAACGCGCCCTCCGGCGTCGGGCAGTCGACACCGGGGATGTCCGACAGCATCGCCACGATCGTCCGGCGCCGCTCGTCGAAGGACTCCCGCATCCGCGCCACCGCGTCCAGCGGCCCGGCCACCGCGGCCAGCGCCGCCCGCTGCGAAACGTTGGCCACGTTCCCGCACAGGTGCGACTGGTAGCTCGACGCCGCCTTGATCACGTCCGCCGGTCCGACGATCCAGCCGACCCGCCAGCCGGTCATCGAGTAGGTCTTCGCCACCCCGTTCAGCACCAGCGTGCGGTCGGCCATCTCCGGCACCACCACCGGCAGGGACTCCGCCTTCGCGCCGTCGTAGACCAGGTGCTCGTAGATCTCGTCGGAGACCACCCAGATGCCGTGCTCCAGCGCCCAGCGGCCGATCGCCTCCACCTGCTCCCGCGGGTACACCGCTCCGGTCGGGTTCGACGGCGAGTTGAACAGCAGCACCTTCGTCCGCGGCGTCCGCGCGGCCTCCAACTGCTCCACGCCGACCAGGTAGCCGGTCGATTCGTCCGCGGTGACCTGCACCGGAACACCACCGGCCAGGGTGATCGACTCGGGGTAGGTGGTCCAGTACGGCGCGGGCAGCAGCACCTCGTCGCCGGGGTCGAGCAGGGTGGCGAACGCCGAGTAGACCGCCTGCTTGCCGCCGTTGGTCACCAGCGTCTGCGACGGCTCGACCCGCAGCCCGGAGTCGCGCAGCGTCTTCGCCGCGATCGCCTCCCGCAGCTCGGGCAGGCCCGCCGCCGCGGTGTACCCGTGGTTCGCGCGGTCCCGCACGGCCGCGGCCGCCGCCTCGACCACGTAGTCCGGCGTGGGGAAGTCGGGCTGACCCGCGCCGAAGCCGATGACCGGCCTGCCCTCGGCCTTGAGCGCCTTGGCCTTGGCGTCCACGGCGAGCGTGGCGGACGGGTTGATGCCGGCGATCCTGGCCGAAACGCGGCCGCTGGTGGTCATGGGGCCAGTTTTCCACGAGAGGTGCCCTTCGCCACAAGTTGGTCCGGCCCCGCGACAGGGGTAGCTTGCACATGCCGGTGAGGCGTGCCGTAGACTTCCGAACTTGGAACGCCCGACACTCGTCCCCGCAGGGATGCGGGGAGGGTCGAATGCGTCCAGGAGCGGCGGTTGCGCTCAAAGGGGTGTAGCTCAATTGGCAGAGCAGCGGTCTCCAAAACCGCAGGTTGCAGGTTCAAGTCCTGTCACCCCTGCGTATCAGTCGGTGAAGCGGAGGAGTGGTTCGTGAGCGAGGACGGCGAGAAGGACCAGGAGAAGGAGCCGAAGCGCCCTTCTCGTCCGGTCACCGCCGCGGCTCGGCGTGAGCGTCGCGCCTCCGCCCGGCCAGCCGGCAAGGCAGGTGCGGCCAAGTCCGAAGAGGACGGGGACAAGACCCGCCCGGTCGCCAAGGCGTCCGACGCCAAGGCCAAGCCGACCCCGAAGCGTGATCGCAAGGAGAAGCAGACCTCTCCGATCAAGCGGTTGACCCGCTTCATCCGCGAGGTGTGGTCCGAGCTGCGGAAGGTCATCTGGCCGACCCGCAAGCAGATGGTCACCTACACCGCGGTGGTGCTGGTCTTCCTGGCCTTCATGGTGGCCCTGGTCTTCGGCCTGGACCTCGTGTTCCACGAGGCCATCGGTGTCGTATTCGGCAACTGAGCGCGCCGGCGGCCGCCGCTGAACCCAGCGGTGCCACGGCTACGCCCCGAGTACGACACGTGATCAACTGAGAGGACGGAACGTGACCTCCGACAACGGCACAGGCAGCGGTCAGGAGCTGACCGACCTTTCCGACGCCCAGGTGTTCGAGGCCGTCGACAACGACGACGAGCGCACCGAGCCGGTTGAGGCGGACAGCTCCGACGAGCCGGCCGAAGACGCGGCGGCCACGGAACCGGCTGACGAACCCGAAGCGGCCGAAGCCGACGAGGACGAGGACCCGGTCGCCAAGCTGCGTGCCGAGCTGAAGGCCGCGCCCGGCGAGTGGTACGTCGTGCACTCGTACGCGGGTTACGAGAACAAGGTCAAGACCAATCTCGAGACCCGTACCCAGACGCTGGACGTCGAGGAGTTCATCTTCCAGATCGAGGTGCCGACCGAAGAGGTCACCGAGATCAAGAACGGCCAGCGCAAGCAGGTGCAGCGCAAGGTGCTGCCCGGCTACATCCTGGTCCGGATGGAGCTGAACGACGCTTCCTGGAGCGCCGTGCGCAACACCCCCGGGGTCACCGGTTTTGTCGGGGCCACCTCGCGCCCGTCGCCGCTGACCATCGACGAGGTGCTGAAGTTCCTCGCCCCGCAGGTCGAGAAGGCCGCCCCGGCGAAGGCCAAGGGCGAGACCGCGGCGGTGGAGGCCCCGCTCGGCGGCGGTACCGTGGAGGTGGACTTCGAGGTCGGCGAGTCGGTCACCGTGATGGACGGCCCGTTCGCCACCCTGCCCGCCACGATCAGCGAAGTGAACGCCGACGGGCAGAAGCTGAAGGTCCTGGTGTCGATCTTCGGCCGGGAGACGCCGGTCGAGCTGTCGTTCAACCAGGTCTCCAAGATCTGACGGCTCGGCACCGAGCCGGCAGTCCCCGCGTACTGGCAGGTGTGCGGGGGACTTGATAGTGAGAAGGACACGAAGCAATGCCACCCAAGAAGAAGAAGCTTGCAGCGATCATCAAGCTGCAGATCTCGGCGGGGGCCGCGAACCCGGCTCCGCCGGTCGGCCCCGCGCTGGGTCAGCACGGCGTCAACATCATGGAGTTCTGCAAGGCCTACAACGCGGCGACTGAGTCCCAGCGCGGCAACGTGGTGCCGGTCGAGATCTCCGTGTACGAGGACCGGTCGTTCGACTTCAAGCTGAAGACGCCGCCGGCCGCGAAGCTGCTGCTGAAGGCCGCGGGCGTGGAGAAGGGCTCGGGCGAGCCGCACAAGACCAAGGTTGCCAAGGTCACCTGGGACCAGGTCCGTGAGATCGCCGAGACCAAGAAGAGCGACCTCAACGCCAACGACATCGACCAGGCCGCGAAGATCATCGCCGGCACCGCCCGCTCCATGGGCATCACGGTCGAAGGCTGACCTCAGCTGCTCCCGCGAAATCGCGCTGGTGTCTGGAAGACAGCAGCTCCCAGCGATTTCGCCGTCCCGCCGGAGGCGGGACAAAAAGCACCGTGGGAGAGCCAGGCGCTGGCTCCGACCACAACTGATCCACTGAAACGCTAGTTAAGGACAGAAGCATGACCAAGCGCAGCAAGGCTTATCGCCAGGCCGCCGAGCTGGTCGACCGCGAGCGGCTGTACGCCCCGCTCGAGGCCGCGAAGCTCGCCAAGGAGACGTCCAAGACCAAGATGGACGCCACCGTCGAGGTCGCCATGCGCCTCGGCGTGGACCCCCGCAAGGCCGACCAGATGGTCCGCGGCACCGTGAACCTGCCGCACGGCACCGGTAAGACCGCCCGCGTCATCGTCTTCGCCACCGGCGACAAGGCCGCCGAGGCCGAAGCCGCCGGCGCGGACGCGGTCGGCACCGACGAACTGATCGAGCGCATCCAGGGTGGCTGGCTCGACTTCGACGCCGCGATCGCGACGCCGGACCAGATGGCGAAGGTCGGGCGCATCGCCCGGATCCTCGGCCCGCGTGGCCTGATGCCGAACCCGAAGACCGGCACGGTGACCCCCGCGGTCGCCAAGGCCGTCGCCGACATCAAGGGCGGGAAGATCAACTTCCGCGTCGACAAGCAGGCCAACCTGCACCTGGTGATCGGCAAGGCTTCGTTCGACACCGACAAGCTGGTGGAGAACTACGCCGCCGCGCTGGACGAGATCCTGCGCGCCAAGCCGTCGTCGGCGAAGGGCCGCTACCTGAAGAAGGTCACCTTCACCACGACCATGGGCCCGGGCATCCCGGTGGACCCGGCTCGCACCCGCAACCTCCTCGCCGAGGACGCGAACGCCTGAGCCAGGCCGAAGGCAACAAGAAGGGGCGGTCCCGCGGGACCGCCCCTTCTTCGCGTTCACAGGGTGGCGAGCTCGGCCTCCAGCTGGTCGGCCAGCTTGTTCATGATCTTCGCGTAACTGGCGTAGCTGAGCGGGGCGACGGCGTCCCATTCGACGAAGCGGTCGTTCGCGGCGGCGGGCATCGCGGCGAACACCGGGTTCGCCTTGAGCTGCGCCGGTGGGATGGAAGCCGGGCGGGTGTCCCACATCAGGATGTCGCCCTGGTACTTGTCGGCGCGCTCCCAGGACAGGATTTCGAAGTAACCGCCGCCGTTGGTGTCCGGCGCGTCCGGCGTCCTGATCGGCAGGCCGAGGCCCTCGGTGTAGTAGGCGAGGTCGGGGTTGCGGCCCGGCACCACGACGAAGTACTGGTCGGGCAGGCCACCGATGGCCAGGATGCTGCGGTTCTCCGCCTTCATCCGCGTGCCGATGTCCCGGACCCGCTGGGCGGCCGCCTGGAACGCCTGCTCGTCGGCCTTGACCCGCTCGGAGTCCACGTCACCGCCGAGGCTGCGGGCGAGGTCCTTGTAGCGGGAGATGGTCTTCGGCAGGTCGGCGCCGGACTGCACGATGCCGGCGGTCGGGGTGACCTCCAGCGCGCGCTTCTCCTGGTCCTCCTTCAGGTGCCAGAGGCCGGGGAACTCCGCGTACTTGCCGCTGACCAGCAGTTCCGGCTTCAGCGATGCGAGGCGTTCGAGGTTCAGCTCACCGTAGGCCGGGCCGGTCACGTCGGTGACCTCGGACGGCACCAGGCTGCCCGCTTCCGGCTCGACCGTGCCGTCGGCGCGGACCAGCGGGCCGAAGGTGCCGGTCACCTCCACCCCGAAGTCCTTCAGCGCGGCGGCCGAGGACACCTGGGCGACCACCCGCTGGGGCGTGGCCGCGGCGGTCACCGTGGTGCCGCGGTCGTCGGTGAAGGACCAGCCGCCGGACGCGGGCGCGGCGCCCGGCTCCGCCGAACCGCAGGCCGTCAGGGAAACGAGCGCGACGGCCACCGCCACGAGCGTCTTTCTGCGCACTTCGCACAACCTCCGTAGTTAGGTGAAGCAACCCTAACCACGACGGCTGTCCGATCCGGACGGTTGTGACGAGCGTCAGTTCGACGGCGGCGCGCTCGGCCGGCCCCCGGGGCACGGGTCCGGGCCGGGTTCGTGGCCGGTGATCAGCCACTGCTCGCCCTTGACCGGCGCACCCGAGGCGTCGACCTTCTGCCGTTCGACGGTGAACACGCCCAGCGCGCGCCCGCCGCCCTTGATCTCGTAGTCGCAGGAATCGATCACCAGCACGTCGCCGGGCAGTTCGCCGGACCGGTTGAACGGGATCGACTGCGCGTACTGGGTCTTGTTGGTGACCTCGGTGCTGAGCTGGTTGACCGCCTGCGCGCAGTCGGCGAAACCGAGGTCGGCGGCGAACTTGGCCTGCGCGGGCTTGGCCAGGTTGCCGCAGGCCAGGTCGGGCCGGTTCTGCGCGATCTGCTGGTAGACCAGCTGGACCGCGCGGTACGGGTTGGGCTGGAGCAGTTCGGTGGCGCTGTAGGTGCCGCGACCGGCCTCGGGGGCGGGCAGCTCCTCGTCCCCGCCGGGGAAGAAGTGGTGGTACGCCCAAGTGGCGGCCAGGGCGAGCAGCACGAGCAGGATGACCCAGCCGAGCACCTTCTTGCCGAGCCACACCAGCCAGCGCGGGGCCCGGCGCCGGGGCGGCTCGGGTGGCGGGGGTGCCCACTGCGGCTGGCTGGGCTGGGGCAGCGGGGGCGGCTGCTGGGCCAGCTCACCGCCCTGCTTGCTCTCCTGGTACTTCAGGAACTCCTGGAACTGCTGGAACTGGTGGAACTGACGCAGCTGCTCCGGGTCGACCGGCGGTGGCGGGGCGGGCTCCGCCCGGCGGGCAGGTTCGACCTCGGCCCCTGGCTGCTCTTCTCCGCGCTGGTCCGCCACGTGCTCATGATGCCCGTCTTCCGCGGGCAAAAGCAGGGTGGGTGCGGAACGCCCCGGCCGGGGACGTATAGTTGTCGGCGGTTCTACCGAAGACCGCTGGTCTTCCCCGGGTGCGAGTCCGGGGAACGAAGGTCCCCCAGGTTTGGCGGGCGGCCCGCGCAGGAGGAACGAGGCTCGACCACGTCGTGGTCGTTCGACGCCCCGCGCCTGTCTGCGCCGGGGCGTTTTGTCGTTCACGGGAGTCCTCCACGGCGGTCACCAGCCAAGAGAGGAGGCGACCCATGGCGAAGCCCGACAAGGTGACGGCCGTCGCCGAGATCGCGGACCGGTTCCGCACCAGCTCGGCCACCGTCGTTACCGAGTACACCGGCCTCTCCGTCGCCCAGCTGTCGCAGCTGCGTGTCGCTCTCGGCTCCAGTGCCAAGTACCGCGTCGCGAAGAACACCCTCGTCCAGCGCGCTGCGCAGGAAGCCGGTGTCCAGGGTCTGGATGACCTCTTCGTCGGCCCGACCGCGATCGCCTTCGTCGAAGGTGAAGCGGTCGACGCCGCGAAGGCGCTCCGTGACTTCGCGAAGGACAACAGCGCCCTTGTCATCAAGGGCGGCTACATGGACGGCAAGCCCCTCAGCGTCGCCGAGATCAACCGCCTGGCGGATCTCGAAAGCCGTGAGGTGCTGCTGGCCAAGGCCGCCGGCGCGTTCAAGGCCAAGTTGTCCCAGGCCGCCGCGCTGTTCCAGGCGCCGGCTTCCCAGGTCGCCCGGCTCGCCGCCGCGCTCGAAGAGAAGCGCAAGGGCGAAGAGGGCGGCGCGGGCGAAGCACCTGCCGAAAGCTGAAACAACCCCCCTGAACTCTAGAGTTCACATCCAGAGAGGAACGCCATCATGGCGAAGCTGAGCACCGAAGAACTGCTCGACGCCTTCAAGGAGCTGACGCTGCTTGAGCTGTCCGAGTTCGTGAAGCAGTTCGAGGAGACCTTCGACGTCACCGCGGCCGCCCCGGCCGCCGTGGTCGCCGCCGCCCCGGGTGCCGCGGCTCCGGCCGCCGCCGAGGAGCAGGACGAGTTCGACGTCGTGCTCGAGTCCGCCGGTGACAAGAAGATCCAGGTCATCAAGGTGGTCCGCGAGGTCGTCTCCGGCCTGGGCCTGAAGGAGGCCAAGGAGCTGGTCGAGGGCGCGCCCAAGGCCATCCTGGAGAAGGTCGACAAGGACGCCGCCGAGGCCGCCAAGGAGAAGCTCGAGGGTGCCGGCGCCAAGGTCTCCCTCAAGTGACCCAGCGCTGACCCGCGCGCAAAGGGGCGAGCACCGCGAAGGTGCTCGCCCCTTTCTGCGCTCTGCTGCGGAATGCGCCCGGATGGGCTACGGTGCCGCTACCGCGCCCGATCCGCGCCGGAAAACTCGTGAGTAACCTGTGCCCGCCCGGCTCGTTGCTCAACCAGGGTGGGTACGAGAGCCGACGATGAAGACTGCTCCTGGAGGTGCGATGGGTGCCGAGGTGGTCGTCGAGGGTCTGACGAAGTCCTTCGGGAGGCAGGCCATCTGGCGGGACGTGACGCTGACCCTGCCGCCGGGTGAGGTCTCCGTGCTGCTGGGCCCGTCCGGCACCGGGAAGTCGGTGTTCCTGAAGTCGATGATCGGCCTGCTCAAGCCCGAGCGCGGCAGTTGCACGATCAACGGCGTGGACATCGTCCGCTGCTCGGAGTCGAAGCTGTACGAAACGCGCAAGCTGTTCGGGGTGCTGTTCCAGGACGGCGCGCTCTTCGGCTCGATGAACCTCTACGACAACGTCGCGTTCCCGCTCCGCGAGCACACGAAGAAGTCGGAAACCGAGGTCAAGCGGATCGTACTGGAAAAGCTCGACATGACCGGGCTGGCCGGTGCGGAGAAGAAGCTCCCCGGCGAGATCTCCGGCGGGATGCGCAAGCGCGCCGGGCTGGCCCGCGCGCTGGTGCTGGACCCGGAGATCATCCTGGTCGACGAGCCGGACTCCGGCCTGGACCCGGTGCGCACCACCTACATCAGCCAGCTGTTCATCGACGTGAACACGCAGATCGACGCCACCTTCCTGATCGTCACGCACAACATCAACCTGGCGCGCACGGTGCCGGACAACATCGGCATGCTCTTCCGCAAGGAACTGGTCATGTTCGGCCCGCGCGAGGTGCTGCTGACCAGTGAGGAACCGGTGGTCAAGCAGTTCCTGAACGGCCGGATGGACGGCCCGATCGGGATGAGCGAGGAGAAGGACTCCGCCACGCTGGCCGCGGAGAAGGCCATGTTCGAGGCCGGCCACCACGCCGGTGGGGTGGAGGACGTGCACGGGGTGCCGCCGCAGATGCAGCCCACCCCCGGCCTGCCGGAGCGCCAGGGCGCCCGCCGCCGCCAGGACCGCGTGATGCGCAACCTGCACACGCTGCCGGAGGCCGCGCAGGAGAAGGTCATCGAATCGCTCTCGCCGGAGGAGCAGCGGCACTACGGCGTGCAACCGCACCGGCTGGTCGGTGCCAGACCGCAGCCGCGGTATGCGGGGCAGCCGCCGAACCAGCACAGCGGCCAGCTCCCGGCGGACCAGATCGCCAGCGTGCCGCGCAGCGGGTGGCGCGATCCACGTGATCCCGGGCAGGGCGGTACATGAGTTCGGCCACCACCGCCAAGATCCCCGGGATCGGCATGCTCCGCGAGACCGGGAAGCTCTTCGCGCTCGGCCTCGACGTCATCCGCGGGATCTTCCAGCGCCCGTTCCAGGTGCGCGAGTTCATCCAGCAGTCCTGGTTCATCGCCAGCGTCACCATCCTGCCGACGGCGCTGGTCGCCATTCCGTTCGGCGCGCTGGTCGCGCTGCAGCTCGGCTCGCTGATCACCCAGCTCGGCGCGCAGTCGTTCATCGGCGCGGCGAGCGTGCTGGCGATCATCCAGCAGGCCGCGCCGATCGTCACCGCGCTGCTGGTGGCCGGGGCGGGCGGGTCGGCGATCTGCGCCGACATCGGCGCCCGCACCATCCGCGAGGAGATCGACGCGATGGAGGTGCTCGGCGTCTCCGCGGTGCAGCGGCTGATCGTGCCGCGCGTGCTCGCCTCGATGCTGGTCGCGGTGCTGCTGAACGGCGTGGTCAGCGTGATCGGCGTGCTCGGCGGGTACTTCTTCAACGTGGTGCTGCAGGGCGGTACCCCCGGCGCCTACCTGGCCAGCTTCTCCGCCCTGGCGCAGCTGCCCGACCTGTGGATCAGCGAGCTGAAGGCGTTGATCTTCGGCTTCATCGCCGGGGTGGTGGCCGCCTACCGCGGGCTGAACCCGCCGCCGGGCCCCAAGGGCGTCGGTGACGCGGTGAACCAGGCCGTGGTGATCACCTTCCTGCTGCTGTTCTTCGTCAACTTCATCCTCACCCTGCTCTACCTGCAGGTCGTTCCGGCGAAGGGGAGCTAGAGATGGCCATTCGCCACGCCTTCGGCCAGGGCGCGCGCCGGGTGGTGAACGCCCCGCTCGGGCTGCTCGACCAGCTCGGCGACCAACTGTCGTTCTACCTCCGGGCGCTGGCCTGGATCCCGCAGTCGCTGCGCAAGTACATGCGCGAGACGATGCGGCTGCTCGCCGAGGTCAGCTTCGGCTCCGGGGCGCTGGCGGTGATCGGCGGCACGGTCGGCGTGATGGTCGGCCTGACCGTGTTCACCGGGGTCGTGGTCGGCCTGCAGGGCTTCGCCGCGCTGGACCAGATCGGCACCGCCGCCTTCGCCGGGTTCGCCTCGGCCTACATCAACACCCGCGAGATCGCGCCGCTGGTCGCCGGGCTGGCGCTGTCGGCGACGGTCGGCGCCGGGTTCACCGCCCAGCTGGGCGCGATGCGGATCTCCGAGGAGATCGACGCGCTGGAAGTGATGGGCGTGCCGAGCCTGCCGTACCTGGTCACCACCCGGATCATCGCCGGGTTCATCGCGGTGATCCCGCTGTACATCATCGGCCTGCTGATGTCCTACCTCGGCTCGCGAATAGTCACGGTGTACTTCTACGGGCAGTCGGCGGGCACCTACGACCACTACTTCAACCTGTTCCTGCCACCCGAAGACGTGTTCATCTCCTTCGTCAAGGTGCTCATCTTCGCGGTGATCATCATCCTGTCGCACTGCTACTACGGCTACCGCGCCAGCGGCGGCCCGGCCGGCGTCGGCGTCGCGGTCGGCCGCGCGGTGCGGACCACGATCGTCACCGTGGCGATCGTCAACTTCTTCATCGGGTTCGCCATCTGGGGGACCACCACGACGGTGAGGATCGCCGGATGAGCACCCTTCGCAAGCGGCTGCTCGGGCTCGCGTTCATCGTGGTGATGATCGGCGGGGTCACCCTGAGCATCGCCATGTACAACAAGGCGTTCAGCAGTTTCGTGCACGTCCGGCTGCAGGCCGACAAGGTGGGCAACCAGCTGGCCAGGCAGTCCGACGTCAAGGTGCGCGGGCTGATCGTCGGCGTGGTGGCCGACATCGTGCCCACCCGCGACGGCTCGGAGCTGACCCTGGAGCTGACGCCCGAGTCGGCGCAGCTGATCCCGGCGAACGTCTCCGCGCGCTTCCTGCCGAAGACGTTGTTCGGCGAGCGGTTCGTCTCGCTGGAGATCCCGGAGAACCCGGCGCCGGACAGGATCGCCGACGGTGCCGTGATCCCGCAGGACCGCAGTTCCAGCGCGGTCGAGCTGTCGCAGGCGTTCGAGCACCTGCTGCCGGTGCTGCAGGCGGTCCAGCCGCAGAAGCTGTCGAGCACGCTCTCGGCGATCTCCACCGCGTTGCAGGGCCGGGGTGAACCGCTCGGCGAAACGCTGACCGAACTCGGCCAGTACGTCGGCGACCTCAACCCGCACCTGCCCGAACTCCAGCGCAACCTGGAGGAACTGGCGGAGTTCTCGGACAACTTCGCCGACAGCGCGCCGGACCTGGTGCAGGCGCTGGACAACCTGACCACCACCACGCGCACGGTCGCCGAGCAGAAGCAGAACCTCGACCTGCTGTACGCGAACCTGACCAACGCCTCGGTGGACCTCGGCTCCTTCCTCTCGGCGAACAAGTCGAACCTGATCTCGCTCGCCGAAACCGCCCGGCCCACCGCGGAACTGCTGGCGAAGTACGCGCCGGAGTACCCGTGCGTGATCGGGCAGATGGCCGGCGTGCTGCCCCGGATCGACGAGGCGCTCGGCAAGGGCAGCGGCCGCCCCGGCCTGCACGCCACCATCGAGATCACGGTGAACCGCGGGCCGTACAAGCCGGGCCAGGACGAGCCGGAGTTCAACGACAAGCGCGGGCCGCGGTGCTACGACATGAACCAGTTCCCGCAGCCGTTCCCGCAGCACCCGCCGGAGGGCCCGATCGACGACGGGAGCACGCACCCGCCCGCCGCCCGGTCGCAGAACGACGGCCTGCTGCCGCCGGCCAACGCGGCGAACGCGGTCGGCCTCGGCGGGGGCGCGGCCGGTGGCGACCTCGCCTACAGCCCGGCCGAGCAGCGCTTCCTCAGCGAACTGGTGGGCATGCAGACCGGCGTGGCCGCCGAGCAGGTGCCGGATTGGAGCGGATTGCTGGTGGGACCGCTGTACCGCGGAGCGGAGGTGACGATCAAGTGAAGGTCACCGGACCGCTGGTCAAGCTGAGCATCTTCATCGTGGTCACCGTGTTGTTCACCGCCGTGCTCGGCATCAGCATCGCCAACCTGAACCTGACCGGCACGGCCACCTACACCGCGCGGTTCACCGACGCGACCCTGCTGCTGCCCAACGACGACGTGCGCATCGCCGGTGTCCGCGTCGGCCAGGTGTCCGACGTGCGGATCGTGGACCGGCGCCAGGCCGAGGTGGAGTTCGAGGTGGACGCCGGGCGCAAGCTGCCGGCCGGGGTCACCGCGACGATCAAGTTCCGCAACCTGGTCGGCCAGCGGTACATCGCGCTCGGCCAGGGCACCGGTGCCCCCGGCGACACGCTGCCCGAGGGCGGCACCATCCCGCTGGAGCGCACGAAACCCGCGCTGGACCTGACCGAGTTGTTCAACGGGTTCAAGCCGCTGTTCCGCGCGCTGAACCCCGAAGACGTGAACAAGCTGTCCTACCAGGTGATCCAGGTGCTGCAGGGCGAAGGCGGCACGGTGGAGAGCCTGCTCGCCCACACCGCCTCGCTGACCAGCACGATCGCCGAGAAGGACCAGGTGATCGGCGAGGTGATCACCAATCTGAACGGCGTGCTGGACACGATCAACCAGCGCACCCCGCAGCTGTCCGAGCTGATCGCCACGCTGCAGCGGCTGGTCTCCGGGCTGGCCGAGGACCGCGAGCCGATCGGCGACGCGATCGAATCGCTGGGCGGGCTGGCCGAGACCACCTCCGGCCTGCTCAACGAGGCCCGCGAGCCGCTGAAGAACGACATCGCCGCGCTGGGCGCGCTGACCGAGAACCTGAACGAGAACGAGCCGCTGGTGGAGCACTTCATCCAGTTCCTGCCGCACAAGGTGGCCACGCTGAGCCGGACCGCCGACTACGGCTCCTGGTTCAACTTCTTCCTCTGCGAGGCGCAGGGCAGCGTGGCGCTGCCGCCGCTGATCAGCCAGCCGATCAACGTGCCGATCGCGCCGGTCAACCGGGAGCGGTGCGGCGCATGAAGAGCTTCCAGCAACGCAATCCCGTTCCCATCGCACTGGCCGGCATCGCGGTGATCCTGCTCGGCGTGCTCGCCGCGCTGAACTCCGAGGACCTGCCGGTGATCGGCGGCGGCACCAGCTACACCGCCGAGTTCGGCGAGGCCGCCGGGCTGGTGCCCGACGACGAGGTCCGGATCGCCGGGGTCAAGGTCGGCGCGGTCTCCGACATCGAGCTGGCCGGGGACAGGGTCCGGGTCTCGTTCAAGGTCAAGGACGCCTGGCTCGGCGACAAGACCAGCGCGGCGATCAAGCTGAAGACCCTGCTCGGGCAGAAGTACCTGGCCCTCGACCCGGTCGGCGACCAGGTGCTCGACCCGGACGTGGCCATCCCGCGTGAGCGCACCGCCTCGCCGTACGACGTGCTCGACGCCTTCCGCGGGCTGTCCAACACCGTCGACGAGATCGACACCACCCAGCTGGCCAAGAGCTTCGACGTGCTGTCGGACACCTTCTCCGACACCCCGGACGACGTGAAGGGCGCGCTGTCGGGGCTGTCCGAGCTGTCCGACACCATCGCCAAGCGCGACGACCAGCTCGCCCAGCTGCTGAACAACACCAAGCAGGTCAGCCAGACCCTGGTCGACCGCGACGCCGAGGTGACCAAGCTGATCGCCGACGGCAACAGGCTGCTCGAAGAGGTCGGCAAGCGCAAGGAAGCGATCAGCAAGCTGCTCGAAGGCACCAGAACGCTGTCGGCCGAGCTGCGCGGGCTGATCGAGGACAACGACGCGCAGCTGGACCCGGTGTTCACCCAGCTCGACCAGCTCACCTCGATGCTGCAGCGCAACCAGGACTCCCTGGAGGCGGGCCTGCGCGAGTTCGCGCCGTTCATCCGGGTGTTCACCAACACCATCGGCAACGGCCGCTGGTTCGACAACTACATCTGCGGCCTGCTGCTGCCGTCCGTCGGCCCGATCAACGAAGACGGGTGCAACGCGAAATGACCGATACCCGGTTCGGACTGAACGTCGCCCGCTGGCTGAGCGCGGCGTGCGTGCTGGCGCTGGTGGTGGCGGGCGGCCTGTGGTGGACGCTGAAGGACCCGGGCCGCAAGCACCTGACCGCCTGGTTCCCCACCGCGATCGGCCTCTACGAGGGCAACAGCGTGCGGATGCTCGGCGTGCAGATGGGCACCGTGGAGGAGGTCGAGCCGCAGGGCGACCGGGTGCGGGTGACCATGGAGTACGACCGCGCGGTCGCCGTGCCCGCCGACGCGCAGGCGGTGATCGTGGCGCCGTCGCTGGTCAGCGACCGGTACGTGCAGCTGACCCCGGCGCACACCGGCGGCCCGGTGATCGAGGAGGGCGCCACCATCCCGCTCGAGCGCACCGCGGTGCCGCTGGAGGTGGACGACCTCTACGCCAGCCTGAGCCGGGTCAGCCAGTCGCTCGGGCCGAACGGGGTGAACAAGGACGGCTCGCTGTCGAACCTGCTGACCACGCTGGCCGACAACTTCGACGGCAACGGCCAGGCCCTGCACGACACGATCACCCGGCTCGGCCAGGCGTCGGGCACGCTGGCGGGCAACAAGGACGACCTGTTCGCCACCGTGCGCAACCTCGGTGACTTCTCCACCACGCTGGCCGACAGCGACGGCCAGATCCGCGACTTCGAGCGGCAGCTCGCCGACGTCACCGGCTTCCTCTCCGACGAGCGCGGCAACCTGGCCGAGACGGTCCGGCAGCTGGGCCCGACGCTGGAGCAGGTGCAGGCGTTCGTGGCGAAGAACCGCGACAAGCTCAAGTCCAACGTGGACAAGCTGGCCAGCATCACCAGGACGCTGGTGGACCAGCGCGGTTCGCTGGCCGAGATCCTGGACGTGGCGCCGGTGGGGCTGGGCAACCTGGTCAACACCTACAACGCCTCGTCCGGCACGCTGGACGCCAGGGCCAACCTGAACGAGCTGACCCAGCCGCCGGTGCTGATGGTGTGCAACCTGCTCAAGCAGACGCCGGACCAGCTGGACCTGCTCGGCGACCTGTGCAAGGGCCTGCAGCCGGTGCTCGACGGCGCCCTGCCGCTGCCTTCGGTGGCGCAGGTGGTGGCCGCGGCGAAGAAGGGCGAGGCACCGCCGCTGCCCCTGCCGCTGGTCGACGTGATGTCGGGAGGTGCCCGGTGAAGCGCAGCGCTCTCGCGGCACTGGGTGCCGTCGCCGCGATGACCCTGTCCGGTTGCGGGTTCACCGGCATCTACGACATCCCGCTGCCGGGCGGGGCCGACCTCGGCGACCACCCGTACACGGTGAAGGTGCAGTTCCGCGACGTGCTCGACCTGATCCCGCAGGCCGGGGTGAAGCTCAACGAGGTGCCGGTCGGCCGCGTGGAGGACATCGCGCTGTCGCCGGACGGCTGGACCGCCGAGGTCAGCCTGCTGGTCAACGGCGACGTCGAGCTGCCGTCGAACGCGCTGGCGAACCTGCGCCAGTCGAGCCTGCTCGGCGAGAAGTACGTCGAGCTGAGCCCGCCCGCCGAAGGGCGGGCGCAGGAGCGGCTGGCCGACGGCATGCTCATCCCGATCGAGCGGACCAACCGCAACGTCGAGGTGGAGGAGGTGCTCGGCGCGCTGTCCATGCTGCTCAACGGCGGTGGGGTGGAGCAGCTCAACACCATCACCAAGGAGCTGAACGCGGCCACCGAGGGCCGCGCGCCGGACCTGAAGAACCTGCTGAACAACGCCAACGACCTGGTCACCAGCCTGGACGAGCAGTCGTCGAACATCACCAGGGCGCTCGACGGGCTCGACCGGCTGACCTCCACCCTGAACGGCCAGCGCGACCAGATCGCCGGCGCGCTGGACAACCTCGGGCCGGGGCTGAAGACGCTGGAGTCGCAGCGCGGGCAGCTGGTCACCATGCTGCAGGCGCTCAACGACCTGTCCGCGGTGGCCACCGACACGGTCAACAAGAGCCAGGACGACCTGGTGGCCAACCTCAAGGCGCTGCAGCCGACGCTGCAGAAGCTCGGCGAGGCAGGCAACGACCTGCCGAAGGCGCTGGAGCTGCTGCTGACCTTCCCGTTCAGCGACGCCGCGGTCGACGGGGTGAAGGGCGACTACTTCAACCTCTACGCCAAGATCGACCTGAACCTCAACGAGATCCTGGCCAACCTGGGCCGGAGCAGGCAGAACCCGCTGCAGGACATCCTGCCGGAGGACCTCGGGCTGACCGGCGGGCGGCAGGGCGTCGATCCGAACGCACCGCCGCTGCTGCCGCTGCCGACCTCCACCCCGATCACCGGTGCCCAGCCCGGCGCGCCGACCGGCGGGCAGGCCCAGCCACCGCGGTCGAGCGGCATCGGCGGCATCTTCGACGTGCTCTCCGGAGGTGCCGGCTGATGTTGGTGCGCAAGACGAAACTGCAGCTGGTCGCCTTCGCGGTGATCGCGGTGCTGTCCATCGTGTACGCGTTGTTCCGGTTCACCGACGTGGGCAAGGTGTTCGGCCAGGGCGGCTACACCGTGCACCTGCAGCTCGACGCCAGCGGCGGCATCTTCACCAACGCCGAGGTCACCTACCGCGGGTACAACATCGGCCGGGTCGGCGAGCTGTCGCTGACCGAGCGCGGGTTGCAGGCCGACCTGAACATCGAGCCGGACATGCCGCCGATCCCGGCCGACCTGCAGGCGCTGGTGATCAACCGGTCCGCGGTCGGGGAGCAGTTCGTCGACCTGCGGCCGAAGCACGAGGACGGGCCGTTCCTGGAGCCGGGTTCGGTGATCCCGGCCGATCGCGCGGTCACCCCGGTGCCCACCGACCAGGTGCTCGGCGACCTGGACGGCCTGGCCGCCTCGGTGCCCACCGACGCGCTGCGCACCGTGGTCGACGAGTCCTACGACGCCTTCCGCGGCACCGGCGACGACCTCCAGGTGCTGATGGACACCGCCCGCGACTTCACCAGGGCCGCGCAGGAGAACCTGCCGGAGACGGTCAACCTGCTGGAGCAGGGCGGCAAGGTGCTGGAGACGCAGAACGACCTGTCCGGTTCGTTCGCCGCGTTCAGCGGTGACCTGAACCGGCTGTCGGAGACGCTGAAGAACTCCGACGGGGACCTGCGCCGGCTGATCGGGGTCACCCCGCAGGTGGCGCTGCAGATCGACGAGGTGGTGCGGGAGAGCGGGCCGGGGCTCGGCGCGGTGGTGGCGAACCTGCTCACCACGTCGAACCTGCTGGTCACCCGATTGGATGGACTCGAGCAGGGGCTGGTCACCTATCCGCTGCTCTCGGTCGGCGCGCAGACGGTGGCGCCGGACGACGGCACCGCGCACCTCGGCCTGGCGCTGAACCTGTTCGACCCGCCGTCGTGCACCAAGGGCTACCGCGACGTGGGCGAGTTCCGCACCGGCAACCGGCCGGAGGACCTCACCCCGCGGCGGGCGAAGACCGATGCGTACTGTGCGGAACCCAAGGGCAGCCCGATCAACGTGCGGGGCTCGCAGAACGCGCCGTACAACGGGGTGCCGGTGGTGCCGAGCGACGAGGAGCTGAAGGCCAACGCCAACCGCTCCGAGGAGGAGCTGGCCGCGCTGCGCGGGGTGCCGGGCATCGCCGGCAGCCCCGGGCTGAGCCTGACCAGCATCCCCTCGCTGTTCGGCCTGCCCGGCTGAGCCCGACGTCTGGAGAGCTATGGATTCGGAGCAGGACACCCAGGACACCGGGGTCGTGACGGAACCGGCGCCGCGTGATCGCACGCGCCCGCTGCTGCTGGGCGCGGCCGCACTGGCCACCGCGGCCTTCCTCGCCGCGGCCATCTTCGGCGTCCAGTGGTGGGTCTCGGCCACCGGGGACGACGCCGAACTGGCGCAGGCGCGCGACGAGGTCCTGGTCGCGGGCACGGCGGCGGTGAAGGCGTTCACCGAGTTCGACTACAACAACCTCGACCAGTACTTCCAGAAGCAGCAGGAGCTGTCCACCGGCCCGATCCAGGAGCAGGCCCGCAACTCCGAGGGCACCTTCCGCGAGGCGATCACGCAGGCCAAGACGGTGGTGGTGACCACCGTGCAGGACATCGCGGTGGAGGAGCTGAACGAGCACGAGGGCAAGGCGACCTGCCTGGTGGCGCTGTCCACGGACGTGACGAAGGGCACCGAAAAGGGTGTCAAGTCGCTGCGCGTGGAGATCGAGATGACCAGGGTCGGCGAGGAGTGGAAGCTGTCGAGCATCGGCAACGTTCCCGTCGTCGGCGCTGGACAGCAGTGAGGAGCTTCTTCTGATGGCCAACCGTCGCCAGCCGCCCCGCCCCGGCAGCACCCCGGTGCGGCGGCCCAAGGTGGCCGGCATCCGCAGGCCCGGCGCGGAGTCCGAGACCCGGTCGCTGAACCGGCCCAGCCCGCGGCCCCGGTCGGCCGAGGAGCCGGAGGAGGTGGCCGCCACCACGCCGGAGGCGGCCGAACCCGCCGCTGAGCCGGAGGTGACCGCACCGGCCGGCACCGCGGCCGCTGAGCCGGTCGAGGACGCGCCCGCCGAGCCGGTCGAGGACGTGGCAGCGGCCCCGGTGAAGCCGAGGCCGAGCCCGCGGCCCAAGGCGCGGGACACCGGTGTGCCCAAGCCGTCCTCGGAAGCCGAAGCCGAAGCAGCCGCCGAGCCGTCGACGGCGTCCACCGGGGCCGTTCAGGAGCCCCGCAAGCGGCCGAACCGGTCGGTGGTGCTGCTCCCGGCGCTGCTGGTGGCGGCGCTGGTGTTCGCCGGGCTCGCCGTGTGGTTCAAGATCGAAGAGAGCGAGGTGTCCGCGGCCACGGACAACACCGCGCTGCTCGACGTGGCGAAGACCGCGCAGGTCAAGCAGGCCGTGACCAGTGCGGCCGAGGCGCTGTTCTCCTACGACTTCAACGACATCGCGAAGACCGAGAACGCGGCCAACGACCTGCTGGTCAACGACGAGGTGCGGCAGAAGTACAACGGCTTCATGGGCGAGGTGAAGCGGCTCGCGCCGGAGCAGAAGATGGTGGTGACGATGAAGGTCACCCGGAGCGCGGTGGTGCTCATCGACGGTGATCGGGCCAAGGTGATGGTCTCCGCCGACCAGACCTCCACGCGCACCGCCCAGAACCAGACCTCGGCGGGCGGCGCCCAGATGTGGTTCACCACCGAGCTGCGCGACGGCGAGTGGAAGATCACCGACCTCAACACCTACTCGGGTGGCCAGCCCGCCCAGCCCACCAGTCCGGCCCCGGCCCCGGCGCCGCCGGGCTGACCACCCGGACAGGTGGTTCGGCTCACACCTTCGTGGCGCCTTGACGCGGGTGGTCTTCGGAACACCACCCGCCACACCCGCCCCACCCCCCGGCGCCGCCGCACGCCGATCGGCTTCTGCGGGCAAAAGCCGGTCGAGGCGGGTCGAAGCCGGTTAAAGCCCTGGTGGGAGGGCGCGAACCGGACCCGGTACCCTTGTGACTCTGTGCACAAGGGCGCTGCACGCTCCGCCATCCGGCGGAAAAACCGGCCTTGAACCTGCGGTTTGGCGACCGGGCGGGAGTGGCATCTTGACTCGCGGTCTCCGGCGGGTCACGCTTACTCCCAACGGCCCGCCTCGTGCGGGAGGGCAGGGCCGAGACACCGGGCGACCGGGGTCGTGGAAGGCATGCGGATGAGGCTGGGCCCCCGTCGGGGCGTGCCCCCTCGACAAGCGCGGCCTTCGGGGCTAGACTGCTTCTTTGCGCTGCCCTCTTTCAGGCTGCCCGAAGCAGGCAGCTAGGATGGTCGGCACCACCGCACCCTTGACAGCTCGTGTTACGCCCTGCTAGCGCGTCTGTCAGCCGCTCATTGTCCCTGGAAGGACGCATCTTGGCAGTCTCTCCCGCGAACCAGGCCACTGCTGCGACCACCTCGGCTGTATCTGCTTCGGAGTCTTCAGAGCTGGCGACCATCCCCGGCGCCCCCAAGCGGGTGTCGTTCGCGAAGATTCGCGAGCCGCTGAGCACTCCGAACCTGCTGGACGTGCAGATCCGGTCATTCGAATGGTTCACCGGCGACGAGGCGTGGTTCGAACGCCGCGTCGAGGAAGGCGAAGAGAACCCGGTCGGCGGTCTGGAGGAGGTCCTCAACGAGATCTCCCCGATCGAAGACTTCTCCGGCTCCATGTCCCTCTCCTTCTCCGACCCGCGCTTCGACGAGGTCAAGGCCTCGGTCGAGGAGTGCAAGGACAAGGACATGACGTACGCGGCGCCGCTGTTCGTCACCGCCGAGTTCGTCAACAACAACACCGGCGAAATCAAGAGCCAGACGGTCTTCATGGGTGACTTCCCGGTGATGACCGACAAGGGCACCTTCGTCATCAACGGCACCGAGCGTGTCGTGGTGTCCCAGCTGGTCCGCTCGCCCGGCGTCTACTTCGACTCCAGCGTCGACAAGGCCACCGACAAGGACGTCTTCAGCACCCGCATCATCCCGAGCCGCGGCGCGTGGCTCGAGTTCGACGTGGACAAGCGCGACACCGTCGGCGTCCGCATCGACCGCAAGCGCCGCCAGCCGGTCACCGTGCTGCTGAAGGCGCTCGGCTGGACCACCGAGGCGATCCGCGAGCGCTTCTCCTTCTCCGAGACGCTGATGGCGACGCTCGAGAAGGACCACACCGCCGGCACCGACGAGGCGCTGCTCGACATCTACCGCAAGCTGCGCCCGGGCGAGCCCCCCACCAAGGAGAGCGCGCAGACCCTGCTGGAGAACCTGTTCTTCAAGGACAAGCGCTACGACCTGGCCAAGGTCGGCCGGTACAAGGTCAACAAGAAGCTGGGCCTGACCACCCCGTACGACACCGGGACGCTGACCGAAGAGGACATCGTCTCCACCATCGAGTACCTGGTGCGGCTGCACGCCGGCGAGGACAAGATGACCGTCGGCGACCAGACCATCCCGGTCGAGACCGACGACATCGACCACTTCGGCAACCGCCGCCTGCGCACCGTCGGCGAGCTGATCCAGAACCAGATCCGGGTCGGCCTGTCCCGGATGGAGCGCGTCGTCCGCGAGCGGATGACCACCCAGGACGTCGAGGCGATCACCCCGCAGACCCTGATCAACATCCGCCCGGTGGTGGCGGCGATCAAGGAGTTCTTCGGCACCTCGCAGCTCTCGCAGTTCATGGACCAGAACAACCCGCTGTCCGGGCTGACCCACAAGCGCCGCCTGTCGGCGCTCGGCCCCGGCGGTCTGTCCCGTGAGCGCGCCGGCATGGAGGTCCGCGACGTCCACCCGTCGCACTACGGCCGCATGTGCCCGATCGAGACCCCGGAAGGCCCGAACATCGGCCTGATCGGCTCGCTGTGCTCCTACGCGCGGGTCAACCCGTTCGGCTTCATCGAGACCCCGTACCGCAAGGTGGTCGAGGGCCGGGTCACCGACCAGGTCGACTACCTCACCGCGGACGAGGAGGACCGGTTCGTCAAGGCGCAGGCCAACGCCGCCATCGACACCGACGGCCACTTCGTCGAGGACCGCGTCCTGGTCCGGAAGAAGGGCGGCGAGGTCGAGCTGATCGACCCGATGGACGTGGACTACATGGACGTCTCGCCGCGCCAGATGGTGTCGGTCGCGACGGCGATGATCCCGTTCCTCGAGCACGACGACGCCAACCGCGCGCTGATGGGCGCGAACATGCAGCGCCAGGCGGTGCCCCTGCTGCGCAACTCGGCGCCGCTGGTCGGCACCGGGGTGGAGCTGCGTGCCGCGGTCGACGCCGGTGACGTGCTGGTCGCCGAGCAGGCGGGCGTGGTCGAGGAGCTCTCCGCCGACCTGATCACGATCATGCACGACGACGGCACGCGGAAGAGCTACGGACTGTACAAGTTCCGCCGCTCCAACCACGGCACCTGCTTCAACCACCGCCCGATCGTCAACGAGGGCGACCGGGTCGAGCAGGGCCAGGTCATCGCCGACGGCCCGTCCACCGAGAACGGTGAGATGGCGCTCGGCAAGAACCTGCTGGTCGCGGTCATGCCGTGGGAGGGCCACAACTACGAGGACGCGATCATCCTGTCGCAGCGCCTCGTGCAGGACGACGTGCTCACCTCGATCCACATCGAAGAGCACGAGATCGACGCCCGCGACACCAAGCTCGGCGCCGAGGAGATCACCAGGGACATCCCGAACGTCTCCGAGGAGGTCCTGGCCGACCTCGACGAGCGCGGCATCATCCGGATCGGTGCCGAGGTCCGCGACGGCGACATCCTGGTCGGCAAGGTCACGCCCAAGGGTGAGACCGAGCTGACCCCGGAGGAGCGCCTGCTCCGCGCGATCTTCGGCGAGAAGGCCCGCGAGGTGCGCGACACCTCGCTGAAGGTGCCGCACGGCGAGACCGGCAAGGTCATCGGCATCCGGGTGTTCTCCCGCGAGGACGACGACGAGCTGCCCCCCGGCGTCAACGAGCTGGTCCGCGTCTACGTGGCCCAGAAGCGCAAGATCCAGGACGGCGACAAGCTCGCCGGGCGGCACGGCAACAAGGGTGTCATCGGCAAGATCCTGCCGGTCGAGGACATGCCGTTCATGGAGGACGGCACCCCGGTCGACGTGGTGCTGAACACCCACGGTGTGCCGCGACGGATGAACATCGGCCAGATCCTCGAGCTGCACCTGGGCTGGCTGGCCTCGCAGGGCTGGAAGGTCGAGGGCAACCCCGACTGGGCGAAGAACCTGCCCGAGGAACTGCACGACGTGGACCCGGGCACCAACACCGCCACCCCGGTGTTCGACGGCGCCAAGGAGGAGGAGCTGACGGGTCTGCTGTCGGCCACCAAGCCCAACCGCGACGGCGAGCGCATGGTCCGCCCGGACGGCAAGGCGGTGCTGCTCGACGGCCGCTCCGGTGAGCCGTTCCCGTACCCGGTCTCGGTCGGCTACATGTACATCCTGAAGCTGCACCACCTGGTCGACGACAAGATCCACGCCCGCTCCACCGGCCCGTACTCGATGATCACCCAGCAGCCGCTGGGCGGTAAGGCGCAGTTCGGTGGCCAGCGCTTCGGTGAGATGGAGTGCTGGGCGATGCAGGCCTACGGCGCGGCCTACACGCTGCAGGAGCTGCTGACGATCAAGTCGGACGACGTGATCGGCCGGGTGAAGGTGTACGAAGCCATCGTCAAGGGCGAGAACATCCCGGAGCCGGGCATCCCGGAGTCGTTCAAGGTGCTGTTGAAGGAGCTGCAGTCGCTCTGCCTCAACGTGGAGGTCCTGTCCTCCGACGGTGCGGCGATCGAGATGCGCGACTCCGACGACGAGGACCTCGAGCGCGCCGCGGCGAACCTCGGCATCAACCTGTCCCGCAACGAGTCGCCCTCGGTGGACGACGTCGTTCAATGACCGCGCGCCCGGCTCCGGCGCTCACCTCCCGCGAGCGCCGGAGCCGGGTAGCCACCCCCTCTAGCCGAATCAACCCCAAGGGGATGCAACGACGTGCTGGACGTCAACTTCTTCGATGAGCTCCGGATCGGCCTCGCCACCGCTGACGACATCCGCCAGTGGTCCTTCGGTGAGGTGAAGAAGCCGGAGACCATCAACTACCGCACGCTCAAGCCGGAGAAGGACGGGCTCTTCTGCGAGAAGATCTTCGGGCCGACCCGCGACTGGGAGTGCTACTGCGGCAAGTACAAGCGGGTCCGCTTCAAGGGCATCATCTGTGAGCGCTGCGGCGTCGAGGTGACCCGCGCCAAGGTGCGGCGTGAGCGGATGGGCCACATCGAGCTGGCCGCCCCGGTCACCCACATCTGGTACTTCAAGGGCGTGCCCTCGCGGCTGGGTTACCTGCTCGACCTGGCCCCGAAGGACCTCGAGAAGATCATCTACTTCGCGGCCTACGTGATCACCGGGGTGAACACCGAGCTGCGGCACAACGACCTGCCGACGCTGGAGAACGAGATCGGCGTCGAGCGCAAGAACCTCGAGCTCAAGCGCGACGCCGACATCGAGGCCCGGGCGCAGAAGCTGGAAGCCGACCTGGCCGAGCTGGAGGCCGAGGGCGCCAAGTCCGACGTCCGCCGCAAGGTCAAGGAGGGCGGCGAGCGCGAGATGCGCCAGCTCCGCGACCGCGCCGGTCGTGAGCTGGACCGCCTCGAAGAGGTCTGGACCACCTTCACCAAGCTCGAGCCGCGGCAGCTGATCGCGGACGAGCTGCTCTACCGCGAGCTGATCGACCGCTACGGCGAGTACTTCACCGGTGGCATGGGCGCGGAGGCCATCCAGAAGCTGGCCGCCGAGTTCGACGTGGCCGCCGAGGCGGAGAACCTGCGCGACACCATCCGCAACGGCAAGGGGCAGAAGAAGCTCCGCGCGCTCAAGCGGCTCAAGGTGGTGGCGGCCTTCCAGGTCACCGGCAACGACCCGCGCGGCATGGTGCTCGACGCCGTGCCGGTGATCCCGCCGGACCTGCGCCCGATGGTGCAGCTCGACGGTGGCCGGTTCGCCACCTCGGACCTGAACGACCTGTACCGCCGCGTGATCAACCGGAACAACCGGCTCAAGCGGCTGATCGACCTCGGCGCGCCCGAGATCATCGTGAACAACGAGAAGCGGATGCTGCAGGAGGCCGTCGACGCGCTGTTCGACAACGGCCGCCGCGGCCGTCCGGTCACCGGGCCGGGCAACCGCCCGCTGAAGTCGCTGTCCGACCTGCTCAAGGGCAAGCAGGGCCGGTTCCGCCAGAACCTGCTCGGCAAGCGCGTCGACTACTCCGGCCGTTCGGTGATCATCGTCGGGCCGCAGCTCAAGCTGCACCAGTGCGGTCTGCCGAAGGACATGGCGCTGGAGCTGTTCAAGCCGTTCGTGATGAAGCGGCTGGTCGACCTGAACCACGCGCAGAACATCAAGTCCGCCAAGCGGATGGTGGAGCGGTCGCGCCCGCAGGTGTGGGACGTGCTCGAAGAGGTCATCACCGGCCACCCGGTGATGCTGAACCGCGCACCGACCCTGCACCGCCTCGGCATCCAGGCCTTCGAGCCGCAGCTGGTCGAGGGCAAGGCCATCCAGCTGCACCCGCTGGTCTGCGAGGCGTTCAACGCGGACTTCGACGGTGACCAGATGGCGGTGCACCTGCCGCTGTCGGCCGAGGCGCAGGCCGAGGCCCGCATCCTGATGCTGTCGGCGAACAACATCCTCTCCCCGGCGTCGGGTCGCCCGCTGGCGATGCCGCGTCTGGACATGGTGACCGGGCTGTTCCACCTGACCCGGCTCACCGAGGACGCCCAGGGCGCCGGGCAGGCGTTCTCCTCGCCGGCCGAGGCCATCATGGCCTTCGACCGCAAGGCGATCAGCCTGCACGCGCCGATCAAGATCCGGGTCAAGGACCGCCAGCCCGCCAAGGCCGACGAGGCGCGCCTGGCCGAGAACGGCTGGGAGCCCGGCAAGCCGTGGCTGGCCGAGACCACCCTGGGCCGCGTGCTGTTCAACGAGCTGCTGCCGGCGGACTACCCGTTCGTGAACGAGCCGATGCCGAAGAAGCGGCAGGCGGCGATCGTGAACGACCTCGCCGAGCGGTACTCGATGACCCAGGTCGCGCAGACCCTGGACCGCCTCAAGGACGCCGGTTTCTACTGGGCCACCCGGTCCGGGGTCACCGTCGCCATCTCCGACGTGCTGGTGCCCGAGGAGAAGAAGGGCATCCTCGAGGAGTACGAGGGCAAGGCCGACCAGGTCGAGAAGCGCTACCAGCGCGGTCAGCTCTCGCACGCCGAGCGCAACAACGAGCTGGTGAAGGTGTGGACCCAGGCGACCGAGGACGTCGCCAAGGTGATGGAGGCGCACTTCCCCGACGACAACCCGATCTCGATGATCGTGAAGTCCGGGGCGGCGGGCAACATGACCCAGGTCCGGTCGCTGGCCGGGATGCGTGGTCTGGTGTCGAACCCGAAGGGTGAGTACATCCCGCGCCCGATCAAGGCGAACTTCCGCGAGGGCCTGTCGGTGGCGGAGTACTTCATCGCCACGCACGGTGCCCGGAAGGGTCTGGCCGACACCGCGCTGCGGACCGCCGACTCGGGTTACCTGACCCGTCGTCTGGTGGACGTGTCGCAGGACGTCATCGTCCGCGAGATCGACTGCGGCACCACCCGCGGTATCAACATGGTCATCGGCGAGGACGTCGGCGGCGGCAAGGTGCTGCGCGACCAGCACGTGGAGACCAGCGTCTACGCCAGGACCCTGGCGGCCGACGCGGCCGACGCGAACGGCAACGTGGTGCTCAACGCCGGTGACGACCTCGGCGACCCGGCCATCGAGAAGCTGATCTCCAGCGGCATCTCGAAGGTCAAGGTCCGCAGCGTGCTGACCTGCGAGTCGGCCGTCGGCATCTGCGCCACCTGCTACGGCCGCTCGATGGCCACCGGTCAGCTGGTGGACGTCGGCGAAGCGGTCGGCATCGTGGCGGCGCAGTCCATCGGTGAGCCGGGTACCCAGCTGACCATGCGTACCTTCCACCAGGGTGGCGTCGCCGGTGACGACATCACCACCGGTCTGCCGCGTGTGCAGGAGCTGTTCGAGGCCCGCGTGCCGAAGGGCAAGGCGCCGATCGCCGACGTCGACGGCCGCGTGCGGATCGAGGAGAGCGAGCGGTTCTGGAAGATCACCCTGATCCCGGACGACGGGTCGGAGGAGATCGTGTTCGACAAGCTGTCCAAGCGGCAGCGGCTGGCGAACACCCCGAACGGCCCGCTGGGCGACGGCGACCACGTCAAGGTCGGCCAGCAGCTGCTCGAGGGCACCCCGGACCCGCACGAGGTGCTGCGCGTGATGGGTCCCCGCGAGGCGCAGATGCACCTGGTGGACGAGGTCCAGAAGGTGTACCGGGCGCAGGGTGTGTCGATCCACGACAAGCACATCGAGGTCATCGTGCGGCAGATGCTCCGCCGCGTGACGATCATCGACTCCGGTGCCACGGACTTCCTGCCGGGCGAGCTGCCCGAGCGGACCAAGTTCGAGGCGACGAACCGCGCCGCGGTCGCCGAGGGCGGCGAGCCCGCTTCGGGCCGCCCGGTGCTGATGGGGATCACGAAGGCCTCGCTGACCACGGACTCGTGGCTGTCGGCGGCGTCGTTCCAGGAGACCACCCGCGTGCTGACCGACGCGGCCATCAACGGCCGTTCGGACAAGCTCGTGGGCCTCAAGGAGAACGTGATCATCGGTAAGCTGATCCCGGCCGGTACCGGCATCAACAAGTACCGGAACATCCAGGTCCAGCCGACCGAGGAGGCACGGGTCGCCGCCTACGCGATCCCGTCCTACGACGACGGCTACTACACCCCGGACGTCTTCGGCACCGGCACCGGTGCCGCCGTCCCCCTGGACGACTACGACTTCGGTCGCGACTTCCGGTAAGCACCACCACGCACAAAAGAGAGCCCCCGCCCCCACCAGGGAGCGGGGGCTCTCCGCTTTCGAGCCCGCACAATGCGGCCAAAACCCAAGCCGGGCACCAAAGCAAGGGACCCACCCACACCCCCCGCCCCACCCCGATCCACAGCCGTAGTCACCCTGAAAAAGCGGGGTGGCCCCGCCCGAAGCCCGAACCCCGATCAAGAGCCACCCCGCTGCCGCCGAGCCACGATCACCGCACGAACCACCGCCATGACCACCACCCCACCCGGCAACAGCACCCAAGCCCACACACTGCTCACCCCACCGATGAGCAACACCGCGATCACCAGCACCAACCCGCACAGGTCGATCGCCACTTGCGCCCCCGGCGTCTTCGCCAGTTTCGTCCCCATCAGTACGTGGAAGGTGTTCACGAGCGCGGCTCCCAGCGGAAGAAGCGGCCGATGACCGCGGCGAACAGGACAGCCCACAGCAGGGTCGAACCCAGACCCGTGGTGATCGGGACGACCCCGGTGCCGAACCCCGACCAGCCCTCGGCGAGCAGGTTCGACGGCCCGAGCAGCGGCATCAGCACCCCGGCGGTGGCCACGCCCCCGCTCGACTGGGCGCCCACCATGAACAACCCGGCCAGCGCCCCGACCAGCACCGGGAACGACGTGACGTGCGTGGCTTCGACGCTCTTGCTCAGCGCCGCCGTCGCCATGCCGGCGGCGACGGTCAGCAGCACCCCGGCCGCCATGCCCAGCAGCACCAGCCACGGGTGCTCCGGCAGCGGTGCGCCCAGGACCAGGCAGAACCCGAAGTAGAGCAGCGCCTGGACCACGCCCATCACCACCACCGGCGTGGTGATCGCGCCGATCACCCCGGCGTCGGTCAGCTCGGTGGTCCGCAACCGCTTGAGCACCAGCGACTGCCGCCGCGCGGTGTAGATGGTCATGCTGGTCATGAACACCGACAGCAGCATCAGCATGGTGAACCGGCCGCCCAGCAGCGAGCCCCAGTCCGCCGGTGGCGCGTCCCGCACGGTCAGCCAGGTCATCACGCACAAGCCGACCGGCATCACCGTCGCCGAAACCAGGGTGACCTTCCGCCGGAACAGCAACCGGATCTCGAACCACCCGTGCCGCATCACCATGGTCATCGGTTCGCTCCCACCGTCAGGAAGATCTCGGTCAGGGACGCCTGCGTGGCCGAGAGCCGGTCGAGCTGCACCCCGTACCGGCGCGCCCAGTCCAGCAACAGCCCCAGGTCCTGCTGGAGCGAACCGGTTTCCACCACCAGCCACGCCCCACGCTCGTCCAAAGTGGAATCAAGTGCCCCGTCGAACGACGGCAGCGGGTGGTCCAGCGCCGAGGCGGGCACCAGCGCGGTGATCCGCGACGGGTGCGCGGCGAGCACCTCGGTCAGCGTGCCCGCCACCGAGATCCGCCCCTGGTGCATGATCGCCACCCGGTCGGCCAGCGCCTCGGCTTCTTCGAGGTAGTGCGTGGTGAGCAGGATCGTGCTGCCGTCGTCGCGCATCCGCTCGACGGTCTTCCACAGCCGCTGCCGCGATTCGGGGTCCAGTCCGGTGGTCGGCTCGTCGAGCACCACCAGTTCCGGCTGCCCCCAGGTGGCCAGCGCGAAGTCCAGCCGCCGCTTCTCCCCGCCGGAGAGCTGCTCCACGCGGGTGTCGCGGCGGTGCGCCAGCTCCACCCGGTCCAGGAGTTCGTCGACGTCGTCGGTGCGGCTGCTCAGCGAACCCCACAACCGCAGCGTTTCCGCGGTGGACAGTTCCTCGATCAGCCCGGCCTGCTGCAGCATCACGCCCATCCGCGGCTTCAACCGCGATCTGGCGCGGGCCGGGTCGTGGCCGAACACCCGGATGCTGCCGGACTCCGGTCGCCGGAAGCCCTCGATCAGTTCGAGCGTGGTCGTCTTGCCGGCGCCGTTGGTGCCGAGCAGGGCGAAGATCTCGCCGCCGCGCACGGTGAAGTCCACGCCGTCCACCGCGGTGAAGGTGTCGTAGGAGTACTTCAGCTCGGAAATCTCGATCGCGTTCATGACACCGAACCATGCCGTCGCGGCACACCCGAACCCAGTCGCCGCTGTCACCGGCCGCGGTGACGGTCGTACGCGCGCCACGTGACACCTGTCATCGGTGGTTACTGTGAGCCGGTGCGCGGAATCAGGAAACGGGCCGGGGACCAGAGTGCCCTCGAATCGCTGCGCCGCTACACCCGGTACAACCTGCTCTTCACGGTGGTTTCGGTGTGCGCGCTGCTGGTGCTCGCCGAGGTGGGCGACCGGGGGGACCCGGTGCGCTTCGTGGTGCTGGCGGGTGGGTTGCTGCTGGTCGTGCTCAGCCACTGGCGCTGGACCCTGCGCTCGGTCGACGCGCCGATCGGCCGGATGCCGTGGTGGCAGGCCGGGCTGATCACGCTGGTCTCGGCCGCGGTGGTGGTGGCCGGGTTCGCCACCGACGGCAACGGCGTGGTGTGGGCGCTGCTCCCCGGTCTGTTCGGGCACGACCTGCTGCTCGGCCGGTTCAGCGCGGTGGGCTGGCGGTTCGTCTTGGGCTTCGGCACGCTGATGGCCTGCGCCGCCGCCGGTGGTGCCCTGCTGGCCGGTGAGAGCCCCGCGCCGCTGCAGCTGGCGTGGGTTTTCGTGATCACCTTGCTGATGATCAGCGCCGAGGTGCTCCTGGTCCGCCAGTGGACGCTGGCGCTGGAACTGGAGAAGGCCCGGCTCGACGCGGGGGAACTGGCCACCACCAAGGAACGGCTGCGGCTGGCCGAGGACCTGCACGACATCCTCGGGCACGCGCTCGAAGTCGTCTCGCTCAAGAGCGAACTGGCCAGCAGGCTCAGCGAGGTCGACCCGGAGCGGTCCCGCGCCGAACTCAACGAGGTGCAGCGGCTGGCCAGGGGAGCGGTGCACGACGTGCGGGCGCTGGTGCAGGGCAGGCGGTCGACCGAGCTGGCGATCGAGATGTCCGGGGCACGCGGGTTGCTCGAATCGGCGGGCATCCGGTGGGAGTTCACCGGGGATCCGGCGCGGTTGAGCGAGCAGGCGAGCGAGCTGCTGGGGCGGGTCCTGCGCGAGGCGGTGACCAACCTGCTCCGGCACGCCGACGCCAGCGTGTGCGCGGTCCGGCTGGAGATCCGCGGGGGCCAGGCGACGCTGCACGTGCGCAACGACGGGGTGGCCCCGATGCGGCCCGGCGACGGCGGTGGCTCGGGCCTGCGCGGGCTGAACCGGCGCATCACCGAGGCCGGTGGCACGTTCACCGCCGAGGCCAGGGACAACGCGTTCGAAGTGCGGGCGGAGGTACCCCGATGATCCGCGTCGTGCTCGCCGACGACGAGCAGCTGACCAGGCAGGCCATCGAAGCGCTGCTGAACCTGGAGCCGGACCTGGCCGTGGTGGCCGGGGTGCCCGACGGGGCGGCGGCGCTGGCCGCGGTCGCCGAGCACCGGCCCGACGTGCTGGTGGTGGACCACGAGATGCCGGTGCTCGACGGCCTGGCGGTGCTGGAGCGGCTCGCCACCGCGCACCCCGCCGTCCGCTCGGTGATGCTCACCCGGCACGCCCGCCCCGGCGTGCTGCGGCAGGCGCTTTCCTCCGGGGCCAAGGGTTTCCTGGCGAAGACGGCGCCGGCGTCCCTGCTCGCCGACGTGATCCGCCGGGTCCACTCCGGACTGCGCTACGTCGACCCGGAGTTCGCCGCCGACGCGATCGCCGAGGTCGACTGCCCGCTGACCGAACGCGAACTGGACGTGCTGCGCCTGGTCGACGAAACCAGCACCGCCACCGAGATCGCGCGGGCGATGCACCTGTCGGCGGGCACCGTGCGCAACTACACCTCGTCCGCGATGGCGAAGCTGGGGGCGCGCAGCCGCGGGCAGGCCGCCAGGATCGCCCGCGACCACGGCTGGATCTAGGGCCGGTACACCGACTTCCGCGAAACCGGGAAGTCGAAGTAGGTGTCCGGGTAGGGCTCGTCGTTGAGGGTGAAGTGCCACCACTCCTCGACCAGGTTGCGGAACCCGGCCTCCGCCATGGTCTGCACCAGCAGGTCGCGGCGCGCCCGCGCCTGGCCGGTGATCAGCGGGTTCGCCGTGTGCGAGAGCGTGTCGAAGCAGTCGAACCCGGTGCCCATGTCCACCGAGTTGTCCGGGAAGCGCTGGCCCGCCGGTGCGGTGCACGGTCGCAGCGGCTCACCCGGCACGTACGGGCGCTGCGGTCGCGGCGGCAGCGCCACCACGGTCAGGTCGACCGTGCTCCCCCGGCTGTGCCCCGACTTCTCGGCGATGTAGCCGTCGGCGAACAGCCGGTCCTTGGCCACGTTGGGGTAGAACTCCGGCTTCATCTTCTCGTCTTCGAGGTCCTTCGCCCAGCGCACGAAGTGGTCGACCGCGCGCTGCGGGCGGAAGCAGTCGTAGACCTTGAGCGTGTAACCGCGGCTGAGCAGCTTCCACTGCACGCGGCGCAGCGCTTCGGCGGCGGGCCGGGTGAGGATGCACAGCGGTTCGCGGTAACCGTCGACCGGGGTGCCGACGAAGTTGTGCGGGCCGTGGTAGCGGATGTCGTGCTGGATGGTCGGCGCGAAGTCCCGCAGCACGACGAACGGGCGGGCCGCGGCCTGGGCCGGTGCGGCGAGGACGGTGCCGGACACCAGCACGGCCGCGGCGGCGGTGAACACCTTGCGGAGGATCGACATCCGACCTTCGTAACAGCGGAGTTCCCGGGATTGTATAACGAATGAGTAACGGCGGGTGCGGCGCCCTCGGACGGTGGTCACCGCGGGTGAGCGGTTGGCGAACGGAGTAGTCCGGACTCTGGGAAAAATACGCCCATTCGGCTCAGCGGAAGGGCTGAAGAGGCGGTCACGCTGAGCTGAACAGTGGGAAATGCACTGCGCCGGGTGGCGTCCCACCCCGTGATCACGCGATTGACACCCCCGGGGGGTGCCGCGAACATTCCGGGCATGTCCATTCGAGTCGCATTGGTCGGGCGTCTGCACGTCGACCTGCGCCAGCAAGCCAGCGCGCTCTGTCCGGCTTCCTGATTCCCTTTCCTGCTTTCCGCTGACCCGCGCGCGCCTTTCCCGCGGGTGGTTTTTCGAATGCACCATTCGAAAAGATAGGGGTTGATCCATGCTGTCCAATTCGCCCCGGTGGCGAAAACTCGTGATCGGCGCACTGGCGGGCGTGCTCGCCGTCGGCGCCGTCACCTACCAGGGGTCGAGCACCGAGGCCTACGCCGGCGTGCAGACCGTCACCGATAGCAGAACCGCGTCCGACGGCAAGCAGTACTGGGTGAAGAACCACCTGGTCGGCGGGCAGAAAGCGGCACGCGCCGAAGGCGAGCAGCGCAAGAAGTGGCTGCTGGTCTGGGCGGGCGACGAGAACATCGCCGACACCCTGGTCAAGGACCTGAAGAACCTGCCCGGCTCGCTCACCGGCGGTCTCGGCAAGGTGACCAACGCCCTGCCGGGCCCGGATTTCCTGGCCGTGATCGACGCGACCGAGGGCTCGGACACCTACGGCAAGGTGGTCAACACCGCCACCGTCGGGCCGCTGGTGGAAAACGAGCCGCACCACATGCAATACGTGTGGCACAAGGGCGACACCGTTTACGCGGGTGCGTTGTTCGCCGCGGCGACCTACGCCTTCGACGTCAGCGCGTTGCCGGAACTGAAGCTCAAGGGCATCAGCCTGCCGACGAACACGCTCGGCGGTTCGGTGCCGGACGCGTACTGGACGCTGGAGGACGGCACCGCGTACGGGACCTACATGGGCGGTCCCGTGGTGCCCGGTCCGTACGCCTACGCCAACGGGCAGGTCGCGTTCGGCAACGGGTTCGCCGGCAGCCCCGGCGCGCTGGTCCGGTTCGACCAGACCGGCAAGGTGCTGTCGCAGACCTCGGCGGCCACGCCGCAGGGGGACAACGCCAAGCTGTGCGCCAACCTGCCGCAGCTCGGCAAGCCGACCTGTGCCAACCCGCACGGCATCCAGGCCCGCGAGGACCTGAACACGCTGGTCACCAGCGACTACGCGGAACCGCGCAACATCATCCTCGACCCGGTGAAGCAGCCGTCGCCGTACCTGCGGCGGCCGACCGTGCGGACCTGGGACATCACCGAGCGGGACAACCCGAAGCTGAAGGCGGTGTCCTACCTGCAGGACGGTCCGCGCGCCGATCCGGCGGACCCGCTGCACGCCGAAAGCCGCGCGGTGATGGAAACGACGGTGACCAACCTGCCGGGGCACAAGGGCGCGTTCGCGCAGACCATGCAGGGCGGCGCGGTGCACTACACCCCGGACATCACCGCCGCGGAACCGAAGTGGGTCGAGGTGTTCGACGACGGCGCCGCCAACAAGGCGATCCACGCCGGCAACGACGCCAACGGCGGCGGCTCGAACGGCGGCTGGATCCAGACCAGCCCGGACGACAAGTACCTCTACCGCGCGATCTCCGGGCGGGGCAAGGGCGCGCTGGGGCCGAACGACCCCGGTACCACCGGCGGGGTCTACGTGCTCGACATCCAGAAGCTGCTGGCCGCCGGAACCGACTTCAAGTGCCGGATCGACACGCTGGCCGAGGCGCAGAACGGCGGCGCCGAAAGCGACTGCCCGACCGTGGCCGGAGCCGTGCCGATCAACCCGGGGCAGCCCGCCGCGGGCCCGCACTGGGGTGCCTACGACAACTTCGCCCTCGGCGAGGACGGCTTCTACCACGAAACCCGATCGCCGTCGCGGATCGCGGTGTCGAACTACTTCGTCGCCCGGTCCGGTTTGGACGGTGACCACAAGGTGAACATGCTGCACCTCGGCCCGGACGGCAAGGTCAGCCTGGACACGGACTTCAAGGACGAGTTCTCCGGTCAGGTCGGCATCAACTTCAACCGGAAGGACTGGCCGCACGGCCCGTTCGGCAACGCCAAACCGCACTCGGAGCTGTTCGTGGTCGCCGACGCGGACGTGAAGTAGGCAACCGTGGACCACTCGCACATCGGGGCCACCGGTTCGGCCGGGGCCGACACCGCCGCCCTGCTGCTCCGGCTGGTGCTGCTGCTCGGCACGGCCTTCGTCGCCGGAACCGGGCTGCTGCGCCCGCTGGCCGACCGGATCCCCCGCCGGGTGGGGGTGTTCACCTGGGCGCTGGCTGCCGTTTCCGCCGCACTGGCGGTGGTTTCGGTGCCGGTGCTGGGGGTCGACGTGGTCGGTGCCGCGGTGCACGTGGTCCTGGTTCTCGCGGTGCCGTCGGCACTGGGCCGCCCCGGTCCGGTCCGCTGGCTGTCGGCGGCGCTCGTCCTGTTGCTGGTGCTGGAAACCGCCGTCGGCCGGCCGGGGTGGAATTCGCCGTCGACACCGTCTACGTGGCTGCCGCGGCCGCGTGGTTCGGGGTCGCGGTGCTCACCGTGGCCGTTCCGGCGGAGCAGTTGCGCACGGATTCGCTGCGGCCGGGACCTTTGTCGCTCGCGCTCGGCGGGCTGCTGGTGCTCGCCGGTGGGGTGCGGCTGGCCACCTCCGGCATCGGGTTCGACCGGCGGGTGCACGAAAGCGCGTTCGGGATCGCCCTGCTGGTGGTGGCCGGAGTCCCGGTGCTGGTGACCGGGCTGGCGGTGGTGCTGCGCCCCGGCCGGGTCCACCGCTTCGGCACGGTGGGCGTCGTCGTGGGTTTTGTCGCCTTCGGTGCGCTGGCGGCGATCCCGCGGCCCGCGGAACTGCCGGTGCCCGGGGTGCCGGTGCTCGGGGAGGTGGCGCTGGCCGGGCAGCGGGTGCCGGTGCTGATCAGCCCGCACCGGCCGGGGCGCAACCTGGTGCACTTCCCGGGCAGCGCGGGCGACCAGCTCGACGTCGGGGTGCCCGGCGGTTCGCTGGTCCGGGCCACGCCCCGGGCCGGGGCCGAGGGCACCTGGGCGGAGGTCGACCTGCCTGCTGGGCGCGGTGAGCTGCTGGTGCGCACCGGTTCGGCGGAGACCTCGGTGGACGTGGACGCCGGTGACCAGCCGGGCCCGCTCACCGCGGCCGGCGCCGACGGTCCCGAATGCGCCAGTGCCGCACTCGGCGGCCTGGTCAACGGGCGCCGGGACGTGCTGGGCTCCTGCCCGGCCGATGCACTGTCCACATCGGACGCCGACGCGTTGCGCAAGCTGGTCGTCTTCCTGGGTTCCCGCGGTGCCGGGGGGATCACGCTGAAGGACGACGAGTCCCCGCGCGGCGTGGCGGCGGCCGGGGTGGTCCGGGAGGCGGCGGCCGCGGCGCGCCTGCGGGTCGATGCCGAGCCGCGCCCGGAGAACGCACTGGTGGCGGTGTCGGGCTGGGCCGAGGCCCACCGGGCGCTGACCACCGCCGGCGCGTTGCAGGCGGAGAGCCCGACCTACGCGCACGGGCTGTACCTGGCTCCGTGGCTGCTGAACACCCCGCTGGTGACCTCGGTGACCACCACCTCGGTGCCGCTGCGGTTCGACCCGCGGGAGCAGTTGCCGGTGAGTTACGCCGTCGCCGTCGGCAACGCCTTCGGCGGCGAAAGCCCGACCCCGGCCGGGTTCCGCGCCTGGCTGGGCACGCAGTCCGTCGAGGGTGAGGTGCAGATCTACGCCGCCGCCCAGGTGACGGTGATGCCGATGGGGCCCGGTGAGGTGCACGCGCCGGGCATGCCGATGACCGAAGAGCTGGCCGGGCAGTGGGTGCCGAAGGCGACCGTGGTCCCGGTGAGCCTGCCGTTGCTCGCCTGAGCGCGGTGCTTCTTTTGGGAGGAACGATGAGGAAGTTGATGGGACGGGTGCTGGTCACGGGTGCCGCCGTGGCGGCGTTCTCCGGTGCCGCGGGCGGGGTGGCCTCAGCCGCGGACGGGGTGAGCCCGACCGCCGGGAGCACCCCGATCTGGGTGCTGCCGGGTGTCGACCTCGGCCCGGTGCTCGACCCGGCGATCGGGGTGCCCGGGGCGCTGGCGCCGGTGTTCGACCTGCTGAAGCTGATCGGTGCCTGAAATTTCGATGGAAAGGTAGGAAGAGTCGTGAAGAAGACCCTCGCCCGCGGGGTGGCCGCGGTGGTGCTGTCCGGTATCGCCTTGGTCGGTGTGTCCGCTCCCGCCCTGGCCGATCCGGTGATCGTCGATGAGCCGGACACCAGCGACCTGCACAACATCTGGACCTTCGCACCCCTGGGTATCCCCGTGCTCGGCCTGGTGCAGTCGGTGGTGAAGGCGCCGAACGGCATCATCCCCAACTGACCCTCTTGCAGTGATCACCGCTCCAAACCAAGAGCAGTGCTCTCCAATCCTGAGAGAGCACTGCTCTTGAATTGAAGCGCCGCTCTAATTCGAGAGCGTCCGCTCTTGCTGTGGCACCCCGCTAAGCCCATGCGGATCGGCCTGCTCTCAATCGAGAACGGCCCTGCCAGCCAATGGCACTGCTTCCAATGGCACCGCTCCCAATGGTGCTGCCAGCCAGCCAATGGCACTGCTGGCCCAGCGGCACTGCTGGTCAACGGCACTTGCTGGTCAACGGCACTGCTGGCCCAACGGCACTTGCTGGTCAATGGCACTGCTGGTCAATGGCACTGCTGGTCAATGGTGCAGCCAGCTGAATGGCACTGCCAGTCCGCTGGCACTGTCGGCCCAATGATCCCGCCGAGCGCGGCTGCCGCCCCGTCCCCGAGATCGCAACCGGCGAGGTCGCGTCGGCCGGGATGCCCGTGGCGAGGGCGGCGCTTCCAAGGCAGGGCGCGCCTGTCGTTCAACCTGGTGACTGGCGATTCCTGGTGGTGCAGTGCTCTCTTTTTAGAGCAGTGCTCTCGTCTGGAGCGTGGTCAGGCTCGGTAGCCGATGTGGCCACGTGGCTAGGGATCCGATGTCGGGGTGGCGCCCCTGAACAGGGCATCTCTGGCTTGCTCTGGCAACTGGTGTCACTGGTAGTCCGGGGTGCTCACGTTCCAGTGCAGTGCTCCCACGTGGAACATCTGCTTCCCGACGCGGCCACCGGCGACGTCACACTGGTCAGGTGCTCTGTTTCGAGAGCACTGCTCTCGTAGTAGAGCAGGTGTCTCCCCGGACGTAAGTAAAAGATCAAGCCCTGGCTCGCCGGATGGCGCCGACGACGGCAGCCACAAGGGGCAAGCCGAACAACGCCGCGCCCAGCAGGAAGCTCTGCACAGCGCTGCCGAACGTGGGGAACGGCCCGTACCACTGACTGGTCAGAACCGGCAGCACCTGCGTCTCCCCGCCCGAAAGCACCCGCCCGTCCGCCCCGAAGAAGTAAGCCAGCGAGTTCACAAAAGCGACCACCCCGACCACCAGCAGCGTCGCCACCAGCGGCAGGAACCCCAGCACCAGCAGCACCAGCAGCACCCGCTCACCCGCCCCCGGCCGAATCGCGGCCGAAGCGTCCGGCGCCGGGCCGCTCGGCTGCCGCAGCGGGGGCATGCGCCGGGCCAACTCGACCAGGACGTCCGCGTAACGCAGCACATCCGCATCCAGCTCACCCGGCGATTCACTGCTCAGCACCCCGTCGGCGAGCACGAGCGGCGTCCGCAGTTTCTTGTCCAGCAGCCAGTTCAGCGTCTCCATCGGCAACGCCGACCGCGCGAACTCCTCATCCTCGGCATAGACCTGGTAGCTCTGGTCGAACTCGGCCACACCGGTGATCAGCGGCTGCCCCTCACCCGCCACCGCGTGCCCCTTCGGCACGATCGACAGGCGCGGCGTCTGCTCGGTCGCCAGCTGCACCACCCGGTACGGCTGGCTGTTGCGCACCGCGTCGTCGCCCTGCATCCGGCGCGTGCTGATGGTGTGCCGGAAGGCGAACAACCGCTGCCCCCGGAATTCGAACTCGGCGGCTTCCTCGAACTTCTCCGGCAGCGCACCGAAACTGGGCTGGTCCTCCGCACCCGGGGTGAACCGGCGCGCGGACCGGCCGTGCAGCACGCGCTCGAACTCCCGCCGCCGGCGTGCCTTCACCGCCCGGCCGTACAACGCCGCGGAAACCATGCCGACCACCAGGCCGCCACCGATGCCCGCCGCGAACTGCGTGCTCGAGATGAGAACGTCCGCCATCGTCTCAGATGTCCAACTTGTCGCTGGTCTCCTCGTAGCTCTGCTCGTCGCCGAGCGCCCCGGCGTCACTGGCCTTCTTACCCGATTTGGCCTTGCTCACGCCATTGGCGAACAGGTCGTTGACGATCGCCCCCGGCTTGACGCCCTCGCCGGAGCTGTCGCCGAAGTTGTCCGGGTTGATGCCGACGGTGGCCTTCGGGATCTCCTTCAACCCCGCGATCCCGGCCTCCTTGAGCCCGGTCAGCACGGACTTGCCCAGCGTTTCGCCGTAACCGGCGCCGTCGCCGAGCCCGATCTTCGACACCCGGTCGAAGGCGGCCTTGTTGTCCTTGAGCGATTTGAGGAAACCGTAGTCCTTGGCCTTGACCAGGCTGTCCTTGAGCTTCGCCCAGAACTCCTTGATCTTGTCCAGGAGTTTGCGCAGCATTTGCACGATCTTGTTGCCCTTGGACACGCTCTGCGCGCCCTTGGCGGCGGTGCCCGCGCTCGCGGCGGCGGTGGAAGCACCCGCGGTGGGCACCGCGGCGGCCAGCGCCGGGATCCAGATGGTGATCAGCCAGGTCACCAGCTCGGTGATGATGGCCATGATGACCTGCTTGACGATGGTCATCAGCATGCTCGACAGCTGCAGGATCTCGCTGATGTTGCCGGAGTTCGCGGCGATCCCCTCGATGCCGCTGGCGAACTCGCCCAGCCGCTTCTTCGCGCTTTCGCTGGCTTCCCCGGTCCACTCGGCCAGCGTCTCGTCGGCGTTGCGCACCAGGTCCTGGCTCATCCGGACCATGCTCTCGCCGATGGCCTTGAAGTTGCCCGCGCCCTGCGCCAGCCCCTCCGGGTCCCCGCTGACCAGCTCGATCGCGTCCTCCAGCGGCTGGAACACGTTGACCAGGAAGCTCAGCCCCTGCCCGACCAGCCAGCCGATCGGATCGGTGGCGATCTCCTGCGCGGTGCTGCCGATGGACTGGACGAAGCTGGTGGTGTCGGTGATCACCGTGCCCGCGGCGAGCGCGATGTCACCGGCGTCCTTGCTCTGGAAGGCGCCCTTGACGTCCTTGACCAGCGTGTAACCCGTGCTGATCGGGGCGGGCGTCGCCGCCATGGCCTGGTTGAAGTTGTTCTCACCGGTCTTGATGCTGAGTTTCTTGTCGTACTGACCGGTCGTGGTGGTCTCAGCCATTGCCGCCCCCGGTCGCCGAACCGCCGGTGTTCAGGTCGTTCAGCAGGTCGCTGAAGCCCTTGGCGAAGTCCTGGTCGGTCGACTGGTACGCCACCGAGGCGCGCTCGAACTTCGTCGACAGCGAGAGCACGCCCTCGTTGAGCTGCTGCACCAGGTCGTTCAGCTCGGCCAGCATGGTGGAGTAGTTGTCCTTGGTCATCAGCCCGACCAGTCCCCACGACTTGTCGCTCACGTCGGAGGCGGTGACCATGCCCTTCAGCTCGTTGCCCCAGCCCTCGTACTTGGTCAGGTCGGCGCTGAACTCCTTCAGGCGCTCGTGCTTGGCGTTGAAGCCACTTCCGTCCGGCATCAGCGGTCGTCCTCCTCGAACAGGTTCTTCAGGAACGCGTCGCCCCGGGAACCGCCCCCGGACGGGGGCGGAGCCGGGCGCTGCGGCTCGTCGGTGGAGCTGAGGAACGTCTGGTCCGAGAAGTCCTCTTGGTCGTCGCGGCGTTCCCGAGCCGGAGCGGTCTCTTCCGCCAGCTTGGACCGCAACGCCTCCGGTGTGGTTCCGAAGAGTTCCGCCTGGGTTTCCAGCACGCGTTCGGTGGCGTGCAGGTCCCCGCCCATGTGCGCGTCGACGATGCCCGCCTGCTGCCGCGCGGATTCGGCGACGGCTTCGGTGAGCGTCTGCATCAGCAGTGCGGAAAGGGCCTGCGGGCGCTGGCGCATGGCTTCGTCGGTGAGCCGGATGTCCTTGACCGAACCGCCTGGCCCGGCGACCACGGTCACCGACCGGTCCGGCGAGGTGGCGGTGGCCTCCAGCGCCGCGATTTCCGCCTGCATCTGCCCGATCCCGGCCAGGCGTTCGTCCACGTTCTTCAATCCGGCCTGGAACTGTTCGAACTGCGCGACGAGTTGCTCGAATTCGGCGGACACGCTGGCTCCCAACTGCTGTTTCCCCTCGAACGCGGCTGATTGTCGTACAAATGGAGCAGTGCTGCCCAGCGATCGCCGGAAATGCGTCCGGAGGTTCTAGGCTGCTGCAGTGAGCAGCGGATCCACCAAGGGACAGCCGATGATCGAGACCCGTCATCAGACCGAACTGCTGGCCTTGCTGCGGGACGAGGGCCCGATGTCCCGGGTGGAACTGGGGGAGCGGCTGGAGCTGCCGCGGGCGCGGGTGGCCGCCGAGGTGTCCCGGCTGGGGGAGCTGGGGCTGGTCGAGGTCGCCGGTCCGTCCGCGAGCCGCGGCGGGCGGCGGTCGACGTTGCTGCGGCTGGCCGGAGACCTGCGGATCCTCGGGGTGGACGTCGGCGCGACTTCGGTCGGCGTCGCGGTCACCGATGCGGGTTGCGAGGTGCTCGGCCACACCGTCGAGGACTGCGACATCCGGCAGGGCCCGCACGCGGTGCTCGCGCGCGTGGTCGAACTGGCGGAGAAGGTGCGCAACGAAGCACCCGGGCGGCTGCTCGCGGCCGGCATCGGCCTGCCGGGACCGGTGGCCTTCGCCGAGGGCATGCCGGTGGCGCCGCCGATCATGCCCGGCTGGGACCGGTTCGCCGTGCGGGACCACCTCGGCGGCCTGCTGCACTGCCCGGTCGCGGTGGACAACGACGTGAACGCGATGGCGCTGGGCGAACGGCACTCCGGGGTGGCGCGCTCGCTGGACGACCTGATCTTCGTCAAGGTCGGCACCGGCATCGGCTGCGGCATCGTGCTCGGCGGCAAGGTCTACCGCGGGGTCGCGGGCACCGCGGGGGACATCGGGCACATCCGGCTCGACGACTACGGGCCGACCTGCGCCTGCGGTGAGGTCGGCTGCCTGGAGGCGTACTTCGGCGGCTCGGCGCTCGCGCGGGACGCGCTGACGCTGGCGCGCAGCGGGCGGTCGGCGTTCCTGGCCGGGGTGCTCGCCGAGAACGGCGAGGTGACCGCGCACGACGTGGGCCGCGCGGCGGCCTCGGGCGACTTCGGCGCGGTCAACCTGATCCGCGACGGCGGGCGGCGGCTCGGGCAGGTGGTGGCGTCGCTGGTCAGCTTCATCAACCCGGGCATGGTGGTGATCGGCGGCGGGGTGGCGCAGTTGGGGCACCAGTTGCTGGCGGAGGTGCGGAGCGCGGTCTACCGGCGCTCGCTGCCGCTGGCCACCGGCAACCTGCCGATCGTGCTGTCGGAACTGGGCGACACGGCCGGCGTCATCGGCGCGGCGTGGTCGGCGGCGGACCGCGCCTTCACCCTCTCCTCCTGACCCCACCCCCGACCTGCGGATCCTGCTTTTGCCCGCAAAAGCAGGCGGGCGGGGTTTGTCACGCTTGGTGATTGATTGTGCGCGCGGCGTTCACGGTGGGTTAGTTTCCTGCTTCTTCCCGCAGAAGTGGGAAACGGCAGCAGCGTGCAGTCTTTTGGATGCTGTGAGCGAAAGTTGGTATGCGACCGGATGGTCTAATCGGGTGGATTGACAAAAGATGGCGCACGATTCACCTTGACGAGTGAACTTCGCCACCTTACTTTCGCTGGCGACACTACAAAGTGAGGGCAAGGTGGCCATGGGCGTGAGCGTGCAGGCTGAGCAGATCAGCCAGCGCACGGCGAACCTCGCCGGCCTCCTGCGTGCCCTCCGGCGCGGACCGCGGTCGCGGTCCCAGCTGGCCGCCCAATCCGGTCTCTACAAGGCCACCGTCTCCAGCCTGGTCACCGAACTCGGCGACCGCGGCCTGGTCCGGCCCGCCGGGCTGCGCAACGGCGGCCACGGCAGGCCGAGCCAGCTGGTCCAGCTCCGCGGCGAAGCCGCCTACGGACTCGCCCTGCGGGTGGAGGCCGACGGCTTCTCCGCGATGACCATGGACCTGGCCGGGGTGCCGCTGGCCACCCGCGCGAGCACCGCCGACGTCGCCCAGCTCGGGCTCGAGCGCGGCATGGACGAACTCGCCGCGCTCGCCGAAGCCGTCTGCGCCGACCTCGACGGCCAGCCGATCGGCATCACCGTCTCGGTTCCCGGCCTGGTCGACACCGACTCCCAGGTGCTCCGCTTCGCCCCGGTGCTGCGCTGGCGCGACGCCGGGCTCGCCGACCTCATCGCCGCCCGCCTCGGTGTCGACCTCGCCGGGGTCCTCGTCGAGAACGAGGCCAACCTCGGCGCGTACGCCGAAGTGCTCGAAGGCCCCGGCGTCCGGGAGCTGTGCTACCTCAGCGGCGGCACCGGCGTCGGCGGCGGACTGGTCTCCGGCGGGGTGCTGCTCCGCGGCGCCCGGGGTTTCGCGGGCGAAATCGGGCACCTCACCATCGACCCGCTCGGCGACGCCTGCCCCTGCGGCCGCAACGGCTGCCTGGAGACCAAGGCCGGCTTCCCCGCGCTGGTGCGCGCCGCCGCCACCGCGCCCGACGTGCTGCACGACCCCTCGCTCGGCATCGACGCGCGCGTGACCAAGCTCCGCGACCGGATCCGCGGCGGCGACCGCCGGGCCGCGGCCGCCGTGCACGACCTCGGCGCCGCGTTGTCCACCGCGCTGGCCACCGTGGTCGACCTGGTCGACCCGGAGGTGCTGGTGCTCGGCGGGTACTTCGCCGGACTGGCCGAGTGGCTGGTCGAGCCGATCCGCATCGCGCTCGGCTCACGCACCCACGGCCCCGGCACCCGCTGCCGCGTGGTCGCCTCCGCGCTCGGCACCTCGGCCGCCCTGCTCGGCGCGGCCCACCTGGCCACCGAACGCCTGTTCACCGATCCCACCCTCGCCCCGCTAGCTACGGAGGCCAGCTCATGAACGACTCCCCGCTGCTCGAGGTGCGCGGCGTGGTCAAGGTTTTCCCCGGCGTCCGCGCACTGGACGGCGTCGACCTGGAGGTGGTGCCCGGTGAGGTGCACTGCCTGCTCGGTCAGAACGGGGCGGGCAAGTCCACGCTGATCAAGGTGCTCGCCGCCGCGCACCACCCCGACGAGGGCGAGGTCCGCTGGCGCGGGGAGGCGGTGTCGCCCGCCAACCCGTCGGCCGCGCTGCGCCTCGGCATCGCCACCATGTACCAGGAACTCGACCTGGTGCCGGGGCTTTCGGTGGCGGAGAACATCTTCCTCGGCCACGAGCGCCGCCGCTTCGGCTTCACCAAGGTCGCCGAGCAGCGCGCCGAGGCGCAGCGGCTGATGACCCGCCTCGGCCACCCCGAGATCCACCCCGGCACCGAGGTCGGCAAGCTCTCGGCCGCCGCCCAGCAGCTGGTCTCGATGGCCCGGGCGCTCGCGCACGACGCCCGCCTGCTGGTGATGGACGAGCCGACCGCCGCGCTCGCCGGGGACGAGGTGGACAACCTCTTCCGGATCGTCGAGGAACTCACCGCCGACGGCGTCGCCATCGTCTACATCTCCCACCGCCTCGAAGAACTCCGGCGCATCGGCCACCGCGTGACCGTGCTGAAGGACGGCCGGACCGTGGCGCAGAACCTCGACGCCCGCGACACCCCGACCTCGGAACTGGTCGCCCTGATGGCGGGCCGCCGCGTCGAGACGGTGTTCGGGCCGACCCGCGAACCGCGTCCCGAGGGCACCCCCGAGGTGCTGCGCGTCGAAGGACTCGCCCGGCGCGGCGAATTCGAGCAGATCAGCTTCTCCGTGCACGCCGGCGAAGTGCTCGGCATCGCCGGCCTCGTCGGCGCCGGGCGCAGCGAACTGCTGGAGACCATCGCCGGAGCGCGCAAGGCCGACTCCGGCACCGTCCAGGTCGACGGCAAGGGCGTGCGGAACGGCAGCGTGCACGCCGCGGTCCGGGCGGGCATCGGCCTGGCCCCGGAGGAACGCAAGAGCCAGGGCCTGCTGCTCGACCTGCCGGTGGCGCACAACGTGACCCTGGCCAGCCTGTCCCGCTACGCCAAGCTCGGCTTCACCGACCGCGCCCGCGAACTCCGCGACTCCGGCGACACGCTGAAGCGACTGGACCTGCGGCCCGCCGACCCGCGGCGCATCGTGCGCACGCTGTCCGGCGGCAACCAGCAGAAGGCGGTGCTCGCGCGCTGGCTGGTGCGCGGCTGCCGGGTGCTGCTGCTCGACGAACCAACCCGTGGCGTGGACGTCGGCGCACGCGCCGAGCTGTACCGCCTCATCACCGAACTGGCCGAGACCGGCGTGGCGATCGTGCTGGTCTCGAGCGAGATCCCGGAGGTACTCGGTCTCGCCGACCGGGTCCTCGTCCTCCGTGAAGGCCGGGTGCTGGCCGACCGGCAGGCGAACGAGCTCACCGAGGCCGGGGTGCTCGACCTGATCCTCGAGGGGAGTGCGGCATGACCGAACAGACCGAATCGCGGCCGATCAACACGGAGCCGGACCCGCCACCGGCCCCACCGGCGGCCAAGGCGAAGAACGGCTCCGGGTTCCCACTGGACTTCCGGCTGCTCGGCCTCACCGCCGTGCTGGTGGTGCTGTGCCTGGTCGGCTACTTCACCCGGCCCGAGGTGTTCTTCACCGAAGGCAACATCTCCACCATCCTGCGGCTGGCCGCGGCGATCGGCGTGGTCAGCGTCGGCATGACCTTCGTCATCATCAGCGGCGGCATCGACCTGTCCGTCGGCTCGATCGTGGCGCTGTCCAGCGTCTGGCTGACCACGCTGGCCACCCAGTCCTACGGCCCGTTCGTGATGGTGCTCTGCGGCCTGGCGGTCGGGCTCGGCTGCGGGCTGATCAACGGGGTGCTGGTCTCCTACGGGAAGGTCGTGCCGTTCATCGCCACCCTGGCGATGTACGCCTCGGCCCGCGGGCTCGCCGAGCGGCTCAGCGGCCGCAAGACCCAGGTGGTCGGCGAAACCGCGTTCCTCGACTTCTTCCGCGGCGACCTGCTCGGCATCCCGGTGCTGATCTGGATGTTCGCGCTGGTGTTCGGCGTGGGCTGGGTGGTGCTCAACCGCACCACCTTCGGCCGCCGCACCTACGCCGTCGGCGGCAACGCCGAGGCCGCGCGGCTGGCGGGCATCAACGTCAAGCGGCACACCGCGCTGGTCTACGCCGTGGCCGGGCTGTGCTGCGGGGTCGCGGCGCTGATGGTGGTCGCGCGGACCACCGCCGGTGCCTCCACCAACGGCATGTTCTGGGAACTGGACGCGATCGCCGCGGTGGTCATCGGCGGCACGCTGCTCACCGGCGGCAAGGGCTCGCTGATCGGCACCCTGGTCGGCGTCCTGATCTTCACCGTGCTGTCCAACATCTTCACGCTCAACAACCTCGACACCGACATCCAGAACATCGCCAAGGGCGTGATCATCGTGCTGGCCGTGCTGCTGCGATTCCGCGGTCGCGGGGAACGAAGCACCACCTAAGAAACAACTGGAGGAGCAATGACGCAGTCCTTCCTGGCCCGCCGCGGGTTCCTGCTCGGGGCAGGCGCGGTCGGTGCCGGTGTGGTGCTGGCAGGCTGTACCTCGAACGAGCAGCCCCAGGCGCAGAACGGCACGCAGCCGGTGGCGCAGGGCGCCGGGGACAACGCCCAGCCCGGCAAGATGGTCACCGTCGGGTTCTCCGCGCCCGCCGCCGACCACGGCTGGATGGCCGCGATGACCATCAACGCCCGCGCGCAGGCGGAGAAGTTCTCCGACGTCACGTTCAAGCCCACCGAAGGCACGAACGACGTCAACCAGCAGATCGCCCAGGTGGAAACCCTGATCAACGCCAAGGTGGACGTGCTGGTCATCCTGCCGTTCGACGGCAAGGCGCTGACCGGGGTCGGCCAGCAGGCGATGGACGCGGGCATCCCGGTGATCAACGTGGACCGGGTGTTCGACACCCCCCTCGCCTTCCGCACCTGGATCGGCGGCGACAACTACCGCATGGGGGTCAACGCGGGCAACTACATCGCCCAGCAGATGAAGGCCAAGGGCATCACCGCACCGGTGATCGGCGAGGTGGCGGGCATCGACTCGCTGCCGCTGACCCAGGAACGCAGCCAGGGCTTCAAGGACGCGCTGACCCGCGCCGGGTTCGCCGTGGGGCCGCGGGTTTCCGCGCAGTTCACCCCGGAGTCCGGTGAGTCGCAGACCTCGAACCTGCTGCAGTCGGCCGCCAAGCTGGACGCGCTGTGGAACCACGACGACGACCAGGGCGTCGGTGTGCTCGCAGCGATCGAGAACGCCAACCGCAGCGAGTTCATCATGGTCGGCGGCGCCGGCTCGAAGAACATGATGAACCACATCAAGTCCGACGCGAACCCGGTCAAGGCGACGGTGCTCTACAGCCCGTCGATGGCCTCCTCGGCGATCGCGCTGGCTCGGCTGCTCGGGCAGGCGAAGGGGGTCGGCGACCTGGCCGAGCACGAGATCCCCTCGGAGATCACCACCTATTCGGCCGTGGTCACCAAGGAGAACGTCGACCAGTACATGGACGTCGGCTTCGACTCCTGACCACGGGATCGGTTGTCACAGCGCGAAGAACGGGGAAAACAGCAATGAGTTCGGCAGGCGGGGAGCGCATCGGGGTCGGCTTGGTCGGGCACGCGTTCATGGGTGCGGTGCATTCGCACGCGTGGCGCAACGTGCACCGGATCTTCGACACCCCACTGACCCCGGTGCTCGCCGCCTTGGGCGGACGGGACGAAGCGAAGACGAAGGCCGCCGCGGCGAAGTACGGCTTCGCCGCGGTGGAAACGGACTGGCGCGCGCTGGTCGCCCGTGACGACGTCGGCCTGGTCGACGTGTGCACCCCCGGCGACTCGCACGCGGCGATCGCGATCGCCGCGCTCGAAGCCGGGAAGCACGTGCTGTGCGAGAAACCGCTCGCCAACACCGTCGAAGAAGCCGAGCAGATGGCCGCCGCGGCTCGGGCGGCGGCCACCCGCGGGGTCCGCTCGATGGTGGCCTTCAACTACCGCCGGGTGCCCGCGCTCGCGCACGCCCGCAAGCTCGTCGGCGACGGCGCGCTGGGCGAGATCCGGCACGTGCGCGCGACCTACCTGCAGGACTGGCTTTCCGACGCGCAGGCGCCGATGACCTGGCGGCTGCGCAAGGACAAGGCCGGTTCCGGGGCGCTCGGCGATCTCGGCGCGCACATCGTGGACGCGGCGCAGTTCGTCACCGGCGAACTGATCACCGGCGTGTCCGCGCTGACCAACACCTTCGTCAAGCAGCGCCCGGACGGCGACGGCTCGACCGGTGAGGTGACCGTGGACGACACCGCCTTGTTCCTCGCGCGCCTGTCCGGCGGTGCGGTCGCCAGCTTCGAAGCCACCCGGTACGCCCTCGGCCGCAAGAACGCGATGCGCCTGGAGATCAACGGCACCAAGGCCAGCATGGCGTTCGACTTCGAGGCGATGAACGAACTGTGGTGGCACGACGGGTCCACCCCGGACACCGAGGCCGGGTTCCGCCGGATCCTGGTCACCGAACCGGGCCACCGCTACCTCGATGGCTGGTGGCCGCCCGGCCACGGCCTCGGCTACGACCACACCTTCACCCACGAGGTGGCGGACTTCCTGACCGCCATCGGCGAGGGCACCGACCCCGCCCCCAGTTTCGAAGACGGCCTGTGCGTCCAGCAGGTCCTGCACGCGGTCGAGACCAGCGCCGCCGACGAGGCGCGCTGGACTCCGGTGGCCGGCACCACCGTCCGCACCGCCACGGCCGGGGGGAGGTGAGCCAAGCCCCTTTTCGTTCGGTCTCCCGCTCGTACCCGCCGCCACAAGGAAGTGTGTGTATTCGTCATGCGCGGATTGAGAAAGCTCCGATCGGAAAGTCCACCGGAATCGAGCCGGACCGCCATCCGGCTCGGCGTGCTGGCCATTTCGGCGATCACCGCGTTCAGCGGTGGTTCCTTCGCCGCCGCGGCCCAGCCCGACGAGGTGGGTGCCCAGCACGAGGAAACCAGCGTACTGGTCTTCTCCAAGACCGCCGGCTTCCGGCACGATTCGATCCCCGCCGGGATCGCCGCCATCCAGCAGCTCGGCACCGACAACCACTTCTCCGTCGAAGCCACCGAAGACGCCGGTGCCTTCACCGACACCAACCTCGCCCGTTTCGACGCCGTCATCTGGTTGTCCACCACCGGTGACGTGCTCAACGCCGAGCAGCAGGGCGCCTTCGAGCGCTACATCAAGGCGGGCGGCGGCTACGCCGGCGTGCACGCCGCTTCCGACACCGAATACGACTGGCCGTTCTACGGCGACCTGGTCGGGGCGTACTTCAACTCGCACCCGCAGATCCAGCAGGCCACGGTCAACGTCGAGGACCGCCAGCACCCGTCCACCTCGGGGCTGCCGTACCAGTGGCCGCGGACCGACGAGTGGTACAACTACCGCGAAAACCCGCGCCAGGACGTGCACGTGCTCGCCTCGCTCGACGAGAAGAGCTACAACCCCGGCAACGGCGCCATGGGCGACCACCCGATCGCCTGGTGCCACACCAACTCCGGTGGCCGCAGCTGGTACACCGGCGGCGGGCACACCATCGAGTCCTACAGCGAGCCGGAGTTCCTCGACCACCTCAAGGGCGGCATCCTCTACGCCGCCGGCGCGGTCGAGGGCGACTGCTCCACCGGGGACCCGGGCACCGGCGAGCCGGGTGACGCCGACTTCGACCAGATCACCCTGGCCAAGGGCGAGGAGAAGACCGGCGAGCCGATCGCGCTGGCCGTGCTGCCCAACCGCGACGTGCTGCACACCTCGCGCGACGGCCGCGTCTGGTACACCACCGCGGGCGCGACCACCTCGCTGGCCGCGCAGGTCCCCGTCTACAACCACGACGAGGACGGCCTGCAGGGCGTGGCGATCGACCCCGACTTCGCCACCAACCGCTGGGTGTACCTCTACTACGCGCCCGTGCTGAACACCCCGGCCGGTGACGCGCCGGAGAACGGCACGGCCGCCGACTTCGAGCCGTTCAAGGGCTACAACCAGCTGTCGCGGTTCAAGCTGAGCGAGGACAACACGCTCGACCTGGGCAGCGAGCAGCAGATCCTGCAGGTCCCGGCCGAACGCGGCATCTGCTGCCACGCCGGTGGCGAGATCGACTTCGACGCCGCGGGCAACCTGCTGCTGTCCACCGGCGACGACTCGAACCCGTTCGCCTCGGACGGCTACACCCCGATCGACGAGCGCGAGACGCGCAACCCGGTCTTCGACGCGCAGCGGACCTCCGGCAACACCAACGACCTGCGGGGCAAGCTCCTGCGGATCAAGGTCGGGGAAGACGGCGGGTACACCGTGCCGGAGGGCAACCTGTTCGCGCCCGGCACGGAGAAGACCAGGCCCGAGATCTACGCCATGGGCTTCCGCAACCCGTTCCGCTTCGCCGTGGACAAGGAAACCGGCTGGATCCACCTCGGTGACTACGGCCCGGACGCCGGTGCGGCCAACCCCGCCCGCGGTCCCGGCGGCACCGTGGAGTTCAACCTGGTCAAGGGGCCGGGCAACTTCGGCTGGCCGTACTGCGTCGGTGACAACCAGCCGTTCGTCGACTACGACTTCGCCACCTCGCAGTCGGGTCAGCCGTTCGACTGCGCGGCGCCGAAGAACAACAGCCCGCACAACACCGGCCTGGTCGACCTGCCCCCGGTGCAGCCGGCCTGGATCCCCTACGACGGCGGTTCGGTGCCCGAGTTCGGCACCGGCGGCGAGTCGCCGATGGGCGGCCCGACCTACCGGTTCGACCCGGCGCTCGACTCCCCGACGAAGTTCCCCGAGTACTACGACGGCAAGAACTTCCTCTACGAGTGGGACCGCGGCTGGATCAAGGAGATCACCGTCGGCGCCAACGGCGAACGCGGTGAGATCAAGCCGTTCTTCGACTCGATGGAACTGGTCCGGCCGATGAACATCGAGTTCGGCCCGGACGGCTCGCTGTACGTGCTGGACTACGGCACCGGCTACTTCGGCGGTTCCGCCGAGTCGGCGGTCTACCGGATCGACTACACCAAGGGCAACCGCACCCCCGAGGTGAAGGTGAGCGCGGACCGGACCTCCGGGCCCGCGCCGCTCACGGTGAACTTCGACCCGGCGGGCACCACCGACCCGGACGGCGGCGAGCTGACCTACGCCTGGGACTTCGACGGGGACGGCACCACCGACTCCACCGAAGCGGGCCCGGTCTCGCACACCTACAGCACCGCGGGGCAGTACACCGCCAAGCTGTCGGTGACCGACTCCACCGGGCTGACCGGCGCGGCCAGCGTGGTGGTCACCGCGGGCAACACCGCGCCGGTGGTCACCCTGGACGCACCGGTCGACGGCGGTTTCTTCGGCTTCGGCGACAAGGTGCCGTTCAAGGTCACCGTCACCGACCCGGAGGACGGGGCGGTCGACTGCTCGAAGGTCAAGGTCGAGTACATCCTCGGCCACGACAACCACGGGCACCCGCTGAGCCAGGCCCAGGGCTGTGAAGGGGTCATCGAGACCCCGGCCGACGAGGGCCACGGGCTCGACGCCGACATCTTCGGCGTGATCAACGCCAGCTACACCGACGGCGGTTCGGCCGGGGTGCCGCCGCTCACCGGTTCGGCGGAGAACGTGCTGCAGCCCAAGCTGAAGCAGGCCGAGTTCTTCACCGAGACCAACGGCACCCAGGTGGTCGCGGCCGCGGGCGCCAGCGGTGGCAAGCGGGTCGGCTACATCGACGCGGGCGACTGGATCCAGTTCACCCCGGTGAACCTGACCGGCGTCACCGGCATCGGCTACCGGGTCAGCTCCGGGGGCGCGGGCGGCACCATCGAGCTGCGCTCGGGTGCGGCCGACGGCCCGCTGGTGCAGACCGTGCAGGTGCCCAACACCGGTGGCTTCGACACCTACGTCGACCTGCCGCCGGCACCGATCACCGACCCGGGTGGCACCAAACCGCTGTTCCTGGTGTTCAGCGGGACCGGCACCGGTGGCCTGTTCGACGTGGACGCGATCAACGTCCAGGGGCCCGGGGTGGCCGAGCCGGTGGTCACCGCCTGCGAGCCGACCACGCCGGAAGCCGGGTACACCACCCTGCTCGACGGCACCGAGGCGAGCATGGCGAACTGGAAGATGGCCGGCCCCGGCTCCTTCGAGCTGCAGGCCGACTGCAGCTGGAAGACCGTCGGCGGCATGGGGCTGCTCTGGCACGAGGAGGAGTTCAACGCCTACAGCCTCAAGCTGGACTGGAAGCTGGCCGGTGACGACAACTCCGGTGTCTTCGTCGGCTTCCCCGACCCCGGCAACGACCCGTGGGTCGCGGTCAACCAGGGCCAGGAGATCCAGATCGACGCCACCGACGCCCCCGACCGCACCACCGGTGCGATCTACGGGTTCAAGGGCGCCGACATCGCCAAGCGGGACGCGGCGCTCAAGCCGCCGGGCGAGTGGAACTCCTACGAGCTGGTGCTGACCGGCCAGACGATCAAGGTCGTGCTGAACGGTGTGGTGATCAACGAGTACACCGAGACCGACCCGGCCCGTGACCTCTCGCAGGGCTTCATCGGCCTGCAGAACCACGGCGGCGAGGACGACGTCTTCTTCCGGAACGTGCAGATCAAGGAACTGGACGTCACCGCGCCGACGGTGGCCATCGGCGGGGCGGCGCAGGGCGGGGTCTACGGCGACGCCGCCGACCTGGTGCTGGAGCTGGACGCGCAGGACGAGGGCGGGGTCACCGAGGTGACCGCGACCCTGGACGGCGCGCCGGTGCGCGACGGTGAGCTGGTCGCGCTGTACCGCCTGCCGCTGGGCTTCCACGACCTGGTGGTGTCCGCTGTGGACGCCGCGGGGAACCGGACCACGCAGAAGGTGCAGTTCGTCACCATCACCTCGGGCCGGGACGTGCAGCAGCTGCTCGACCGGTTCCGGGCGACCAGCAGGCTGTCGCTCAACGCCTACAACGAGCTGGGCAAGCAGCTCAAGAAGGCCAGGCAGGCCGAGGCGAAGAGCAACGACACCAAGGCCATCGCCGAGTACAAGAAGTTCGCCGAGCTGGCGGGCAACCCGGCGCTGGTGAAGGACGCCGAGGTGCGGGGCGTTTTGGTTAGGGACGGTAACGAGTTGGCCCAGCGAATCGAATGGTCTATCGCGATCGCGCCTTCGGGTGGTTCCATCCGAAAGGTTTGACCACTCAGGGCTGACCCTGATCAGGCTGGTGTGGGTGGCGATCACGATCGGTCGTCACCCACACCGGGCCGCCGTTTTCACGTGGAGAGGTGTTCTGTGATGTCCGAGCGAGCTATGCGCACCGGCCTGTGGCTGGTGGGGGCCAGGGGATCGGTAGCGACCACGGCTGCGGTCGGGTTGCTGGCGCTGCGGGCCGGTGTCGCCGGACCGACCGGGTGCGTCAGCGAGCTGCCCGCGTTCGCCCCGGTGCCGCTGCCCGCCTGGGACGACCTCGTGCTCGGGGGCCACGACATCGTGCACACCCCGCTGGAGAAGCGGGCCGAGCAGCTGGCCGACGCCGGCGTGTTCAGCCACGCCGTGCTCTCCGCCGTCCGCCCCGGCCTGACCGCCGTCGACGCCGAAATCCGCGACGGCTACCACCCCGCCACCCACACCGGCCCGCAGGCTTCTGCGGGGAAAAGACTGTCCGAAGACATTCGATCGTTCGCGACCAGGCACAACCTGGACCGCGTGGTCGTGGTGAACGTGTCCTCGACCGAGGCGCCGACCCCCGAACTGCCCGAGCACACCGACCTCGCCCGGCTCGAAGCCGCGCTCGAGGACCCGGCCCGGGCGGTCCTGCCGCCCAGCTCGCTGATGGCCTACGCCGCCCTGCGCGCCGGCAGCCCCTACGTCGAGTTCACGCCTTCTGCGGGCATAAGCCTGCCCGCCCTCCGGCAGCTGGCCGCTGACCTGGGACTCCCGTACGCCGGCAGCGACGGCAAGACCGGCGAGACGCTGCTGCGGACCGTGCTCGCCCCGATGTTCACCGCGCGTGCGCTGCGCGTCCGCTCCTGGTCGGGCACCAACCTGCTCGGCGGCGGCGACGGCGAGACCCTCGGCGACCCGACCAAGGTGAACAGCAAGCTGGAGTCGAAGGCCCGCGGCCTGGCCGCGCTGCTCGGCGAGCAGGTCACCGCGCCGCTGCACATCGACAACGTGCCCGACCTGGGCGAGACCAAGACCGCGTGGGACAACGTGTCGTTCGAGGGCTTCCTCGGCGCGCGGATGAGCCTGCAGTTCACCTGGACGGGTTACGACTCGGCGCTGGCCGCCCCGCTCGTGCTCGACCTGGCCCGGTTCACCGCGGCCGCGCACGCCGCCGGGCAGTCGGGTGCGCTGTCCGGGCTGGCCTTCTTCTTCAAGGACCCGCTCGGCGGCGACGAGCACCGCTTCGCCGAGCAGACCCGCCTCCTCCAGGACTGGGCGGCCACCCTGTGAGCCGCCTGCGCACCGTCGCCGAACTGGTCCGCGCCCCCGCCGCCCTCACCGTCCTCGGCGACACGGTGGCCGGAGCTTCTGCGGGCAAAAGCCGGTTGCGGGGTCGGAGGTTGTTGCTGCCCTTGGCCTCTGCCTCGTTCTACTGGGCGGGGATGGCGCTGAACGACTGGGCGGACCGCGACCTCGACGCCGTCGAGCGACCCGAGCGCCCCATCCCGTCCGGCCGCATCTCCGCGGACGAGGCACTGGCCACCGGCGGCGCGCTGACGCTGGCCGGGCTGGGCCTCGCCGCGCTCGGCGGCGGCAAGCAGGCGCTCAAGGTCGCCGTGCCGCTGGCCGCCGCGGTCTGGGCCTACGACACCGTGCTCAAACCCACCCCAGCGGGCCCGCTGGGCATGGCCGTGTGCCGTGCCCTCGACGTGCTGCTCGGCGCCGGCGGCAACACCCGCGCCGCCGCCCCGGCCGCCGCGGCCATCGGCGTGCACACGCTCGGCGTCACCGCGCTGTCCACCGGTGAGGTCCACGGCACCTCGCCGAACACCGCGAAAGCGGCGTTGGTCACCAGCAGCGCGGCCACCGCGCTCGCGGTCAGCGGGGCCGCGCACACCGGCTGGCACCGGCTCGCCTCGCTCACCGCGGGCTCCGGGTACGCCGGGTTCGTCGGCCGCGCGCAGGCCGCCGCGGTCACCGACCCGTCGGCGAAAAGTGTGCGCAACGCCACCAAAACCGGCATCCACGGCATGGTCCCGCTGCAGGCCGCCATCGCCGCGCGCGGCTCGATCATGGGGGCCGCGCTGGTCGCCACGGCCCTGCCGATCGCGCGCAAGCTGTCGCGGAAGGTGAGCCCCACATGACCTTCTCCCTCGGCTACGGCACCAACGGCTTCGCCAACCACCGGCTGCACGACGCGCTGGCCGTGATCGCCGACCTCGGCTACACCGGCGTCGCGCTCACGCTGGACCACGACCACCTCAACCCGTACGCCGACGACCTGCCCAAGCAGATCGAGCGCGTCGCGGCCCGGCTGTCCTCGCTCGGGCTGACCAAGGTGGTCATCGAGACCGGCGCGCGGTACCTGCTCGACCCGTGGCGCAAGCACCACCCGACGCTGCTCTCGGAGGACTCGGCGCCCCGGCTCGGTTTCCTGGAGAAGGCCATGCGGATCGCCGCCGAGCTGAACGCCGACTGCGTCTCCTTCTGGTCAGGCGTCAAACCAAATGAGCTCGACGACCAGAAAGCCCAGTCCCGCCTGCGAGAGGGCATCGCGAACCTGCTTCTGCCCGCAGAAGCTTTGGGCGTGCGGTTGGGGATGGAGCCGGAGCCCGGGCACTTCGTGCAGCACCTGGAGCAGGTGCTGGAGCTGCGCAAACAGCTCGGCGACCACGAGCTGTTCGGGGTGACGCTCGACGTCGGCCACTGCGTGGCGGTCGAGCCGGTCGACGCCGCCGAGTGCGTGCGCCGGGCCGGGCCGCTGCTGTTCAACGTCCAGCTCGACGACATGCTCCCGAAGGTCCACGAGCACCTCGAGTTCGGCGACGGCCAGCTCGACCTGCCCGCGACGCTCGCCGCGCTCACCGAGATCGGCTACACCGGTCTCGCCGCGGTCGAGCTGCCCCGGCACAGCCACGCCGCCCCCGACGTCGCCGCGCGTGCCTTCCGCGCGCTGACCGAGGCGATGCCCGCGAAAGCCGAGCACCCCTGGGTCGCCGACGCGCTCGCCAAGATCCGCGAGAAGCCCGCCGCGATCGGCACGCTGTTCCCGGCCGCCGGTCGCGGGGTCGGCCGCGCCCCGGTCGCCCCGGACACCGATCCGCAGGGCCTCATCCACGGCACCCTCGACGACCAGGCCAGGGAACGCCTGGTCAGCGAGCTGCACCTGCTTTTGCCCGCAGAAGCCATCGCGGGTGAGTTGTCCGAGTTGTACCGGTATGGCGACGACGCCGAACGCCGTGGTGTGCTCCGCGGCCTCAACGCCATCGACACCACCGATGACAACGTCGTCGCCGCCGGTCGCCAGCTGGTCGCCGACGCCCTGCGCGCCAACGACACCCGGCTGGTCGCCGCCGCGATGGGCGCGTTCGCCGGACACCACCTCGACGCCCATTCGTGGCGCCACGGGGTGCTGAAGTGCCTGTTCACCGGGGTTCCCCTGGCGGCGGTCGCGGAACTGGACCGCCGGGTCGACGATGAGCTGCGCCGCATGGTCTCCGACTACGCGGCGGAGCGGAGCGCGGCGGGCCGCGAAGTGCCGTCCGACGCGCTCGCCATCTTGGAAAGGGGAGAGCACTGATGCGGATCTTCGACCCGCACATCCACATGACCTCGCGCACCACCGACGACTACGAGGCGATGTACGCCGCCGGGGTGCGCGCACTGGTCGAACCGGCGTTCTGGCTCGGCCAGCCGCGCACCAGCGTCGGCTCGTTCACCGACTACTTCGACTCGCTGATCGGCTGGGAACGGTTCCGCGCCGCGCAGTTCGGCATCCGCCACCACTGCACCATCGCGCTGAACCCCAAGGAGGCCAACGACCCCCGCTGCCGCGAGGTGCTCGACGTGCTGCCGCGCTACCTGGCCAAGGACGGCGTGGTCGCGGTCGGCGAGGTCGGCTACGACTCGATGACCCCGGAAGAGGACGACGTGTTCGCCCGCCAGCTCGAGCTGGCCAAGGAGCACGAGCTGCCGGTGATGGTGCACACCCCGCACCGCGACAAGCTCGAAGGCACCAAGCGCACCCTCGACGTGGTCCGCGAGTCCGGCATCCCGATGGAGCACGTGCTGGTCGACCACCTCAACGAGGTCACCGTGGGCATCGTGGCCGAGTCCGGCGCTTGGATGGGCTTCTCCATCTACCCCGACACCAAGATGGACGAGCACCGGATGGTGGCGATCCTGCGGGAGTACGGCCTGGAACGCAAGATCGTCAACTCGGCCGCCGACTGGGGCCGCTCGGACCCGCTGAAGACGCTCAAGACCGGCCAGGCGATGCTCGCCGACGGTTACGACGAGTCCCACGTGGACACCGTGCTGTGGCAGAACCCGGTGGACTTCTACGCCCAGAGCGGCAGGCTGACCCTCGACCCGCTGCCCGGCTTCACCGGCGAGGCGAGCGAGTTCCAGGGCAACTCCGTGCTCCGGGGTGGCCGCAAGTGATCTCCTACTGCACCAACGTGCACCCCGCCGAGGACCTCGGCGGGATCCTGGCCCAGCTGGACCGGTACGCCGTACCCGTCCGGGAGCAGTACGGAGGGGACCGGCTCGGCGTCGGCCTGTGGCTGGCCGCGCCGGTCGCGCGCGGCCTCGCCGAGGACCCCGCCGCACTGGCGAAGTTCCGCGGCGAGCTGGACGCGCGCGGCCTCGGTGTCTGCACGCTCAACGCCTTCCCGTACGGCGGCTTCCACGACGAGGTGGTCAAGCAGGCCGTCTACCACCCGAAGTGGACCGAACCCGCGCGCCTGCGGTACACGCTCGACTGCGTCACCGTCCTCGGCGAACTGCTCGCCGAGGACGCCGCCTACGGCAGCATCTCCACCCTGCCGCTGGCCTGGCGCGAGCCGTGGACCCCGGTGGACGACGCCGCGGCCACCAGCGCGCTCGGCGAGCTGACCGAGGTGCTGGAGCGGGGTGAACGCCCGATCCGGCTGGCCGTCGAACCCGAACCGGGCTGCGTCCTGGACACCGTCGCCGACGCGCTCGGCTGGCTGTCCGGCCGCGTCGACCCCGCCCACATCGGGCTCTGCCTGGACACCTGCCACCTCGCGGTCTCGTTCGCCGACCCGGCGGACACCCTGCGGCAGATCGCCGAAGCCGGGCTCGACGTGGTGAAGGTGCAGGCATCGGCCGCGCTGCACGTCGCCGACCCGGCCGCGGACGACGCGAAAGCCGCACTGGCCGCCTTCGCCGAACCGCGTTACCTGCACCAGGTCCGCGAACTCGCCGAAGACGGCACCGTGCTGGCCGCCGACGACCTGCCGCAGGCGTCGGCCGAACTGCCCGCGCACGGACCGTGGCGCGTCCACTTCCACATGCCGTTGCACGCCGCCCCGCCGGCCCCGCTGACCAGCACCACCGACGTGCTGACCGCGGTGTTCGCCGAACTGGCCGGCGAGCCGCACGTCGAGGTCGAGACCTACACCTGGAGCGTGCTCCCGGGTGGCGGGGACGACCTCGCCGGTGGCATCGCCGCCGAACTGCGCTGGGCCCGCGACACTCGAAAGGCTGTTTCATGAAACCCCTCGTGGTGCTCGACGTCGTCGGGCTCACCCCCAAGGCGCTGCGGCACATGCCGAAGCTGTCCGCGCTGGCCACCACCGGCTGGCAGGCCGAACTGGGCACGGTGCTGCCCGCGGTCACCTGCAGCGCCCAGTCCACCTTCCTCACCGGCCTGACCCCGGCCCAGCACGGCATCGTCGGCAACGGCTGGTACTTCCGCGACCTCGGCGAAATCCACCTCTGGCGCCAGCACAACCGCCTGGTCCAGGGCGAAAAGCTGTGGGAGACCGCGCGGGCCGCGCACCCCGGCTACACCTCGGCCAACGTGTGCTGGTGGTACGCGATGGGCATGACCACCGACGTCACGGTGACGCCACGGCCGATCTACCACGCCGACGGCCGCAAGTCGCCGGACGCCTACGTCCGCCCGGTCGAGCTGCACGACCAGCTGACCGGCGAACTCGGCGAGTTCCCGCTGTTCCAGTACTGGGGCCCGACGGCGTCGCTGACCTCGAGCAACTGGGTCATCGGCGCCACCCGCAAGCTTCTGCGGGAAAAAGCACCGGACCTGCTCCTGGCCTACGTGCCGCACCTGGACTACGACCACCAGCGCTTCGGCCCCGACCACCCGCAGGCCGCCGTCGCCGCCCGTGAACTGGACAACGCGCTCGCCCCGCTGCTCGACGACGCCCGCAACCGCGGCGCCACCGTCGTCGCGCTCAGCGAGTACGGCATCACCAACGTCAGCCGCCCGGTCGACATCAACCGCGCACTCCGCCGCGAGGGCCTGCTCGAGGTCTACACGCAGGCGGGCATGGAGTACCTCGACCCGTGGACCTCGCGGGCGTTCGCCGTCGCCGACCACCAGGTCGCGCACGTCTACGTCCAGGACCCGGCCGACCTCGAGCGCGTGCGGTCCGTCGTCGCCGGGCTGACCGGCGTGGACGAGGTGCTCGACCGCGAGGCGCAGGCCCGCTACGGCCTCGACCACGAGCGGGCGGGCGAACTGGTCGCGGTGGCCGACCCCGACTCCTGGTTCACCTACTACTACTGGCTCGACGACCACCGCGCCCCGGACTTCGCCCGCGGCGTGGAGATCCACCGCAAGCCGGGTTACGACCCGGCCGAGCTGTTCTTCGACCCGGCCGACCGGCTGGCCAAGGCCAAGGCGGGGTTGAACCTGGCGAAGAAGTTCGCCGGGCTGCGGTACGCGATGAACGTGGTGCCGACCGATCCGCGCTGGGTGCGCGGCTCGCACGGCAGGCTGCCCGACTCCGCCGAGGACGGCCCGGTGCTGCTCTGCTCCGAGCCCGGCTTCGAACCGGCCGGGAAGCTGTCCGCCACCGACGTGCACCCGCTGCTGCTGTCGCTGCAAGGACTCAAATAAGAAGGAGTAGCTCGCCATGAGTCGTCCGATCACGCTGTTCACCGGTCAGTGGGCGGACCTGCCGTTCACCGAGGTCTGCAAGCTCGCCGCCGAGTGGGGTTACGACGGGCTGGAGATCGCGTGCTCGGGCGACCACTTCGAGGTCGACCGCGCGCTGGCCGAAGAGGACTACGTGCCGCAGCGGCTGGAACTGCTGGAGCAGCACGGCCTCAAGGTCTGGACCATCTCGAACCACCTGGTCGGCCAGGCCGTCTGCGACGACCCGATCGACGAGCGGCACCAGGCCATCGTGCCCAGCCGGATCTGGGGCGACGGCGAGCCGGAGGGCGTGCGGCAGCGCGCGGCCGCCGAACTGGCCGACACCGCCCGTGCCGCGGCGAAGCTCGGCGTGGACACCGTCGTCGGCTTCACCGGCTCGAAGATCTGGAAGTACGTGGCGATGTTCCCGCCGGTCTCGCAGGCCGTGATCGACGACGGCTACGAGGACTTCGCGAACCGCTGGAACCCGATCCTCGACGTGTTCGACGAGGTCGGCGTCCGGTTCGCGCACGAGGTGCACCCCTCGGAGATCGCCTACGACTTCTGGACCACGAAGCGGGCGCTGGAAGCGGTGGGCAACCGCCCGGCCTTCGGGCTGAACTGGGACCCCTCGCACTTCGTCTGGCAGGACCTCGACCCGGTCGGCTTCATCCTCGACTTCGCCGACCGGATCTACCACGTGGACTGCAAGGACACCCGGAAGCGGTTCGACGGGCGGAACGGGCGGCTCGGCTCGCACCTGGCCTGGGCGGACCCGCGGCGCGGCTGGGACTTCGTCTCCACCGGGCACGGCGACGTGCCCTGGGAGGACTGCTTCCGCGCGCTGAACTCGATCGGCTACTCCGGGCCGATCTCGGTGGAGTGGGAGGACGCCGGCATGGACCGGCTGCGCGGGGCGGCCGAGGCCGTGACCTTCCTGCGCGGCCTGCTGTTCGACAAGCCCGCGGCGGCGTTCGACGCCGCGTTCAGCAACCAGAAGTGAGGGTCATCTGATGGTCGACAGAAACCTTTCCCGCCGTTCCATGCTGCGCGGTGCGGCCGGTGCCGCGGTGGCGGGCGGCGCGCTGCTGGCCCTGCCCGGCGTCGCTTCCGCGGGCCACGGCCACGGTCACGGCAAGGGCAGCATCCCGCTGCACCGCATCAGCGTGCAGCTCTACACCCTGCGGTCACTGCTGGAGAACGACCTCGAGGGCACCCTGTCGGCGCTGTCCGACATCGGTTACCGCAACGTGGAGATGGCCGGGACCTACGGCCGCAGCGCCACGGAGTTCCGCAAGATCCTGGACAAGCACCGCCTGCGCGCCACCTCCAGCCACATCGGCATCGACGGCGACGTGGACAAGCTGATCGTGGACGCCAAGATCCTCGGGCACCGCTACTCGGCCGTGCCGTGGGCGAAGTACGAGACGGCCGCCGAGTGGGAGGCGTTCGCCGGGCGGCTGGACAAGGCGGCCAAGGCGTTCGCCAAGGCGGGCATCCAGTTCGGCTACCACAACCACGACCACGAGTTCGCCCTGGTCGAGGGCAAGCGGCCGTTCGACATCCTGGCCAAGGGCACGAACCGGCACTACTGCCACTTCGAGGTGGACCTGTACTGGGCCGTGGTGGCCGGGGTGGACCCGGTGAAGCTGTTCTGGGACCAGCGCGGGCGCGTGCTGCAGTACCACGTCAAGGACCGCGGCGCGGACGGCGGCTGGGCCGACGTGGGCACCGGCGACATCGACTTCCGCAGGATCTTCGACGGCACCCCGGGCATCCGGGAGTACATCGTGGAACACGACAATCCGGCCGATCCGCTCAAAACCGCTCAGGTCGGCTTCGAATACCTCCGGAAAGTCCGGTTCTGACGGCCACCGGTTCCAGGTGTGTCAGAACGGTGTGAACGGCGGGCGTAGCGTGACGCGGGTTGCAGCAGGCGACACGAGGAGGGCGCTGTGAACACCGAGCAGAACGAGTGGACCGAACCGGTGCCGGAACCCACCGGCCGCCGGGCGGCCCCGGAGGGTGCCCCGCGGCACCCGCTGATCGACCTGAGCCGGGACCCGAACCCCGGCAGGCCCGATCACGCCAAACCGGAGGACTGAAGTCCACCCCGGACGTGGGGGGGGGGGGGGGGGGGGGGGGGGGGGGGGGGGGGGGGGGGGCGGGGGGGGGAGGGGGGGGGGGGGGAGGGGGGAGGGGGGGGGGGGGGGGGGGGGGGGGGGGGGGGGGGGGGGGGGGGGGGGTAGAAGGGGTGGTCTTCCCTGTGTGAGCGGTGGGGGGGGGGGGAGGAAAAGAACGGGGGGGGGGGGCGGGGGGGGGGCGTTCAACGGGGGGGAACCCCCCCACGCCTGCGGTTACTTCGCGGCGACCCTGGCGGGTTCGCCGGGGTCACCCGGTTCGGCGGTCCGCGCGTCCGTGGACAGCGAGTCGACCAGCCGGTCGCGGTCCGGCGTGCGCTGCGAGAACACCAGCCCGAGCACCAGGAACAGCACCAGCGAGGTGAGCAGCGGATAGGCCACCAGCGCCTCCTTCGGCACCTTCACCCCGTTCTGCTGCGAGATGTACAGGCTCGCCCAGACCACCAGCCCGCCCAGCGTGCTGGACAGCGCGGCCACCGGCCCCATCCGCCGGAACCACGGCAGCAGGCCCAGCATCAGCGGCACCGCGATCGGGCCCATCGTCGCGGCCACCAGGTCGACCACCACCTTGAGCACCCCGCCGTTGGTGTCCAGTGACAACGCGATCGCCATGCTCAGCCCGATGAACAGGAACGTGGTGACCCGCGCGAGTTTCAGCTGCGCGTCCTGGCTCAGCCGGTTCGCGCCCCGCCACAACCGGGGCAGCATGTCCCTGGTGATCACCGCCGAGATCACGTTGGCGTCCGAGGACACCATCGCCATGGTGTGCGAGAAGAAACCGGCCAGCACCAGCCCGACCATGCCCACCGGCAGCATGATCTTGCCCAGTTCGACGTAGGCGTCGTTGGCCACCGCCAGGTCCGGCACGATCAGCGGCGCGGCCCACATCGGGAAGAACAGCACCAGCGGCCAGACCAGCCACAGGAAGCTGGAGAGCATGGCCGACTTGCGTGCCGCCGCCCCGTCCGGCGCGGCCATGTAGCGCTGCGCCAGGTTCCACATGCCGCCGTTGTACTCCAGCGTCTTGATCACGAACAGCGCCATGAAGAAGGTGGAGGTGTACTCGCCGTTGAGCGGCCGGCTCCGGTCGGCGGGCAGCTGGTCCCAGATCTCCCACATGAACTGGATGCCGCCGAAGTGCGCGGCCACCGCCACGAACATCACGATGCCGGCCGCGGCCTGGATGATGAACTGGCCGAAGTCGGTGAGCGCGTCGGCCCACAGCCCGCCCATCACCGAGTAGATCATCGTGACCACGCCGACCAGCAGGATGCCGACCTCGATCGGCACCCCGGCGAACCCGCGCAGTAGGATGGCCACCGCCGACCACTTGGCGGCGATGTCGACCACCTTGAGCACCGCGCCGGACCAGGCCATCACCTGCTGGGTCGGCACGTTGTAGCGCCGCGCCAGGTACTCCAGCGGCGAGGCGACGCCGTGCTTGGCGCGCAGCCGGTTCCACCTCGCGGCGAACAACCAGCTGCCGATGCCGACGCCGACGCCGATGGTCAGCGCCCACCAGACGTAGACGGTCAGGCCCAGCCGGTACGCCTCACCGGCGAAGGCCACGAACATGACCGCGCTGTAGCCCGACATGTGGTGCGAGATCCCGGACAGCCACCACGGCATCCGGCCGCCGGCGGTGAAGAAGTCGACCACGTTCTGGATGCGGTTCTTCGACCACAGGCCGATCGCCACCATCACGAAGAAGTAAGCGCCGACCACTATCCAGTCCAGCGTCTCCATCGCACCTCCCTGAGTTTCACCCGCGCGAGTTGTGTGACGTACGTCTTACGAGTGGATTTCGGTCGTTGGAAGTCTCGGCTGGGAAGTGAATCACACTTGTGACTTACTTTCACATACGTGAACAGTTTCAAGGCGACCGAAAGCCCAGGTGGGGGAAGCGCAGGCGGAATTCACCCGATCGGCGGCAGCCCGATCAGGGGTGGGAGCCGGACCTAGAAAACCCAGAACGCCTAGGGCCTGTCCTCAAAGCTGGTGCAGTGATCTGCTTTGATCTTCGGTCGTGGTGCGTAGGCATGAGCTGACTGATGAGCAGTGGCAGGTCATCGAGCCGTTGCTGCCCGTTTCGGGTGCGAAGGGGCGTCCGCGGGTGGATGACCGTCGGGTGATCAACGGGATGCTGTTCAAGGCCAAGACCGGGGTGGCCTGGCGTGACTTGCCGGAACGGTATGGACCGTGGAAGACGGTCTACAACCGTTTCTGGCGCTGGTCACGCACCGGCACCCTCTCCGCGCTGGTGGCGAAGGTCCGGGTGATCGCCGAGGCGATCGACGAACTCGACCGCGAGGTGTCGGTCGATTCCAGCATCGTGCGGGCGCATCAGCACGCCGCCGGCGCCCGCCGCACGACCGCGTCCTGCACAGGGGGAAGCGCACTCGTGCGGCGGGCAGAGCGAGCCAGGTGATCATGCCATCGGCCGGTCCCGCGGCGGACCCACGACCAAGATCCACCTGGCCTGCGACGGCCATGGGCGGCCTCTGTCGGTGGTCTTGACCGGCGGCAACGTCAACGACTGCACCATGTTCACCCAGGTCATGGCAGGCATCGAGTTCCGCAGGCCAGGTCCCGGCCGTCCGCCGACCCGGCCGAGCCGGGTCCTGGCGGACAAGGGCTACTCCAGCCGAGCCATCCGTTCCTACCTACGCCGACGGCACATCCCGGCGACCATCCCCGAACGCCGGGACCAGCAAGCCAACCGGCTGCTCCGCGGCCGGGCCGGTGGCCGCCCACCGGCCTTCGACCGGGTCGCCTACCGGCGCCGCAACATCGTCGAACGCTGCTTCAACCGCCTCAAACAGTTCCGCGCCATCGCCACCCGCTTCGACAAGACCGCCACCTCCTACCGGAGCATGATCGACCTAGCCACCCTGCTCCTCTGGCTTTGAGGACAGGCCCTAGAAGGCCTAGAAGGCCTAGAAGGTCTAGAAGGTCTAGAAGGCCATTGCCTGGGCGCGGCGCTTGACCTCGGTGCCGTGGCTGGTGCGCAGCGCGTTGATCGGCGTGGCGCCGGGCAGCGTGTCGTCCTCGGCGAACAGCCAGCGGAGCATCTCGGTGCGGCCGAAACCGGCGTCCGCGAGCACGGTGATGGTGCCGCCGAGACCCTTGACGATGGCGTTGCCGATCAGGAAGTCGGCCGGGACGACCAGGTCGCCGTCGCGGCGGACGGCGATGAGCTGACCGTCGCGGAGCAGTTGCCGGACCTTGTTGGCCGACTGCCCGAGCGCGGTGGCCACTTCCCCGAGCGGAAGCACGGCCACGTCGGCGTCGAGGACGTCATCGGCGACTGGAATCGCACTCACACCGACACTGTGCCACAACCCGCGCCCCGGCACCGAAGGCGTAACGAAACTTCAACGAGCTCAACCATCACCCGGCAGGGCACGTCCCAAGGAGCATGGTCCCAGCCGTACGATCGTCAACCGTGACACGCACGGAAGCCAGCCTGGTCGGCGCCCTGCTCGACCGGCGGTACCGGGTCGACCGGCTGCTCGCCCGCGGTGGCATGTCCTCGGTGTACCGCGGCGTGGACACCCGGCTCGACCGCCCGGTCGCGATCAAGGTGATGGATCCGCGGTTCGCCGACGACCGGTCCTTCGTCGACCGCTTCGAGCGCGAAGCCCGGTCCGCGGCCAAGCTGCACCACCAGCACGTGGTCGCCGTGCACGACCAGGGCCTGGACACCTCGGGCGACACCGGCCGCGCCTTCCTGGTGATGGAGCTGGTCGACGGGGGCACGCTGCGCGAGGTGCTCACCGAGCGGGGCCCGCTGGACATCGCGCTGGCGCTGTCGGTGGCCGAGCCGGTGCTCTCGGCGCTCGCCGCCGCCCACCGCGCCGGACTGGTGCACCGCGACGTCAAACCGGAGAACGTGCTCATCGGCCGCGGCGGACAGCTCGGCGCCGGGGTGGTCAAGGTGGGTGACTTCGGCCTGGTCCGGGCGGTCGCCAGCGCGGGGACCACCAGCTCCAGCGTCATCCTCGGCACCGTCGCCTACCTCTCCCCCGAGCAGGTCACGCTCGGCGCGGCCAGCGTCCGCGGCGACGTCTACTCCGCCGGGATCCTGCTCTACGAAATGCTCACCGGCCGGACGCCGTACACCGGCGACACCGCGATCTCGGTGGCGTACCGGCACGTGAACGACGACGTGCCCGCGCCGAGCCGGCTGCGCCCCGGCATCCCGCCCGCGCTCGACCAGCTGGTGCTGCGGGCCACCCGCCGCGACCCCGAGGCCCGGCCCGCCGACGCGGGTGCCTTCCTCGACGAACTGCTCCGCGTGCGGGCCGAGCTCGGCATCCAGCCGGTACCGGTGCCGGTGCCGCCGCCCCCGGACGTCGACCGCGAATCCGACGTGGAGAAGACCACCCCGCACCTGGCGGCGATCGCCGCGGCGCCGACCGCCCCGGCGGTGCCCGCCGTGCAGCCGGCGGCCGGGCCGCGGGCCACCAAGATGTACGACCGGCCGATGCCGCCGCCCATGGCGGCCCCGCCGCCGCGGCCTCCGGTGCCGCAGCCACCGCCGTCGCCACCGGCGGGTGTGCCGGCGACGAGCTACGAGGAGCCGCCGCCACCGCGGTCCCGCAAGCGGTTGTACGTCCTGCTGGCGGTGGTCGTGGTGCTGCTCGGCGGCACGATCGGCGCGGCCTCCTGGTGGTACTCCGGCGGCCGGTACGCCGAGGTGCCGAAGCTGGCGGGCATGTCGCAGGCCGAAGCCGGGGACGCGTTGCGGGCCGCGCAGCTGAACCCGGCCTACACCAAGGAACTGCACAACACCGTGCCGGCGGGCACGGTGATCCGGACCGATCCCGAAGCCGGTGCCGAGGTGCTGCTCGACGAGCAGGTGTCGGTGGTCGTCTCCGAAGGCCAGCCGGTGGTGCCCGACATCAAGCCGGGCGCGGACCCGGCCACCGCCGAGCAGGCCATCCGGCTGGTCAAGCTGGAACCGAAGCTGGACGCCAAGCTCGACGACTACAGCCCGACCGTGCCCAAGGGCGCGGTGGTCAAGGTGGACCCCGCTCCGGGCAGCCGGGCCAACCTCGGCGACCCGGTGTCGATCGGGTTGTCCAAGGGCCCGCCGCCGCTGCCGGTGCCGGACGTGACCGGCCGGAGCAAGGAGGAGGCGTTCAAGGCGCTGACCGACGCCGGGTTCCAGCCGTTCGAGGCCGGGCAGGAGTTCGTGCAGAACGTGCCGGCCGGCCGGGTGACCAGGACCAGCCCGGCCGGGGGCACCACGGTGACCGGCGGGGACAAGCGCGTCGGCGTGTTCGTCTCCAACGCGGTGCAGGTGCCCGACGTGGTCGGCCGCTCGCCCAAGGACGCGGCGAAGATCCTGCGCGAGGCCGGGCTCGACCCGGACTTCAAGCGCGGCAAGGAGGACGAGAAGCACGACTTCAACCTGGTGGTGGAGACCAATCCGCCGGCGGGCACACCGGTCGGCAAGGGCACCAAGGTGCAGTGCCGGACGTTCTTGTGATCGGCAGTCGCGGCCGGGTCACCGGCACCATCGGACCCGGCCTGATCGGCGAGGTGCTGCTCAGCGTCCGCGGTGGCACGGAAGCGTTCTACGCCTACCCGGCCGACGGTCAGGAACGATTCGAAAACGGTACGCAGGTTCTGGTGGTGGATTTCGAAGCACCGCGTACGGTCTACGTCCAGCGCTGGCAGCCACTGGTCTGACCGGCGAACACCACTCTGGGGGGAGACTGACGTGGATCCGCTGATCCTCGCCGGCGTCGTCGTCGGCGCCATCATCGTGCTGTTCATCCTGCTCCGCATGCTCTACAAGGTCGCGGAGCCCAACGAGGCCCTGATCATCTCCGGCTGGGGCGTGCGCGTGCAGCGCTCCGAGACCGCGGACAGCCTCGGGTTCAAGATCATCACCGGCAAGGGTGTGCTGGTGATCCCCGGTTTCCAGACCGCCAGGCGGCTCTCGCTGGACACCAGGGGTGCCAACCTGCAGGTCTCCTGCGTGACCAAGCAGGGCCTGCCGGTGACCGTGCGCGCGGTGGTGATCTACAAGGTCGGCGACGACTTCGCCTCGATCGCCAACGCCGCCCGCCGATTCCTCGACCAGCAGGACGGCATGAACAACACCATCCACGAGCTGTTCTCCGGCCACCTGCGCTCGATCGTGGGCGGGCTGACCATCGAGGAGATGATCCACAACCGGGACGCGCTCACCGGGGAGATCCGCAGCTCGTCGGCGAACGAGATGATCAAGCTCGGGCTGGTCGTCGACTCGCTGCAGATCCAGGAGATCGACGACGAGTCGGGCTACATCCTGAACCTGGGCAAGCCGCACGCCGCCGCGGTGGCCGCGTCGGCGCGCATCGCCGAGGCGCAGCGCGACCAGGAGGCCACCGAGGCCGAGCAGGTCGCCGCCGCGCAGAAGGCGGGCGCGATCCGGGAGAGCGAGATCAAGCAGGCCGGGTTCCAGGCCGAAGTGGACCAGGCGCGGGCGAAGGCCGGGCAGTCCGGGCCGCTGGCCGAGGCGACGGCCCGCCAGGAGGTCGTGGTCCAGGAGACCAGGGCGGCGGAGCTGGAAGCCGCGCTGGCCGAGCAGAAGCTCCAGTCGCAGGTGCGCAAGCCCGCCGACGCGCGGGCGTACGACACCCGCACCTCCGCCGACGCCGAGCGCGACGCGGCGATCGCCAAGGCGCAGGCCGAGGCGAAGGAGACCGAGCTGCGGGCCGCGGCCGACGCGACCAAGGTGAAGACCGCCGCCGAGGCCGAAGCGCAGGCCACCAAGGCCCGCGGTGAAGCCAGTGCGGCCGCCACCAAGGCCACCGGTGACGCGCAGGCGCACGCCGCGAAGGCGCAGGGCCTGGCCGAAGCGGAGGCCGCCAGGGCGAAGGGGCTCGCCGAAGCCGAGGCGGCCAAGGCGAAGGGCCTGGCCGAGGCGGACGCGATCAAGGCGCGGGCCGCGGCGCTGGCGGAGAACCAGGAGGCCGTGGTGGCGCAGCAGCTGGCCGAGCGATGGCCGGAGATCGTCGAAGCCGGGGCCAAGGCGTTCGGCAGCGTGGACAACATGGTGGTGCTCAACGGCGCCGACGGGGTGTCCGAGATGTTCGCCAAGGCGCTTTCGCTCGGCGGCACCGGCCTCGGCCTGGCCCGCCAGCTGATGGAGGCGATGGGCCAGGCGAGCAAGCCCGAGCCGGAGACCAACGGCAGCGTCGTGCCGACGACGACCGACCTGCGGTGAACCGGCGCTGAACCGCTCGACCCCGGGGCACGTGTTCCCGGGAGACCGATGAGTTCGCCGTCCCGTTCCGGTCGGTACCGGTGACGGGACGGCGATCGGCAGGGCGGAGGAAGGTCGTGGAAACGATGACGGAGACGGTGCGCACCGGGGTGGACGGTGACTTCCTGAGCCAGGCCGACCCGTACCGGCGCGAGCTGATGGCCCACTGCTACCGGATGCTCGGTTCGGTGCACGACGCCGAGGACCTGGTGCAGGAGACCTACCTCCGGGCCTGGCGGGCCTACGACCGGTTCGAGGGCCGGTCGTCGCTGCGCACCTGGCTCTACCGCATCGCCACCAGCGCCTGCCTGACCGCGCTGGAGAGCCGCGGCAGGCGCCCGATGCCCACCGGCCTCGGCGCGCCGGGCTGCGAGCCGGAGGACGACCTGCAGGAGCGGCACGAGGTGCCGTGGCTGGAACCGGTGCCCGACGCGCTCACCGGGGCCGACGGCGCCGACCCGGCCGCCATCGTCACCTCCCGCGAGAGCATCCGGCTGGCCCTGGTCGCCGCGTTGCAGCACCTGCCCCCGCGTCAGCGGGCGGTGCTGATCCTGCGTGACGTGCTGAAGTGGCGGGCGGCCGAGGTCGCCGAACTGCTGGGCGTCTCCACCGCCGCGGTGAACAGCGTGCTGCAGCGCGCCCGCGCGCAGCTGGAGAAGGTGGCGCCGACCGAGAACCAGGTGACCGAGCCGCCCGAGGCCGAGCAGCGCGCCCTGCTCGACCGCTACGTCACCGCCTTCGAGGCCAAGGACATCCCGGCGATCATCGAACTGTTCACCAGGGACGCGGTCTGGGAGATGCCGCCGTTCGCCGGCTGGTACCTCGGCCCCGGCCGGATCGCCCGGCACCTGGCCGGCCGGTGCCCCTGCCGCCCCGGGCACACCCGGCTGGTGGCCACCTCGGCCAACGGGCAGCCCGCCTACGGCACCTACCTGCGTGACGCCGGCGGCGAGCGGTTCCGCGCGTTCAACCTGCAGGTGCTCACCCTCGGCGCGGACGGGATCAGCCACGTGGCGAACTTCGTCGACGCGAGCCTGTTCGCCGTGTTCGGCCTGCCGGAGACGCTGCCGGCGGACTACCCCGCCGCCACCGCCTGAGCCAGGGGGCCGGGCCGTGATGCCGACGCCACCCCGAGCGCTCACCGGCGGGACCGCCCTGCTGGAACGGGCGATCAGCTACACGCTGGGCTGCCTCCGGCTGGTCACCGACGGGGCGATGACGCAGCCGACCCCGTGTCGCGACTGGGATCTGCGCGCCCTGCTGGCGCACCTGGACGACGCGCTCACCGCGCTGGCCGAAGCCGCCGAGTCCGGCCGCGTCGGGCTCGCCCCGGCGGCACCGGGTGGCCCGGCGATCGCCGGGCCGGGTGATCCGGCGGCGGCCGTGCGGGCGCGGGCGGGTGCCCTGCTCGGGGCCTGGGCCGGACCGCCGCGGCCGGATCCGGTGTCGGTGGCCGGGGCGCCGGTGACCGCGGGCGTCATCGCCGGGGCCGGGGCGCTGGAGGTGGCGGTGCACGGCTGGGACGTGGCCAGGGCCTGCGGGCACGACCGTCCACTCCCACCGGCACTGGCCGGGGAAATGCTCGAGCTTTCCGCGCTGTTCGTCACCGGCGCCGACCGCCCGGCGCGATTCGCCGCACCGGTCGAAGTGGATCCGGCGGCCCCGGCCGGGGACCGCCTGCTCGCCTTTCTCGGCCGCAGAGCCTGATCACACCCGCGCGGTCTGGTCAGCCGAGATTAGTTACCTGGCAACGGTTTCATCGCGTTTAGGGCAAAAGGTGGCTGCTTTCGACCGGGCAACGGCGGGAAACTACACGCCGAGGTGGAAACGGAAGATCCAATTTCCTCCTTTCGAGTGAAGGAAGGGATGCGTTAGCCGCGGGGAAACACCCCGACCATTCACCTGACACGTGGTGCTGGTGCACTGGCAGTTCGGAAACCCACCGCCATCCCGGGAGGTCTGATCGATGCTCGGCGACCAGCTCAGCGGACTCGACGTGGCTTTTCTCTGCCTGGAGGGCGAAGGCACCCCGATGCACCTGGGGGCGGTGGTCACCTTCGAGCCGCCGGATCCGGTGGACACCGGGCGCCTGGCGCTGTTGCTGGCCGCACGCGCGACGCGCATTCCCAAGCTGCGCAAGCACATTCGCGCCACGCTGCTGCCGCCGGGCGGTGCGGCGTGGGCCGAGGACCCCGGTTTCGACCCGGCGCGGCACATCCACGTGCACCACGTCTCCTCGTTGTACGAACCGGAACCGCTCGCCGCCTTCGCCGGGCTGTGGATGGCCGAACCGCTCGACATGGACCGTCCCTTGTGGGAGCTGTGCCTGGTGGACGGCCTGCCCGGCGGCCGGTTCGCCGTGCTGCTCAAGCTGCACCACGCGCTCGCCGACGGCGAAGGCGCGTTCGCCATCGGCTCCGGCCTGCTCGACGAACTGCCCGGCGTCCGCGCGTTCCGCGCCGCCAGCGCCCAGCCCGCCGAACCCCGGTCCGCACGCGGCCTGCTGGAACTGCTCAAGGACGGTGTCTCGTCGGCGTTCGCCCAGGCCGCGGAAGGCGCGTCGATCGCGTCGTCGGTGCTGCGGGCCGCGCGGCCGTACCCGGTCTCGCCGATCTCGGCGCCGAACGCGGACGAACGCCGCATCGGTTTCGTCCGGCTGGACCTCGCCGACCTCCGGCGGGTGCGCCGGGCACACGGCGGCACCACGAACGACGTGGTGCTGGCCATCGTCGCCGGGGCGCTGCGCGACTGGCTGATCAACCGCGCCAGGCGGGCGGACGGGCGCACCCTGCGGGCGCTGATCCCGGTGAGCGTGCGCGCCCGGCAGCCCGGCAGCACCGACGGCAACCAGCTCTCGGGGCACCTGTGCGACCTGCCGATCGGCCTGGACGACCCGGTGGCGCGGCTGCGCGCGGTGCGCCGGTCGATGGACCACGCCAAGGCCAAGGGCACCACCACCGGCCCCGGTGCCTTCCCGCTCCTGGCCAACCGGCTGCCCGCGCCGGTGCACCGGCTGGCCACCAGGGCGGCCGGGCGGGCGGCGCCGCTGCTGTTCGACACGGTGGTGACCAACGTGCCGGTGCCGGGCCTGCCGCTGACCCTGGACGGCGCGCCGCTGCGGGAGCTCTACCCGGTGGTGCCGCTGCCGCCGAACCAGGCGCTGGGCATCGCGGTGTCGCTCTACCGCGATTCGGTGCACATCGGCCTGCAGGCCAACGGCGAAGCCGTCGCCGACCTGGGCGCCCTGCGAGACGCCTTCGCCAAGTCCACCGCGAAACTGGTCAGCACGTGCCCGTGATCCGGCCCCGCCTCCGGCGGGACGGCGAGATCGCTTTTGAGCCGCTGACTGGAGCGGACTCTGGCCACGGCCTTGGGGTCGAGTCCAGAGCCCGCTCCAGTCACCGGCGCGACCTCACGGGTGACTTCACGACCGCAGCATCTCCGCGACCAGGAAGGCCAGTTCCAGTGACTGCTGCGTGTTCAGCCGCGGGTCGCAGGCGGTTTCGTAGCGGCCCGCCAGGTCCACGTCCGAGATCTCCTGCGCGCCGCCGAGGCATTCGGTGACGTCCTCACCGGTCAGCTCGATGTGGATGCCGCCGGGGTAGCTGCCGAGCTTGCGGTGCACCTCGAAGAAGCCCTGCACCTCGTCCACGATCCGGTCGAAGTGCCGCGTCTTGTACCCGGTGGAGGACTCGTGGGTGTTGCCGTGCATCGGGTCGCACTGCCAGATGACCTTGTGCCCGGACGCCTCGACCTTCTCCACGATGCCGGGCAGCACCTCGCGCACCTTGCCGTTGCCCATGCGGGCGATCAGCGTGAGCCTGCCCGGCTCGTTGCGCGGGTCGAGCCGGCGCACGTACTCCACCGCCTGCTCCGGCGTGGTGGTCGGGCCGATCTTCAACCCGATCGGGTTGTGCAGCAGCTCGGCGAAGGCGATGTGCGCGCCGTCCAGCTGCCGCGTGCGCTCGCCGATCCACAGGAAGTGCGAGGACAGGTTGTACAGCTTGGGGTTGTCCGCGTCGGCCTTGTCCAGCCGCAGCAGCGCGCGCTCGTAGTCCAGCAGCAGCGCCTCGTGGCTGGCGAAGATCTCGGTGGTGTGCAGCGAGGTGTCGGTGACCCCGCAGGCCGACATGAACCGCAGGCCGCGGTCGATCTCGTTGGCCAGCGCCTCGTACCGCTCACCGGCGGGCGAGGTGCGCACGAAGTCGCGGTTCCAGTCGTGCAGCTGCCCCAGGTCGGCCATGCCCGCCGCGGTCAGCGCGCGCACCAGGTTCATCGCCGCGCCCGCGTTGGCGTAGGCGCGGATCATCCGGCCGGGGTCGGGCACCCGCAGCTCCGGCTTGGCCACCAGCGAGTTGACGATGTCACCCCGGTAGACCGGCAGGCCGAGCGAGTCGGTGGAGGCCGAGCGCGGCTTGGCGTACTGACCGGCGATCCGGCCCACCTTGACCACCGGCAGGCTGGCGCCGTAGGTGAGCACCACGGCCATCTGCAGCAGCGTGCGCAGGTTGGCGCGGATGTGCGGTTCGGTGTTGGACTCGAAGGTCTCCGCGCAGTCGCCGCCCTGGAGCAGGAACGCCTCGCCGTTGGCGACCATGGCCAGGCGCTGGTGCAGCCGGTCGATCTCGGCGGGCACGGTGATCGGCGGCACGCTTTCCAGCACGCCGCGCACCCGGCCGGTGAGCGCGGGGTCCGGCCAGTCGGGCTGCTGCGCCGCGGGGCGGGACAGCGCCTGGTCGAGGCGGTCCCGCAACTCCGGCGGCAGCGGGGGGAGTTCAGGGAGCGTGTCTACGGGAACGTCCACTGTCCAGTTCACGGGTCAAGAATATGCGGTGACACCCGTCTCCCGGACGGCGGGACGGAATTCCCATGCATTGAACACCCAGGGTCGGTTCGTCCTTCACCCGGCGGTCATGCGGCCTGCGCATCGTTGTAGAGCGCCTGCGCCTCCGCGCCGAAGTACGGGCCGAACATGCACCCGGGCAGGAACACGTAGCCGAAGCTGTTCACCGACGCCTGCACCCCGCGCCCGGTCGCCTCGTCGAACCGCAGGAACCACGGTCCCCCGCTGGACCCACCGGTCATGCCGCAGCTCATCCCGTGGTCCCGGGTGAGCAGGAAGTCGGTGAACGTGCTGCCGCTGCAGTGGATCAGCGTGGTGCCGTCGTACGGGTCCGCGGCGGGGTACCCGAAGGTGTACACGTTCTGGTTGCGCGGCTGGTTGAACGCGATGCCCTGGGAGCCGACCACGTCGGTCAGCGACTGCCCGCCGACCTGCGCCACCACCGCGGCACCGACGTCGTAGTCGATGTCCTCACCGGCTTCCCACTGCGGGGTGGTCAGCGTTTCGGTGGCCGGCCATTCGCCGAAGGGCGCGTTCCCGTCGTCGTAGGCGGGGACGAAGATCCGGTTGGTGTGGAAGGCGCCCTGGTACTTCACGCAGTGCCCGGCGGTGATCACCGTGCTCCTGTTGGCGCTGGTCACCGCGTTCCCGCTGCACGAGGCGTGCCGGCCGCCCATGGTGAAGAACACCCGGCCGGCGGTGTGCACCACGTCCCCGCCGCCGGTCCACGGCGCGCCGGTGGTGGGGAAGGCGGCCGGGATGAGCTCGGGGGCGCCCGCGCGCACCTCGCCCGCGACCGGTGGCGGGGCGGTGAGCAGCCGTTCGACCGGCACCGCCGCCCGCATCTTCTCCGGCGTCCAGTAGTCGGTGGCGTCCTGCGCCGCCTGTCCGGTGGCCGGCGCGGTCAGCAGCGCGCCGATGGCCAGGCCGATCGCGGTCAGCACCGATGCTCGCTTCATCGGAATCAATTGACGGTAATCAGCCGACTACGCTCCGGCAATAGACCATTCGCCGGGTGCCGACGAAAGTGGTGGGCCGAATGCCGGAATCGGCGGCCGAATGGCGCACCGATTCCGGCGGGGTGGCTCAGCAGCCGCCGCAGTTGTAGTACGTGACGTCCCAGTGGTTCGATTCGAGGTAGTAGATGTTGCCCGAGCCGGCCTTCCACTTGTTGCCGCCGATGGAGCTGAAGTTGCCCTTGATGTAGTTGGTCAGGCAGCTGCTCAGCGAGAAGTCGAGCTTGTAGCCGTTCCAGTGGCTGTAGGTGCCGCTGGCGTGCCCGGTCTCGGTGCCGCCGGTGACGTTCAGCGCGCAGCCCGAAGCCGACTTCAGCGTCTGGGCGCCCTGGATGGTGGCCAGGTTGACCTGGTCGAACGAGGTGCAGTTCGGCCGGTTGCGGTCACTGCAGCCACCGCTGGACGACCAGGTGATGTTCGACGAGCTGAGCCGCGAGGTGGCCTGCGAATGGGTCAGCTTGGTGACCAGCGCCCCCAGGTCGGGCACCGCACCCGCGGCGGGCTGGTCGAAGACCGGGTCAGCAACAGCGGCGGTGGCGTCGGCCGAGGCCAGGCCGGTGCCCGCCAGCAGGCCGAGGGACGCGACCGCTCCCGCCACGAGCGATCTCATCAGGAATTTGCGCATTGCTCCTCCAGTGCAGGGTTTCGATTTGTTGCCGCAGGGTCGAACCGCACGGGAGCGTAATAATCCCTGACGGGAAGGTACAGGCCGAAGGTGGAAATTTTCTCAGAACGACTAGAACTCGGCTTCGGTGAGCAAATCGGCGAAAGCCGCGGAAACCGGGTCCGGGGTGCCGCGGGTGTAGACGGTCAACTCCCGGCGGACCGGCGGATCGGGACGGCGCACCCCGGCCAAACCCCCGGGCAGCAGGTTCGCCGGGACCAGCGCCGGGCCCAGTCCGGCGGCGGCGAGCAGGGGCGCCGCCGCGGTCTGGGCGGCACGGATCGCCGCACGCGGCCGGAAACCCGCCGCCGCGCAGGCCTGGTCGAGCACCTCGGCGAGCCCGTTCTCCGGCGCGTAGTGCACCCAGCCGCGCTCGGTGAAGTCGGCGAGGCGCACCGGTTCCCCCGTGGCCGCCGGGTCATCGGTGACGAGCACGAACTCCTCCTCCCCCAGTGAGCGCACCGGGCCGTCCCAGCCGTCCGGTCGCGGGCCGACCGCCAGATCGGCCTGCCCGCCCAGCATCGCCTCGCGCAGTTCGCCGGTGTGCCGGTGCTCGAACAGCGTGATCGCCACGCCGGGGTGCCGGCGGCTCCACTCCCGCAGCACCGGCGGCAGCACCCCGAGGCTGACCGAGTACACCGTGGCCACGCGCAGGTCCGCCGCCTCCAGCCCACCCGCCTGCCTGGCTGCGCAGACGGCCCGTTCGGCGTCGGCCAGCGCGGCCTTGGCGTGCGGCAGCATGGCGCGGCCCATCGCGGTCAGCCGGACCGGCTGCCGTTCCAGCAGTGCGCCGCCCGCATCCCGTTCCAGCGCGCGGATCTGGTGCGACAACGCGGGCTGGGTCACGTGCAGCCGGGCCGCGGCGCGGGTGAACGAGCCCTCGTCGACCACGGCGACCAGGTACTCGAAGCGGCGCAGCGTGCTCATGAATGGATCTTATCGAGCTGATGAGAAACGAGACTTGGACTTATGTTCCATGCTCGTCGAACATCGGAGGCATGAGCAACAAGGTCGCCCTGGTCGTGGGCGCACACGGAGTCATCGGCAGCAACCTGGTGGAGCACCTCACCGCCCTGGGCGACTGGACGGTCATCGGCCTGTCCCGGCGCGGTGGTGCCCCGTCGCCGAAGGTGCGGCACGTGGCCGTCGACCTGCTCGACGCCGCCGACTGCCGCGAGAAGCTCGGCGGGCTGACCGAGGTGACGCACGTGTTCTACGCCGCCTACCAGGACCGCCCGACCTGGGCCGAGCTCGTGCCGCCTAACCTGGCGATGCTGGTCAACGTGGTCGACGCGATCGAGCCGGTCGCCCCCGGCCTGCGGCACGTCAGCCTGATGCAGGGGTACAAGGTCTACGGGGCGCACCTCGGCCCGTTCAAGACACCCGCCCGCGAGGACGACGCCGGGCACATGCCGCCGGAGTTCAACGTGGACCAGCAGGAGTTCCTGGACCGGCGGCAGCGGGGGAAGTCCTGGACCTGGTCGGCGATCCGCCCGGCCGTGGTCGGCGGCACCGCGCTGGGGAACCCGATGAACCTGGTCGTGTCGATCGCGGTCTACGCGACCGTGTCCAAGGAACTGGGGTTGCCGCTGCGCTTCCCCGGGAAGCCCGGCGCCTACGACAAACTGCTCGAAATGACCGACGCCGGACTGCTCGCCCGCGCCACCGTCTGGGCGGCCACCGACGAACGCTGCGCGAACCAGGCGTTCAACATCAACAACGGGGACCTGTTCCGGTGGAACGACCTCTGGCCGAAGATCGCGCGGTACTTCGGGATGGAGGCCGCTCCCCCGCTGCCGATGTCGCTGGAGGTGGTGATGGCGGACAAGGAGCCGTTGTGGGAGCGGATCGTCGCCGAGCACGGGCTGGCAGCGACGCCGTACCAGGAGGTTTCGGCGTGGCCGTTCGTGGATTTCGTGCTGTCCTGGGACTACGACATGTTCGCTGACGGTTCGAAGGCTCGGCGGTTCGGGTTCGGTGAATTCGTTGACACTGAAGAGATGTTGTGGCGGTTGTTCGACGAGCTGCGGGAGCGGCGGATCATTCCGTGAGGCTCACTCGTACCAGTCCCACAGGTTGATGTGCGCGCCGGTCTCCCCGTCGACCCGGCACCAGCCCTGCACCACCTGCGCGGCGTTGCCGCAGTCGGCCCAGCCCTGCGGGTTCAGCGGATAGGTGGCGACCACGTAGGGGAAGGCTGCGGGTTCGGCCGCAGCGGCCGGGGCCACGAGCCCGCCGAACGCGGCACCGCCGAGCAGTGCGGCCGCGGCGATCCTCCGGAAGACCATCGATTCCTCCTCGGGTGAACGGACAACACCGGGACTCTAACTCCTGGGCCGGTGTCCCGGTGTGCCTTTCACGAGCGGGCGAAATCGATCGGACCCGACTACCGGCGAACGCTGTGTCGTTTGCCGGAGCCACCCCGGTTTTTCAGTGTGACTACGGCGAAGACCCCGATGTCAAGGCGGGAAAGATGCCTTGACATCGGGGTCTTCGCCGTGTTCTTGGCTGTGGACCGGGATGGGGCGGGGGGTGTGGGTGAGCCCCGCCTTGTGTGCCCGGGTTCGCTTTTGCTTGCTTTGCCCGCCGGTGTTCCCCTGGGTTTCTTAGACCACTGCCAGTGGCAGGGCGGTGGGGTGCACGGGGGCCGGTAGGTCTGAGGCGCCGGTCAGGTAGGCGTCCACGGCGTTCGCCACCGAGCGGCCTTCGGCGATGGCCCACACCACCAGTGAGGCGCCGCGGTGGGCGTCGCCGCAGACGAAGACGCCGGGGGCGGAGGTCTGCCAGTCGGCGCCGCAGGAGAGGGTGCCGCGCTTGGTCAGGGAGAGGCCGAGGCCGTCGAGCAGGGCCATGTGCTCCACGCCTTCGAAACCGATCGCCAGCAGCACCAGGTCGGCGGGCAGTTCCTGCACCTCGTCGCTGGTCGGCACCACCTGTCGCCTGCCGGTTTCCGGGTCCTTGGTGACCTTCACCTGCTGCAGCTCGATCGCCCGCACGTTGCCGTCGTCGTCGCCGACGAAGCGCTTCACCGCGACGGCGAACTTCCGCTCCCCCGCCTCCTCGTGCGCCGGGTAGGTGCGCAGGATGTAGGGCCAGGACGGCCACGGCGACCGCTCGTCGTCCCTTGTGGACGGTGGTTGCGGGTACTGGTCCAGCTGGGTCACCGAAAGCGCGCCCTGCCGGGTCGCGGTGCCGTAGCAGTCGGCGCCGGTGTCACCGCCGCCGATGATCACCACGTGCTTGCCGCGCGCGTCGATCTCCGGTGGGCCGTCGCCCTCGACGTACCGGTTGGCGGGCACCAGGTGCTCCATCGCCAGGTGCACCCCGCCCAGCTCGCGGCCCGGCGTTTCCCGGTCGTCGCGGCCACGCAGCGCGCCGACGGCGAGCACCACCGCGTCGAAGCGCTCGTTCAGCTCCGCCACGGTCAGGTCCACGCCGACCTCGCAGCCGGTGACGAACTTCGTGCCCTCCTTGCGGAGCTGCGCGAGCCGCCGGTCCAGCACCTTCTTCTCCATCTTGAACTCGGGGATGCCGTACCGCAGCAGCCCGCCGAGCCGGTCGTCCCGCTCGAACACGGTGACCTCGTGCCCGGCCCGCGTCAGCTGCTGCGCGGCGGCGAGCCCGGCCGGGCCGGAACCGACCACGGCCACCCGCTGCCCCGAGGACACCGCGGACACCTGCGGCTGCACGTAACCGGCTTCCCAGGACTGGTCGGCGATGGTCTGCTCGACCCGCTTGATCGTCACCGGGCCACCGGAGAACGGCGAGATCGAGAGCACGCAACCGGCTTCGCAGGGCGCCGGGCACAGCTTGCCGGTGAACTCGGGGAAGTTGTTGGTGGCGTGCAGGCGATCGCTGGCCGCCGCCCAGTCACCGCGGCGCACCAGGTCGTTCCACTCCGGGATCAGGTTGCCCAGCGGGCAGCCCGCGGTCCCGGAGTGGCAGAACGGGATGCCGCAGTCCATGCAGCGCGTGGCCTGGGTGCGCACCTGCTCGTTGCGCTCGGCCGGGGTGATCGCTTCGTAGACCTCGGCCCAGTCGCCCAGCCGTTCGTCGACCGGGCGCTTCTTCGCCTCGGCCCGCTCGTACTTCAGAAAACCGTTCGGGTCAGCCACGAGCTGCCTCCCTGTCTTGCGGGACACCCGCACCCGGTCGGCACCCGTGGTGCGCTTCGCGATTGTCAGCCACGAGCTGCCTCCATGATGGCCTCGTCAACGTCGCGGCCGGCGGCCTTCGCCGCCTTCGCCGCGTCCAGCACCCGCTTGTAGTCCCGTGGCATCACCTTGGTGAACGCGGCCGAGCGGCGGGTCCAGTCGCCCAGCAGGGACGCGGCCACCACCGACCGGGTCAGGTCGTGGTGCCGCTGCACGATCTGCTTGAGCCAGGCCAGGTCCTCCCCGGCCGGTGCGCTCAGCTCCACCATCGCCTCGTTGACCTGACCGCGGTCGAGGTCGAGCACGTAGGCCACCCCGCCGGACATGCCGGCCGCCAGGTTCCGCCCGGTCGGGCCGAGCACCACCGCGCGGCCGCCGGTCATGTACTCGAAGGCGTGGTCACCGACGCCCTCCGAAACCACCAGCGCCCCGGAGTTCCGCACGCAGAACCGCTCACCGACCTGCCCGCGCAGGAAGATCTCCCCGCTGGTGGCGCCGTAGCCGATGGTGTTGCCGGCGATCACCTGCCGCTCGGCGGCGAAGGTGGCCGACGGATCGGGGCGCACCACGATCCGCCCGCCGGACAGGCCCTTGCCCACGTAGTCGTTCGCGTCGCCGACCATGTCGAGCGTGATGCCCGCGGGCAGGAAGGCGCCGAGCGACTGCCCGGCCGAACCGGTCAGCGTCACGTGGATGGTGTCGTCCGGCAGGCCCTGGCCGCCGTAGCGCCGGGTGATCTCCGAGCCGAGCAGCGTACCGACGGTCCGGTTCACGTTGCGCACCGGCAGCTCGATGTTGACCTGGTGCGCGTCCTCCAGCGCCGCCTCGGCGAGCTGGATCAGCGTGCGGTCCAGTGCGTACTGCAGCCCGTGGTCCTGCTCCCGCACCTTGCGCTTGGCACCGCCGTACGGGGTGTGCGACGGCATTTCGAACACCGGTCCGAGGTCGAGCCCCTGTGCCTTCCAGTGCTCCAGCGCCTCGTCGGTGTCCAGCACGTCGGTCCGCCCGATCGCTTCGTCCAGCGTGCGGAAGCCCAGCTCCGCCAGGATCTCCCGCACCTCCTGGGCGACGAACCGGAAGTAGTTCACCACGTGCTCGGCCTGGCCGGTGTAGCGCTTGCGCAGGTCGGGGTTCTGCGTGGCCACACCCACCGGGCAGGTGTCGAGGTGGCACACGCGCATCATCACGCAGCCGGCCACGATCAGCGGCGCGGTGGCGAAACCGTACTCCTCGGCACCGAGCAGCGCCGCGACCACGACGTCCCGGCCGGTCTTCATGGCGCCGTCCACCTGCACGGTGATCCGGTCGCGCAAACCGTTGAGCAGCAACGTCTGCTGGGTCTCGGCGAGACCGATCTCCCACGGCGTGCCCGCGTGCTTGAGCGAGTTCATCGGCGAGGCACCGGTGCCGCCGTCGTGCCCGGAGATCAGCACCACGTCGGCGTGCGCCTTCGACACCCCGGCCGCGACCGTGCCGACCCCCAGCGAACTGACCAGCTTCACGTGGATGCGGGCCTGCTCGTTGGCGTTCTTCAGGTCGTGGATCAGCTGCGCCAGGTCCTCGATGGAGTAGATGTCGTGGTGCGGCGGCGGCGAGATCAGCCCGACGCCCGGCGTGGAGTGCCGGGTGCGCGCGATCCACGGGTACACCTTGTTCGGCGGCAGCTGCCCGCCCTCACCCGGCTTCGCGCCCTGCGCCATCTTGATCTGGATGTCGTCGGCGTTGACCAGGTACTCGCTGGTCACGCCGAACCGTCCACTCGCGACCTGCTTGATCGCGCTGCGGCGTTCCGGGTCGTAGAGCCGTTCCGGGTCCTCGCCGCCCTCACCGGTGTTGGACCGGCCGCCGATCCGGTTCATCGCGATGGCCAGCGTCTGGTGCGCCTCCATCGAGATCGAGCCGTAGGACATGGCACCGGTGTTGAACCGCTTGCAGATCGACTCGACCGACTCGACCTCGTCGATCGGCACCGGCTGCCGGTCCCCCGGCTGGAAGGCGAACATGCCGCGCAGCGCACCGCCCTCGCGGTTGAGCCGCTCGACCTCGGCGGTGTACTTGCGGTACACCTCCTCGCGCCCGGTCTTGCTGGCGTGCTGGAGCAGGAACACCGTTTCCGGGGTGAACAGGTGCAGCTCGCCCTCGCGGCGGTAGGCGTACTCGCCACCGGTGTCCAGGCGGCGGTGCACCCGGTCGGTCGGGTTGTCCGGGTAGGCGCGGCGGTGGCGCATGGCCACCTCCTCGGCCAGCACGTCCAGGCCGACCCCGCCGAGCTTCGAGCTGGTGCCGGTGAAGTACTCGTCGAGCAGGTCCTGCGCCAGGCCGAAGGACTCGAAGACCTGGGCCGCGGTGTAGGCGCCCACGGTGGAGATGCCCATCTTGGACATGATCTTCAGCACGCCCTTGACCAGCGCCTGCACGTAGTTGCGGATGGCCTTGGCCGGTTCGATGCCGGTGATCGCGCCCTGGCCGATCAGGTCCTCGATGGTCTCGAAGGCCAGGTACGGGTTGACCGCCGCGGCACCGTAGCCGAGCAGCAGCGCGACGTGGTGCACCTCGCGCGCGTCCCCGCTCTCCACCACCAGCGCCACACGCAGGCGTTCCTTGGTGCGCACCAGGTGGTGGTGCACCGCGGAGACCAGCAGCAGCGACGGGATCGGCGCCATCCGGTGGTCGGAGTCGCGGTCGGAGAGCACCAGCGTGCGGGCCCCGGCGGCGATCGCCTCGGAGGCCTCGCGGCGCACCCGCTCCACCGCCTCGGCCAGCGCCGCCGCCCCGCCGTCCACTTCGTACAGTCCGGACAGGACGGTGCAGGCGAAGCCGGGCAGGTCGCCGTCGTCGTTGATGTGGATGAGCTTGGCCAGCTCGTCGTTGTCGATCACCGGGTACGGCAGCTGCACGTGCCGGCAGGAGGCCGGGCCGGGTTCGAGCAGGTTCTGCTCCGGGCCCATGATCCGCGCCATCGAGGTGACCAGTTCCTCGCGGATGGCGTCCAGCGGCGGATTGGTCACCTGCGCGAAGTTCTGCTTGAAGTAGTCGTAGAGCAGCCGCGACCGCTTCGACAGCACCGCGGGCGGGGTGTCGGTGCCCATCGAGCCGATCGGCTCGGCGCCGTTGAGCCCCATCGGGGTGAGCAGGATCTTCAGCTCCTCCTCGGTGTAGCCGAAGGAGAGCTGGCGCCGCTGCACCGAGTCGTGGCTCTGCACGATGTGGTCGCGGTCGGGCAGGTCGGCGATCTGCAGCAGGCCGGCGTGCAGCCAGTCCTCGTACGGCAGCTGCTCGGCCAGCGCGGTCTTGACCTCGCGGTCGTCGACGATCCGGCCGGCCCCGGTGTCCACCAGGAACATCCGGCCCGGCTTCAGCCTGCCCTTGGCCACCACCTGGTCCGGCGGCACGTCCAGCACCCCGGCCTCGCTGGCCAGCACGACCCGGTCGTCGGCGGTGCGCCACCAGCGCGCCGGGCGCAGGCCGTTGCGGTCGAGCACCGCGCCGACCAGGGTGCCGTCGGTGAAGGTGACGCAGGCGGGGCCGTCCCACGGCTCCATCAGGCTGGCGTGGAACTGGTAGAAGGCCCGGCGCCGGGCGTCCATCGTGGTGTGGTTCTCCCACGCCTCCGGGATCATCATCAGCACCGCGTGCGGCAGGCTGCGCCCGCCCAGGTGCAGCAGCTCCAGCACCTCGTCGAAGGAGGCGGAGTCCGAGGCGTCCGGCGAGCAGATCGGGTACAGCCTGGTCAGGTCACCGGGCAGCAGGTCCGACTCCAGCAGCGCCTCCCTGGCGCGCATGCGGTTGCGGTTGCCGCGGATGGTGTTGATCTCGCCGTTGTGCGCGACGAACCGGAACGGGTGCGCCAGCGGCCACGACGGGAAGGTGTTGGTGGAGAACCGGCTGTGCACCACGGCGATCGCGCTGGCCAGCCGCTCGTCGGTGAGGTCGCCGAAGAACGCGGGCAGCTGCTCGGTGGTGAGCATTCCCTTGTAGACCAGCGTGCGCGAGGACAGCGACGGGAAGTAGGTGCCGCAGCCGGCCACCTCGGTCTCGTGCTCGGCGCGCTTGCGCAGGCAGAAGGCCAGCCGGTCGAGTTCGACCCCGCTGGGCAGGTGCCCGTCGGCGGCGGGCTTGCCCGCCACCAGCAGCATGGCGAAGTGCGGCATCACCGACCGCGCGGTGGGGCCGACCTCGGCGGTGTCCGGGGTCACCGGCACCTCGCGCCAGCCGAGCACCACCAGGCTCTCCTCGTCGGCGATGCGCTCGACCAGTTCGACCGCCTTGGCCCGGCGGTCCTCTTCGACCGGCAGGAAGGCGATGCCCGCGGCGTAGGCGTGCCCGTGCTCACCCGGTTCCGGCAGCTCGAAGTCCACTTCGGCCCGGAGCAGCTCGTCGGGGAGCTGCAGCAGGATGCCCGCGCCGTCCCCGCTGGTCGGCTCGGCGCCGGCGGCACCGCGGTGCTCCAGGTTGGCCAGTGCGGTCAGGCCGTCGGTGACGATGCCGTGCGAGCGGCGGCCGCGGACGTCGGCCACCATGGCGACCCCGCAGGAATCCTGCTCGGTGGTGGGGTCGTACAGACCACTGGGACCGGGATTGGCGGAGAAGATCATCAAGGGACCTCCCTCGTCGTTTCGTGCTCAGTTCGGGAAAAACCCCTGGTTGTCGCTGCGCACGGGACGACGATGGCCCGTTCGTTGACGCGACCTTAACATCCCGGAAACCCCTGGGCACCCGTCGAAGGCGTGTTTCCGGTCATTCGACCGTAACGATCCGGGAGGCCAGAACGACATCGTTCCTGATGGGATGCGGTTACTTCGGCCCGCTAACTACAGTCCGGCGCAGGGCACCCATCTTAGCCCGCGCGGGCGCCCGGACCAGGTCCGAACGCCCGCGTTTTTTGTCACCTACGCCCTGACCTGGGCGTTCAGTCCTTCTTGTCCGGCTTCTCGGCCGGTTGTTCGTCCACCCGGTCGGCCTCGGTGGCGCCGTTGCCGTTCGGCACGACGGCGTTCTCGCCGTCCAATCCGCCGTCCAGTTCCTCGTCCGGCTGGTCGCCGTCCTTGCCCTTGAGCTCCTCCGGCGCTTCCCGCTCGCCCCGGCTCTTCGCGGCGACGAAGTAGACCAGCGCGCCGGCGAACACCAGGATCGAAACCCAGACGTTGACCCGGACCCCGAACACCAGGGTGGCGGCGTCGGTCCGCATCAGCTCGATCCAGGTCCGGCCGAGGGTGTAACCGGCCACGTAGAGCGCGAACGCGCGGCCGTGGCCCAGGCGCAGCTTCTTGTCCGCCCAGATGACCAGCAGCGCGACCCCGAGGTTCCACAGCAGTTCGTAGAGGAAGGTCGGGTGCACGGTGTCGATCGGGATGTTGTTCAGCGCGACGCCGTTGAGCGTGTCCTCGATGCGCGGGTCGTCGGGGCTGACCCTGGAGTAGATCTCCAGCGCCCACGGCAGGTCGGTGTGCCCGCCGTAGAGCTCCTGGTTGAAGTAGTTGCCGAGGCGGCCGACGCCCTGCGCGATCACGATGCCCGGCGCGACGGCGTCCGCCACGGCGGGCAGCGGGATGCCCTTGCGGCGGCAGCCGATCCACGCGCCGACGCCGCCGAGCGCGATGGCCCCCCAGATGCCGAGGCCGCCGTTGACGATGTTCAGCGCCTGGATCGGGTCCTTGCCCTCACCGAAGTACCGGTGCCAGTCGGTGATCACGTGGTAGAGCCGCCCGCCGACCAGGCCGAACGGCACCGCGTACACCGCGATGTCGAGGATCGTGCCCTTGGCGCCGCCGCGTGCGACCCACCGGCGTTCGCCCAGCCAGATGGCCGCGACGATGCCGGCGATGATGCACAGCGCATAGGCGCGGATCGGGATGGGCCCGATGTGCCACACCCCGCGATCGGGGCTGGGGATACTGGCCAGGAACGACGCCGCGGCGGTATTCACCGGGCCACCGTAGCCAACTCAGCTCCCGGCGTCTGCCCTGCCCCCGATGAGCACCGCGATTCCGTCGAGGATGCGCGCCAGGCCGAACTCGAAGGCGTGCTCCGGGCTGTAGGACGCGTGGTGCGCGGCACCGGCCGCGGCCCCGACCCTGGCAGCCACCGGGAAGCGGCTGTAGTCGATCACCTGGTCGAGCAGCGGCGCGTTCCGGGTCCACCACTCCTCCTCGGTGAGCCCGGAGGCGCGTTCCACCTCGGTGATCTCCGCCCGGCCGCGCGCGGACACCTGCGCGTGGCCGATCAGCAGCGTGAGCACCGAGTCCATCTCGATCTCGGTGAGCCCGATGCCCTCCAGCGCGCGGAGTTCGTACTCGTACTTCTCGATCACCCTGGGGCCGAGCACGGACCGGTGCGACGCCCGCAGCAGCCACGGGTGCCGCCGGTAGAGCCCCAGGTTCTCCCGCGCGATCAGCTCCAGCTTGGCCCGCCAGCCGCCGTCCACCCGGTCCGGGCGCGCGGTCTCGTCCTGCACCAGGTCGACCATCACGTCCATCAGCTCGGCCTTGCCGGGCACGTAGGTGTAGAGCGACATGGTGCCGACGCCGAGCTTCTCGGCCACCTTGCGCATGGACAGCGAATCGAAGCCGTCGGCGTCGGCCAGCTCGATGGCGGCCCGCGCGATGCGGTCCACGCCCAGTTCGGGCTTGCCCTTGCGGCTGGCCACTTCGCGGGTGCGCCACAGCAGCGCCAAGCTGCGGGCGGGGTCGGGGGTGGTGTCGGTCGCCATGATGCGGGCCATCCTAGACAAGGTCGTAACGTATGATGTACGGTACATCATACCGATCAATTGGAGGTTCGCTTGCCCACTGCCAAGGTCACGCCCCCGCGCTGGCTCAAGCCGATGAACCGGGTGTTCGTCGGGCTCCAGCGGACCGGGTTCAAGCTCGGCGGGATGCACCTGCTGACCGTGCCCGGCCGCAAGACCGGGAAGCCCCGCACCACACCCATCTCCCTGATGGAGCACGAAGGCGAGCGGTACGTCGTCGGCGGTTTCCCCGGGGCCGACTGGGTGCGCAACGCCAGCGCCGCCGGTGCGGGCACCCTGTCGTGCGGCCGCAGGCACGAGGCCGTGCGGCTGGTCGAGCTGCCCGCCGAGCAGGCCCGCCCGGTGCTGCGGGCGTTCCCGGCGAAGGTGCCGTCCGGGGTGTCGATGATGACCAGCGCGGGCATCGTCGGCTCCGATTCGCCGGACGAGTTCGAGGCGCTCGCCGGGCGCTGCGCGGTGTTCCGGATCGACTCAGCCTAAGCCGGGTTCCGGCGGGTGCACCGCGTGCGCCGGCAGCCGGGCGGCCAGCCCGTTCAGGCCGAACACCGCCAGCACCGCGCAGACCGCGACCACCAGCCACGGCAGCCAGATGGCCACCGCGAACAGGGCCACCACGGCCGGGGCGAGCACCTGCGCCGCGGTGAAGGCGTACTGGAAGGCGGCGAGGTAGCGGCCCCGGGCGGCACGCGGGGCCGCCGCCTCGGCCAGTGCGTTGGCCCGCGGGCCGAAGACCAGGTTCGCGGTGGCGATGACCAGCGTGACGGCGAGCAGGTACCCCGGCTGCGCGGGCGGGGGCACCAGCACCGCGCCGAGGCAGCCCAGCCACCACACGGCGTAGAGCAGGGAGCCGAAGCGCATCGCGTCGATCCGGCTGAGGCGGTGGGTCAGCCGCAGCGCCAGCGTGCCGCCGACGCTGGTGCACAGGGTGAGCAGCGCGGTGATCGCGCCGGGCAGCCACGACGGCCCGCGCAACTGCTCCAGCACGAACACCGGGACACCGATCAGGAAGACGTCCAGCGACAGGCCGAACAGGCCGCTGATCAGGATGAGCGCGACGTACGGCCGGTCGCGCAGCGGTCCCGCGGTCAGCCGTGGCGAAACCGGCCGGAACGGGGCGGACGGCCCGCGCAGGCAGAGCGCCAGCACCAGCGCGGCGAGCAGGTAGGTCAGCGCGTTCGTGCCGATGGCCAGCCGGAAACCGGTGGTGCCGAACCCGGTCAGCAGCACCGCCGCGACCAGCCCGCCCGCCCCGAACGAAGCCGCGCGGACCATGCCGGCCACCGCGAACGGCCGGTCCTTCGGCCCGTCCCCGGCGACGTCGGCGACCAGTGCGTGGAGCGCGCAGTAGAACAGCTGCTGCCCCGCCGCCACGAGCACCGCGGCCACCACCACCGTGCCAACCGACCCGGCGAGCAGGTAGGTGAACACCCCCGCGGCCTGCACGAGCTGCGCGGTGATCACCACCACCCTGGCACCGGCGCGGTCGACCAGCCGCCCGGCCAGCGGCGGCACCAGCAGCCCGGCCACCGTGCCCAGCGGGACCACGGTGCCGGCCAGCGCCAGCGGCAGGCCGACCACCCTGGTGAGGTAGACCAGGGTCAGCGGCAGGAAGAGCCCGGTGCCGAAGTTGTCGACCGCCAGCGCCACCAGCAACGCGGCCCGGGCCCGCTTCACCGCACGGACCGGCTCATGTGCCCTCCACGCGGCGAATTGTGCCCAGCTACCACCGGGTCACCAAGCCCGCTTCGCCCGGCCGGCGCAGCGAGATCACCCACCGAGCCGCACCTGGACGGGGAACGGCTGCCGCAGCTCGAGCACGCCCGCCTCACGCTTGGCGGCCGGGTGGTGATCGCCGTCGCGCCACTCGTGCAGCACCGCTTCACCCCCGTCCACGACGAGGTGGAACGGGATCCGGGCCGGGGCGTGGAGCTCGCCGACCAGGAGCACCTGATCGGCCCGCAGGTACAGCCCCTCGGCACCGGGGGCGTCACTGATCACCAGATCGGGGTTGAGCACGCGGCCGCCACCGAACGCCGGTCCTCCAGCCGTGGCCCGGGGCTCGCCGACAGCGCCCCGCCGCCGGTTCGATGCGCTGCCCGGACATGGCACCTCCCGCTGCTGAACACCACCTCCCCATTGTGGCATATGCCACTGGTGACCTTGCTGACCACCGGTCCCCGCGTGGGCGAACGCGCGAGCCGGGACTACGGCCGGGCTGGGCGGACGAACAGGGCGGCGACCAGCGCGAGCAGGGTGAGGGCACCGAACGCGACAGCGGTGCCGGGATATCCGGCGAGGCCGAGACCCAGCCCGCCGACCGCGGCGCCGGTGAAGGTCCCCAGGCTCATCCCGGCCGCGTTCACGCCGAGGGCCGAGCCCCGCAGCGGGCCGCAGCGGCGGACGAGCAGGGTGATCACGCAGGCGGCGACGGTGGCGTGGGCGGCGCCGAGCAGCGCGGTCAGCAGCAGGGCCACCACCAGGTGGGTGGCGAAGTAGAACCCGGCCACCGCCCCCAGCGCCACCAGCAGGCTCGCGGTCAGCACGCGCTCCGGCCGGATCCACGGGTGCGCCGCGCTGGTGTACCGGCCCGCCAGCAGGTTGCCGACGAAAAAAGCCGCGCCGCTGAGCGTCCAGACCAGGGCGAACAGTTCCGGGTCCAGCTGGAACCGCGAGTCGTAGAACGCCGCCAGGTAGGACAGGTAGCCCATGAACGCCGCCGTCCGCAGCGACGCCACCAGCAGCAGCGGCACCGCACCCGGTACCCCCGCCAGCGCCCGGAACGAAGCCAGGTAACCCAGCCGCGGTACCTCCTCCGCGGCCGGCACCGGCGTCGGGCGCTGCCGGAAGAAGACCGCCGACAGGGCCACCGAGATGACCGCCACCGCCAGCAGGTTCCCGCGCCAACCCCACAGCAGCGCGGGCAGGGCCACCAGCGGGGCGGCCAGCATCGCGGTCAGCGACTGGGTGGCGGTGACCAGGGTGGCCGCCCGGCCCGCCGCCGCGCCCGAGCCGAACCGGTCGGCCGCGGCCGCGGCCAGCGCCGGGTTCAGCACCGAGGTCGCCGCGCCGACCAGCAGGCAGAAGGCGGCCATGGCGAGGAACTGACCGGCCGCGCCGAGCACCGCCGACAGGCCGAGCAGCACCAGCCCGCCACCGGCGGTGTACTGCTTCGGCACCCGGTCCAGCAGCGGCGCCACCGCCGCGCCGACGCCCAGCGCCGCCAGGCCGCCGAGGCCGCGCAGCCCGCCCATGGCGGCCACGCTGGTCCCGGCGTCGGCCGAGATCGGCACCAGGAAGGTGCTGAACACGGTGAACGGCAGCAGGCTCACCGCCGAGGCCAGCAACACCGGCCCCAGCACCCTGGCCATGCGCAGGTCGCTGGGCACCGGCTCCACCACCGGCTTCACGGTTTCCGCACTCACTGATCGCACTCTTTCCACTGTTCCGCCCCAGCGGGGCCCAATTTAACCGGCACGCCCGAACGACGTGCGATAGCGGTACACCGTGCTCGGTTCCGCGCTGAATTGCGAGAACGGGAACGGCTCCGCCGAAACGGCGGTGACCCCGTGGCCGAGGAAGGCCCGTGCCACCGCGCTGCCCGTCTGCGCGTAGACCACCAGTGGCAGACCGCCCTCTCGGCAGTGCGCCAGCAACCGGTCGAAGCTGCCGTTGCCCAGCGTCATCCCGGTCGCCACCACGGCGTCGGCCGCGGCGAGCACCTCGTCCATCTCGCGGCTGACCGGTTGCCCCCACTGGGTGGTGCGCAGGTTCAGGTCGCACGGCAGGCATTCGCCACCGCGTTCGGTGATCGCCGCGACCAGCGGGTTCACCACGCCGATCAACGCGACGCGGGCACCCGGCCGGATGTCGAGCAGTCCGGCGATGGCGTCGTCGCGGGCCCGCGCCCGGACCTCCGGGGTGCCGATCGGCAGCACCACCGGCTCGGCACCGGCTTCGCGGTGCGGCCGCGCGTCGGCCAGGTAGGCGTCGAGCGCGGCGATCCGCACCGGCAACCGGTCGTCGCTGAGCAAAGTGGACAGTGGTTCCCCGGACGCGGTGGCGCAGAAATCGGCGGCCAGTTCCCCTTCTTCGAACGAGCAGGCCCCGAACGCGCTGCCGACCCGCAGCAGCAGGTAGTGGTTGCGGTAGGTGACCCCGCCCCCGGCCAGCCGGGTGGTGTGGTGCAACCAGAACGCGCTCGTCACGGCGCGGTCACCGGGCGGTGGCCCCAGTTCCCCGGCCAGCACGGCTTCGGTCAGCGCGGCGACACTCTCCATTTTCGCCTTCCCTTTCACGGCAGGTCGGCCAGCATTTCCTGGCGGTAGGGCAGTTCGGCCAGCGGTCGCCGCCCGGCGGGCTGGAAGCAGAACAGCAGGGTGCGGCGGTCGCGGTCGCTGCGGTTGGGCAGCGAGCGGTGCACCAGCGTGCTGGGGAACACCAGTGCCGAGCCGGCCCGCAGCTCGATCGTGCGCTCCCGGCCGGCGTCCACTTCGGCCGCGTCCAGCAGCAGACCGGTCGGCTCGGCCCGGTCGCGTGGCACCGGGCCGTCGCGGTGGCTGCCGGGGACCACGCCGAGCGCGCCGTTGCCCGCGCCGGCGTCGTCGAGGTAGATCAACGCGGTGGCGATGTCCGCCGCGTCCTTGCCCGCGCAGCAGTACCAGAAGGTGAAGTCCTGGTGCCAGGCGAACTCCGAGCCGACCCCGGCCCGCTTGAAGTTCAGTTTGGACACGAAGGGGCCGATCTCCCGCGCCCCCAGCAGTTCCGCCACCGGCTCGACGAGCCGCGCATCCGTCCACAGCGCCTCGAACTCCGGGTGCAGGTGCGCGACCGGCGAAAGGCTGCGGACGGCCCGCGCGCCGGGTTCCCAGTGCACGGTCGTGCCGTCGACGCGTTCGAGCCGGTGACCGTCCGGCCAGACCTCCACCGAGGTCTGACCGGACGCCGCCTTCGCCAGCACGTCCCGGTGCACGGCTTCGGCGGCTTCCCCCAGCCGCGCCAGGTGCGCGCCGTCGAACAGTCCGGGGAGGACCCGGTACCCGGGATCGTTCACGCCACGCCCAGCACGTCGTGGGTGCGGGCGCACGCGGGCCGCCGCGCCCAGTCCATCGCCGACCACGGGCAGGCCAGTTCGCTGAGCACCCCGACCTCACGCGGGCGCATGCGGTCGAGGTCGAACGCCTCGCGATGCCTGCTGTAGGCCGATTCGGCGTACCGGTGCCCGGTGTCCGCGGCCAGGAACACGTGCCGCCGCCCGGGTGCCCGCTCGCGCTCCCAGTGCGCCGCCAGGTACGCCGCGCCCGCCGACAACCCGGCGAACACCCCGCTGGAGCGCAGCAGGTCGACCGCGGCGGACATCGCGTATTCGAAGGAGATCCAGTGAATCCGGTCGTACAGCTCGTGCCGCACGTTCTCGAACTCGATCGAGCTGCCGATGCCCGCGATGATCATCTCCGGATCGGCCACGTGCTCGGCGCCGAAGGTGACGCTGCCGAACGGCTGCACCCCGATCAGCGTCACGTCCCGGCCGAGTTCGGTGAGGTACGAGGCGATGGCACCGGTGGACGCCCCGGTGCCGACCCCGCCGGACAGGCTGAGCGGCCCCGGCGGCACCGCCCGGTCGAGCTGTTCGGCCACCTCGCGGTAACCCAGGTAGTGGATCTCGTCGTGGTACTGCCGCATCCAGTGGTACGACGGGTTCTCCCGCAGGATTTCGGTGATCCGCCGCACCCGCAGGCTCTGGTCGAGCTTGAGGCTGCGCGAGGGCTGCACCTGTTCCAGGGTCGCGCCGAGGATCTCCAGCTGCACCTTGAGCGTGGCGTCGATGGTGGTGGACCCGACGATGTGGCAGTGCAGGCCGTACCGGTTGCAGGCCAGCGCCAGCGCGTGCGCGTAGATGCCGCTGGAGCTGTCGATCAGGGTGTCCCCCGGCCGCACGGCGCCGGTGTCGAGCAGCCGCCGCACCGCCCCGAGGGCCGAGTAGATCTTCATCGTCTCGAAGCGCACGCAGACCAGGTCGTCGCGGACCCGGACCAGGTCGGGCTCCTTGACCGCCTCGGCGAAGTGGTCGTGCATCAAGCCGCTTCTCCCTTGGCACGCAGGCAGAACAGGTAGGTCTGCACGTCGTCGTCCGGCCAGGTCCGGCGTTCGCGCACCTCGGGCACGAAGCCGCTTCCGATGGCGTGCGCGATGATCCCGCGCAGGTCCGCCGTGTTGGACACGATGAGGTGGATCTCGCCGCCCGGGGCCAGCAGGTCCCCGGCGAGCACCTGGTCGAAGAACCGCGCGGTGATCTCCGCGCCGACGCAGACGTTGCGCACCACGTCCGGGTCCTCGCTGGTCTGCCACGCGACCGCGGGCGGGTTGAAGGTGATCACGTCGGCCTGCGCCTTCTCCGGGAACGCGCTGAACAGGTCGGAGACCAGGGCGTGCAGCGGCGGGGTGTCCCCGACGAACCGGCGGTAGTGCGCTTCGGTCGCGGCCACGCTGGCCGGGTGCACGTCGAGCGCGTAGATCCGGGCGGCGCCAGCGATCCCGGCGACCACCGCTTCCACGCCCAGCCCGGACCCCATGGCCACGTACGTCCGGTCCGCCACTGGGATCCGCCCGTCGAAGATGCGGTCGTGGATCATCCGGCTGGTCTCGCCCGGCCGGAAGACGCCGGGTGGCAGCTCGAACTCCCAGTCCCGGTAGGTGTGCGAGCGGACCGTGTGCAGGTCGTTCCTCGGCGGGTTCACCTCGAGGATCTCGGCCGTGGACAACGTGGGCGGCAGACTCGCGTGCAGCGCCCAGGATTCTTCGCTCATACCGATTCCTTCCTGTCGAGCACCGGGGCGGGGCGGGGCCGCCCCAGTCCGGTGGCCACCCCGTCGGCGAGGACCAGCACCTCGCTGGTCACCGCGGCGATGAGGCCGAGGTCGTGGCTGATCCACAGCAGGGCGGTGCCCCGCTCCTCGTTGAGGCGCGCGAGCAGGGTGGTCACCTTCCGCGCGGTCGCGGGGTCCAGTGCGGTGGTGATCTCGTCGCACACCAGCACGTCCGGCTCGGCGAGCAGGGCCCGCACGAGCGCGGCCCGCTGCAGTTCGCCGCCGGAAAGGCCGTCCGGGTGCCGGGCCGCGGTTTCCCCGGTCACCCCCAGCTCGGCCAGCAGCCGCACGGCTTCGTCGCGGGCGGCGGCGGTGTCCAGGCCCCGCAGGCGGACCGCCGTGCGGGCCACCTGGTCGAGCACCGGGCGGCGGTCGTCGAACGAGCCGCGGACCTCCTGCCAGACGTACTGCACGCGCCGCCGCAGCTCGGGACCGCGTTTGCGGAGCACCGGCAGCGGGCGCCCGTCCAGCAGCAGGTCACCGGTGCGGCGCTCGTGCAGTCCGGCGATGCACCGGGCGAGCGTGGTCTTCCCGCTGCCCGACGGCCCGACCACGCCGATCCGGCCACCCGGCGGCAGCGCGAGGTCGATGCCGTGCAGGATCGGCTGCCGTCCACGCGGGCGCAGGGACGCCGACAGCCCGCGCAGTTCCAGCAGGGCCTCCCCCGGACCGGGCTGGGCCCAGTCGCTCGTCGGCGGGGTCGCCTCGCCCAGCACCTCGTCCGGGGTCCCGGCGCCGGCGACCCGGCCGTGGTCGAGCAGCACCACGTGGTCCGCCAGCGCCCGCACCAGGTCCTGCTGGTGGCTCAGCAGCAGGATGGCGGGGCCGGTCGCGGCGAGTTCGGCCAGTTCACCGGCCAGCCGCTGCCGGGTGGCCGGGTCGAGCCCGGTGCTCGGCTCGTCGAGCACCAGCACCCGCGGGCCGCACACCAGCGCCTGCGCGAGCGCGACGCGCTGCCGCTGCCCGCCGGAGAACTGGTGCGGGAACCGGCGCAGCAGCTTGCGGTCCCCTGGCAGCTGCGCCGCCCGCAGCGCCTCGGCCACCACGTCCTCCGTGGGCTCGTTGGGCCGGTGCAACCGGGCCAGCTCACGCAGGGTGGTCCCGATCCGCCGAGCCGGGTTGAGCACGCTGCCCGGGTGCTGCGGCAGGTAGGAGACCACGCCCCCGCGCAGCCCGCGCGGCAGTTCGCCGTCGAGCACCGAGGCCCCGGCGACGGTCACCGAACCGGTCAACCGCACGCCCGGCGCGGCCTCGCCGAGCAACGACAGCGCCGCCGTGGTCTTCCCGCTGCCCGACGGCCCGGCCAGCGCGGTCACCTGGCCCGGCCACAACCGGAAACCGACGTCCCGCAACAACACCGCGTCCCCGGCCCGGGCGGTCAGACCGGCCACTTCGACCAGTGCGCTCATCCCGCGACCACCTCCCGGCGACGCCCGAGCAGGCGGTCCGCCAGCAGGTTGAGCCCGAGGGTGAAGGCGACGATCAGCAATGCGGGCGCCAGCACCGACCAGGGTTGCAGCAGCAGGCCCTCCCGGTTCCGCGACACGGTGACCGCCCAGTCCGGCGAAGTCGGGTTCAGCCCGAGGCCGAGGAAGTTCGCCGAGGCCACGATGAACACCGCGAGCGTGATGCGGGTGCCGATGTCGGCCAGCACCGGCGGCAGGGCGGCCCGCGCGATGAAGCCGAACTGGATGCGCGCCCACGACTCGCCCTGCACGCGCAACGCCTCCACGGCCGGTCCGCTGGCCGCGTCCAGCGCCGCCGCACGCACCAGCCGGGCCACCGTCGGCACGTTCACCGCCCCCACCACCAGCGCGATCGCCAGCGGGTCCCCGCGCCAGCCGACCGCGACCACGCTGATCACCAGCAGCGACGGCAACGGCAGCAGCACGTCCAGCGGCCGGATCAGCGCCTCGTCCAGCACCCGGCGCCGGGTGGACGCGGCCACCAGGCCGATCGTCCCGCCCACCAGGTAGGCGAAGACCACGGCGAGCAACGCGACACCGAGCGTGGTGCGACCGCCGACGAGCAGCGTGCCCAGCACGTCCCGCCCGAGCCCGTCGGTGCCGAGCAGGCCGCCGTCGCCGTACGGCAGCCCCGGCGGGCGCGTGACGGCACCCGCCAGCAGCGGGCCGAACAGGGCGATCAGCACCGGGACCGCCAGCAGCACCACGGAGATCCCGGTCAGCAGGCGGTTCACCGCAGCACCTCCGTCCGCGGCACCAGCCGGTTGCAGACCAGGTCGGCGCCGAGGTTCACCAGCAGCGCGGCGACCGCCAGCACCAGCGTCAGCCCCTGCACCACCGGCACATCGCGGGACTCGACGCCGTCGATCAACGCGGTGGCGAAGCCGGGGATGGCGAAGATCGCCTCCACCACCAGCACCCCGCCGAGCAGGTTGTCGCCGACGCGGGCCAGCTCCTGCACGCCGGGTACCGCCGCGTTCGGCAGCACGTGCCGCAGCAGCAGGGATTTCCGCGGCACGCCGAGCCGTCGCGCCTGCACCGCGTAACCGGCGTGCAGCGAGGTGATCGTGCCCGCCCGGACCTGCCGCGACAGCGTGCAGACGGTGCGCAGGAACAACACCAGCACCGGCAGCACCAGCAGTTCGGGAGCGGCCAGCAGGTCGTCGCCGGCGGCGCCGACCCAGGTGGCCGGCAGCCAGCCGAGTTGCAGCGACAGCACCGAGATCAGCAGCAGCGCCAGCACGAAGTCCGGGATCGCGGTGAGCACCAGGGTGACCGAGCTGATCGACCGGTCCAGCCTGCCGCCCTCGAACACCCCGGCGAGCACGCCGAGCAGGGCGGCCAGCGGCACCACCACGGCCAGCGTGACCACGGCGAGCACCAGCGTGGCCCCCACCGAGCCGCCGATGATCTCGGTGACCGGCTGCCGGTTCACCAGCGAGTGGCCCAGGTCGCCGGTGAGCACGCCGCCGGCCCAGTCGAGGAAGCGCTCCACGGCGGATCGGTCCAGCCCCAGTTCGGCGCGCAGCGCGGCGACCTGCTCGGGGGTCGCGCTTTCGTCGAACCGCACGTCGGCGGCGTCCCCCGGCAGCAACGCGGTCAACGAGAAGACCAGCACCGAGAGCACCACCAGTTGCACCACGGCCAGGCCCAGCCGTTGTCCGGCGTATCCGCGCACCGGCTCAGCCCAGCCACACCCGGTCGAACCGGGCCCAGTCCACCGTGTTCGGCGGCACGGGCCGGACCCCGTGCACGTTCGCGGCCACCGCGTTGATCCAGTCGGGGTGGCCCCAGGCCAGCAGGCCGCCGCGGGCGTGCAGGTCGCGCTGCAGCTCGTGGTAGAGCCGGGTCCGCTCACTTTCGTCCACAGTGGACTGCGCGGTGGCGAAGGCGGCGTCGAACTCGGGGCGCTTCCACGCGGTGGCGTTGAACGGGGAGGTGGAGAGCAGGCGCGAGTTGATGTAGTCCGGGATCGGGGCGGCTCCGGCCCGGTGGCTGCCGAGCACCCCGGTGGTCAGCTGGTCCTTGAAGTAGGTCTCCGCGGCCCCGGTGACCACCTCCACCCGGATTCCGGCTTCACCGGCCTGTTCGGCGAAAAGCGTTGCGGCGTCGACAAAACCGGCGGAGACGGTGGAGGTGAAGAACTGGATGGTCTGGTTCAGCACCCCGGCCCTGGTCAGCAGCGAGCGCGCTTCGGCGACATCGCGCGGGCGCTGCGGCAGGGTGTCGTTGTAGTAGCGGTAACCCTTGCCGAACAGGTCGTTGCCGGGCGTGCCGCGACCGCCGAGCACCACCTCGACCAGCCGCGGCCGGTCGGCCAGCAGCTTGAACGCCAGCGCCACGTCGGGGTTGTCGAACGGCGGCCGATCGGTTTTCAGCACGAACGCCTGCGTGGTGCACCCCGGTGCGGCGACGATCTTCACCGTGCGACCGGCTTCGGCCGTCCGGGCGAAGGTCGGTGACATCTCGTGCGCGTACTCGGCCTGCCCGCCCTGCAGCGCGTTCGCCCTGGCGTCCGCGTCGGCCGAGAGGATGTGCAGTTCGTCCAGGTGGGGGGCGCCTTCCCAGTGTTCGTCGAAGCGCTGGGCGACCATCGACCGGCCGGGGTCGAACGAGGTGAACCGGAACGGCCCGGTACCCACCGGTTTCGCCGGATCGGCGTAACCGGCCCGCACGATCGCCGCACCGGTGGTGGCCAGCAGCGCGGGCAGCTCCGCCGACGGGGTGCGCACCGCCAGTTCCACCGTGCGCGGATCGGCCACCCGGCTGCGGCCGAGGTCGATCGCCGAGAGCGACTGCCTGGCCAGCCGGTCCCCGGCCGCCGGGTCCAGGATCCTGGCCAGGCTGAACAGCACGTCCTCGCCGGTCAGCGGCTGCCCGTCGTGGAAGCTCGCCCGCCGGAGGGTGAACCGCCACAGCGTGGCGTCCGCATTGGACTCCCAGCGCTCGGCCAGCCGGGGGACCGGGGCCAGGTCGTCGCCGAGTTCGGTGAGCTTGTCGAAGATCGCCTTGTGCCGCGCCTGGTCGATGAACAGGTTCTGCGCGTGCGGGTCGAGGGTCTCCTTGGTGCCACCACCGGTGAACACCGCCCGCAACCGCCCGCCCCGTTCGGGCTCCCCCGCCACCTGCTCGCCGCTGCCGCCCCCGCAGCCACCGAGCGCCAGTGCCGCCCCCGCCGAAAACCCGAGAAAACCCCGCCGCGTCAGGGCGATCGGCATGACGGCTCCTCCATTTCCCGCGGCGGGCGCCGCGCCTTGGAAAGAATCGTCGGCGAGAAAGCTGAGCGAAGAAAACCCGCCGAACGAATTAACGCGCGCACCGATCAGGTGAGATCACCCCCAACTGCGGTGATCCTGACAGATAATGGAAATCATTGTCAAGTGCGCAGGCTCTTATATGCACGTCCGCGCACATGGCAAAAAAGGGGCGTGCGTGCTATGGGTTGATCGGCAACCGATAGCGGGCACGACCCTTTTGGGAGCCGCTGATCGCCTTTTTTGGGGCGTGATCAGCGTCGATTCACGAGCACGCGGGCGCATCAGCCGCCGCAAGAACCGAGGATAAGCCGGTAAGTGGTTGAGCTGGATCTCTGGTACTGGTGTCCGGTGGTCGGGCGTGGTGAGTTGACGGACGAGGCGTGGGCGGTGATCGAGCCGTTGCTGCCGCCGCAGCAAAGCGGTGGCGGAATCACCGCCAGGTGGGCAACGCGATCCTGTGGAAGCTGCGCCCCGGCGCCTGGGACAGGATCCTCGACCGGGTGATCGTCAAAAGACGACGCCGTCGGCGACCTCGAATGGATCATCTCGGTCGACGCGAGCGTGGTTCAGGCGCACCAGCATGCCGCGGGCGCCCGGAAAAAAGGGGCCGTCGATGGTCGCGGCCTGCCGATGCGGTTCCTGCTCACCCCAGGCCAGCTCCTAGGCGGGAGTGGGCGCTTTCCGGACGCCGGCGGCCAGTTCGCCGGAGAGTTCGCGGACCGCGTCCATGCCCTCGCCCGCGGCGGCGACCAGTGCGGAACCGACGATCACCGCGTCGGCGAACCCGGCCACTTCGGCGGCCTGCGCACCCGAGCGCACGCCGAGGCCGACGCCGATCGGCAGGTCCGTGTGCGCCCTGGCCCGCTCGACCAGCTTCCCCGCGGCGGAATCCACGGTTTCACGCACGCCGGTGACGCCCATCAACGCGGTGGCGTAGACGAAACCGGTGCTGGCCTGCACCGTGCGGTGCACGCGCTCCTCGGTGGACGAGGGCGCGATCAGGAAGATGCGGTCCAGCCCGTGTGCCTCGGAGGCGGCGAACCAGTCGTCCGCCTCGTCGGGGATCAGGTCGGGGGTGATCAGGCCCAGCCCGCCCGCCGCGGCCAGGTCACGGGCGAACGCGTCCACCCCGTAGCGGTGCACCGGGTTCCAGTAGGTCATCACCACGGCCCTGCCGCCCCTGGCGGAGACCGACTCGACCACCTCGAACAGGTTCTTCAGCCGGAAGCCACCGGCCAGCGCGGCGTCCGCGGCGGCCTGGATGGTCGGGCCGTCCATCACCGGGTCGGAGTAGGGCACGCCCACCTCGACCAGGTCGGCACCACCGTCGATGACCGCCGAGAGCAGATCCTTCGACCCGTCCACGGTGGGGTAACCCGCGGGCAGGTAGCCGATCAGCGCCGCCCGGTTCTCCGCCTTGGTGCGGCGGAAGACCTCGTCCAGCTCGCTCACGACAGCTCCTCCTCGGGCACCAGGCCGAAGAACTTCGCCGCGGTGTCCATGTCCTTGTCACCGCGACCGGAGAGGTTGACCACGATCAGCCCCTCCTCGCCCAGCTCCCGGCCCAGCTCGATCGCCCCGGCCAGGGCGTGCGCGGACTCCACGGCCGGGATGATGCCCTCGGTCCGCGACAGCAGCCGCATCGCCTCCATGGCCTCGGCGTCGGTCACCGCGCGGTACTCGGCCCGTCCGGTGTCCTTGAGCCAAGCGTGCTCCGGGCCGACGCCGGGGTAGTCCAGGCCCGCCGAGATCGAGTACGCCTCGGTGGTCTGGCCGTCCTCGTCCTGCAGCAGGTAGGACAGCGCGCCGTGCAGCATGCCGGGGCTGCCCTGGGTCAGCGTGGCCCCGTGCTCCCCGCTGTCCAGGCCCTTGCCCGCCGGCTCCAGGCCGACCAGCCGGACCCCCGGGTCGTCGATGAAGCCGTGGAAGATGCCGATGGCGTTCGAGCCGCCGCCGACGCACGCCGCCACCGCGTCCGGCAGGCGGCCGGCCAGGTCCAGCACCTGGCGGCGGGCCTCCTCACCGATGATCTTGTGGAAGTTGCGCACCATCAGCGGGAACGGGTGCCCGCCGGCGGCCGTGCCGAGCAGGTAGTGCGTGGTGTCGACGTTGGCCACCCAGTCGCGCAGCGCCTCGTTGATGGCGTCCTTCAGCGTGCGCGAGCCGGTCTTGACCGGGATCACCTCGGCGCCGAGCAGCTTCATCCTGGCCACGTTCAGCGCCTGGCGCTGGGTGTCCACCTCGCCCATGTAGACCACGCAGTCGAGGTCCAGCAGCGCGCAGGCGGTGGCCGTGGCCACCCCGTGCTGACCGGCCCCGGTCTCCGCGATCACCCGCTTCTTGCCCATGCGCCGGGTGAGCAGCGCCTGGCCCAGCACGTTGTTGATCTTGTGCGAACCGGTGTGGTTGAGGTCCTCGCGCTTGAGGAAGATCCGCGCCCCGCCGGCGTGCCCGGCGAACCGCGGCGCCTCGGTGAGCAGCGACGGGCGGCCGGCGTAGTCCCGCAGCAGGCGGGCGAACTCGCCGGTGAACTCCGGGTCGAGCCGGGCCTTGTCGTACTCGGCGGACAGCTCGTCCATCGCCGCGATCAGCGCCTCCGGCATGAACCGGCCGCCGTACGGGCCGAAGTGGCCCCTGGCGTCCGGGTCGTGCCCGGTCCGCTCGTGCTGCCGGGTTTCCGGTTCTTCGCTCATCGGCTCGGCCTCGGGCACGCCGGGTGCGAACCGGCGGTGACCAGCTTCACCAGCGCCGCCTTCGGGTCGTCGGAGGCCACCAGGCCCTCGCCGACCAGCACCGCGTCGGCGCCCTGGCCCGCGTACGACATCAGGTCGCCGGGACCGCGCACGCCGGATTCGGCGACCTTGTAGACGTCCATCGGCAGGCCCGGCGCGAGCCTGCTGAACACGTCGCGGTCCACCTCGAGGGTGTGCAGGTTGCGCGCGTTCACGCCGATCACCGACGCACCGGCTTCCAGCGCGCGGTCGGCCTCCTCGGCGTTGTGGATCTCCACCAGCGCCGTCATGCCCAGCGACTCGACCCGGTCCAGCAGCGCCACCAGTGCGTTCTGCTCCAGCGCGGCCACGATCAGCAGCACCATGTCGGCGCCGTGCAGGCGCGCCTCGTGCACCTGGTACGGGCTGACCACGAAGTCCTTGCGCAGGATCGGGACGTCCACCGCGGCGCGCACCGCGTCGAGGTCGGCGAGCGAGCCGCCGAAGCGGCGCTGCTCGGTCAGCACGCTGATCACCCGCGCCCCGGCCTCGGCGTAGTCCTTGGCCAGCGCCGCGGGGTCCGCGATCGAGGCCAGTTCGCCCTTGGACGGGCTGCGCCGCTTCACCTCGGCGATCACGCCGATGCCCGATTCCCGCAGGGCGGCCATCACGTCGCGCGGCGGCGCGACCTTGGCGGCCCGGCGCTTCAGCTCCTCGAAGGGGAGCTCCGCCTCGCGGGTGGCGAGGTCGGCGCGGACGCCTTCGACGATGTCTTCGAGAACAGTCACCGGACGGCCCCGCCCACCGGTTCGTGCACCGCTGTCTTGGGTAGACCAAGCCTCGCAAGCTCGCTCACAAAAACCTTCCCCTTCCCGCCGGAAAGATGCTAACCCGCGCGGTTCGACCGGCCGGTCCCGGGTCCATCGTGGTTTTGTCAACCCTCATCGACCGGTCGTGGGATCCCGGCCGTCGGACAGCGCGTCCCAGAGCTCTGTATCGGCGTCGCGGGCGGGGCGTTTCCCGCCCGGCGCGGAGTACTTGGCACCCAGTCGCGGCAGCCGTCCCGCCTCGCGCACGCCCAGCCCGCCACCGGCCAGCACCAGCAGCCCGCCGAGCACGGCGAGGCCCCAGCCGGTCAAGCGCATGCCACCGGTCAGGTTCAGCAGCACCACCAGGCAGGCGGCCAGCCCGGTGGCGGCCAGCACCAGCGCCACCACCCGCCGGGCCCAGCCCGCGGTGGCCACCAGCCCGGCCACCCCGGCGGCCACCAGCACCGCCAGCGGCACCAGCGCGGGCAGGTGGTCGGCCCCGGTGACCACCTGGGGCGGCACCCCCGGCAGGTCCGAACGCGGCCGTTCGGCCCAGGTCAGCATCGAGGCGCCCCACAGCGCCAGCGCGCCGAGCAGGAGCAGTCCCACGATCGTCCACAACGGACGCCTGTGTGCCGGGTCAGACACCAGCGGGGTCACCAGCTTCCTCGATCGCCCCGGCCGGGGCCAGGGTCTGCGCGGCGGCCACCGCCGAGAGCACGGTCCGGGCCTTGTTCAGCGACTCGTTGTCCTCGTAGCCGGGGTCCGAGTCCGCCACCACGCCACCACCGGCCTGCACGTACGCCACCCCGTCGCGCACCAGCGCGGTGCGGATGGCGATGGCGGTGTCGGCGTCCCCGGCGAAGTCCAGGTAACCGACCACCCCCCCGTACAACGCCCGGCGGGTGGGTTCCAATTCCTCGATCAGCTCCATCGCCCTGACCTTGGGCGCCCCGGACAGCGTGCCCGCCGGGAAGCAGGCGGTCACCGCGTCGAAGGCGGTCTTGCCCTCGGCCAGCTCACCGGTGACGGTGGAGACGATGTGCATCACGTGGCTGTAGCGCTCGATGGTGAAGAAGTCGACCACGCGCACGGTGCCCGCCTTGCACACCTTGCCGAGGTCGTTGCGGCCGAGGTCGACCAGCATCAGGTGCTCGGCCCGCTCCTTCTCGTCGGCCAGCAGGTCCTTGGCCAGCTGCGCGTCCTCCTCCGGGTCGGCGCCGCGCCAGCGGGTGCCCGCGATCGGGTGCGTGGTGGCCCGGCCGTCGCGCACGGTCACCAGCGATTCCGGGCTGGAGCCGACGATGTCGAAGCCCTCCATCCGCAGCAGGTACATGTACGGACTGGGGTTGGAGGTGCGCAGCACGCGGTAGATGTCGAGCGCGTCGGCGCCGGTCTCGATCTCGAACCGCTGCGAGGGCACCACCTGGAACGCCTCGCCCGCCTTGATCGCCTCGACCGCCTTCCGCACCGCCTCGTGGAACTCGGCTTCGCTGCGGCGGCGGGTGAACTCCGGGGCCGGGCGGTCGAACACCGCGTTGGTGGCCGGGGCGTGCACGGCCAGCTGGTCGGTCATCCGCTGCAGCCGGGCCAGCGCGTCGTCGTAGGCGGCGTCCACCCGTTCCGGCGAGTCGTCCCAGTTCACCGCGTTCGCGATCAGCGTGACCGTGCCCTCGTGGTGGTCGAGCGCGGCGAGGTCGGTGGCCAGCAGCATGGTCAGCTCGGGGATCTTCAGGTCGTCCTCGGCCAGTTCCGGCAGCCTCTCCAGCCAGCGGACGGCGTCGTAGCCGATGTAGCCGACCAGGCCGCCGGTCAGCGGGGGCAGGCCGGGCAGCGGCTCGGTGTGCAGCGCCTCGAGGGTGGCCCGCAGCACGGCCAGCGGGTCGCCCTCGGACGGCAGGCCGACCGGCGGCGTGCCGGTCCACACCGCTTCGCCGTCGCGCACGGTCAGCGCGGCCGGGCTGTTCACCCCGACGAACGACCAGCGGGACCAGGAGGCGCCGTTCTCCGCCGACTCGAACAGGAAGGTGCCCGGCCGGTCGGCGGCGAGCTTGCGGTAGACCCCGACCGGGGTCTCGCCGTCGGCGAGCAGGCGGCGGACCACCGGGATGACCCGGCGCGACTCGGCGAGCGCGCGGAACTCCTCCCGGGTGGGGCTGACCGTGCCGAGGCCGGTGGCGGCCGCGGGCGGAGCGGTGACGGTGCGGGTGCTGACCATGGGCCTCATTGTGCCGTCGCGGCCCGCCGAGCGCGTGTACCCCCGGGAGTACTATTCATTGAGCGTTGAACTACTGTCCGGTGGAAGGGCATGATGGTGGCATGACCACCCCGAAGCAGTCGACCGCCAAGCGCCGAGGCCGCCGTCCGGCGGGCGAGGACACCCGTGCGGCGATGCTCACCGCGGCCCGCGAGGTCTTCGGTGAGCTGGGTTACGAGCGGGCGACCGTGCGGGCCATCGCCCAGCGCGCCGGGGTGGACGCGGCCATGGTCAACCACTGGTTCGGCGGCAAGCAGGGCCTGTTCGCCAAGGCCGTGCTCCAGCTGCCGTTCGACCCGGTCCAGCTGTTCGCCAAGGTCTTCGAGGACGGCCCGGTGGAGGAGCTGGGCGCACGCATCGTGCGGACCTTCCTCCGGCAGTGGGACGAGAGCGGCGGCGGCACGTTCGCCGCGCTGGTCCGGAGCGTGGCGGGCCACGAGCAGGTCGCCGCCGCGTTGCGGCACCTGTTCCTGGAGAACATCTTCGCCAAGCTGGCCGACCGGGTCAGCACCGACCGGTTGCAGTTCCGGGCGTCGCTGTGCGCCTCGCAGGTGGTCGGCATGGGCCTGGTCCGGTACGTGGCGAAGTTCGAGCCGCTGGCCTCGGCGGGCCACGAGGAGATCGTCGCGGCGGTCGCCCCGACGCTGCAGCGGTACCTGACCGGCGAACTGGACTAGAGGAGCCGGCGTTCGCCGGTGTCGAAGCAGCTGCGGGTGCCGGTGTGGCAGGCCGGGCCCTCCTGGACCACCCGCACCAGCAGGGTGTCGGCGTCGCAGTCGTGCCGGACCTCCTGGACGTGCTGCACGTGCCCGGAGGTCTCGCCCTTGACCCACAGCCGCCCGCGGCTGCGCGAGAAGTAGGTGCCCCGGCGGGTGGTCAGCGTCAGCGCCAGCGCCTCGGCGTTCATCCAGGCCACCATCAGCACGTCGCCGCTCTCGTGGTCGACCACCACCGCGCAGGCGAGCCCGTCGGCGTTGAACGCGACCCGGCCGACGGCTTCGGTGACTTCGGCGGTGTTCACGCCTTCACACTCCCCACGTGCCGCAGCACCGGGCGGCTGCTGAGCAGCACCCCGGCGTAGATGTAGCCCGCCGCGGCGAGCCCGAAGAAGATCCGCAGCCACCACAGCGTGCCCGCCAGCATGCCGAACGCGTGCTGCAGCGCCATGATCGCGATCACCGCGTACCCGATGTACCGCGAGAACCGGGACAACCGCGGGAACCGGCCGGGCACGGCGAGCCCGCCCGCCACGATCGCGCCGAGCAGCAGGGCGGTCACCGGCACGAACAGCACCCGCACCGTCGAACCGGGCGCGGACAGCAGCACCAGCGAGATCAGCACGTGCACCACGGCGATGCCGAGCAGCAGCCCGGTGATCACCTTGACCTCGAGCGGGGCCGTCCAGCGGTTCACCGGACCACCACCTCACCCGCGCGCAGGGCGGTCTTCACCGCACCGATGGTCAACTGTCCGAAGTGGAACACGCTGGCGGCGAGCACCGCGTCCGCCCCGTGCCGGACCGCGGGCAGGAAGTGCTCCAGCGCCCCGGCCCCGCCGCTGGCGATCACCGGCACCCGGACCTGGGCGCGCACCAGCGAGATCAGCTCCAGGTCGAACCCGGCCTTGGTGCCGTCGGCGTCCATCGAGTTCAGCAGGATCTCCCCGACCCCGAGTTCCTCACCCCTGGCCGCCCACTCCACCGCGTCGATCCCGGTGCCCCGGCGACCGCCGTGCGTGGTCACCTCGAAGCCGGAGGCCGTGTCCGGCGTGCGGCGGGCGTCGACCGAGAGCACCACGCACTGCGAGCCGAACCGGCGGGACGCCTCGTGCAGGAACTCGGGCCGCGCGATGGCCGCGGTGTTGATGCTCACCTTGTCCGCGCCGGAGCGCAGCAGCTTGTTCACGTCGTCGTTGGTGCGCACGCCACCGCCGACGGTGAGCGGGATGAACACCTGCTCGGCGGTCCGGCGGACCACGTCGAAGGTGGTCTCGCGGTCACCGGAGGAGGCGGTCACGTCGAGGAAGGTCAGTTCGTCCGCGCCCTCGGCGTCGTACCGGCGCGCCAGTTCGACCGGATCCCCGGCGTCACGCAGATCCGCGAAGTTGACGCCCTTGACCACCCGCCCCGCGTCCACGTCGAGACACGGGATCACCCTCACCGCTACGGACATGCCGCCCAGGGTACGGGGCCCGCTCCGGCGTTCACCCGACGGCAACCTCGCGGGCCTACCGTCCCGCAGTGCGCATCACACCGCTCGTCCTCATCGTCCCCCTCCTGCTCTCCGCCACCCCGGCGCAGGCGGCCCCGGTGCCCCGCCCGGTGCTGCAGACCAGGGCCTTCGTCGACGACCCCGCCGCCACCCCGGCCAACGCCGACGCCGACGACCCGGCGATCTGGGTCGACCGCGCGAACCCGGCGCGCAGCATCGTGCTCGGCACGCTGAAGGAAGGCGGGCTCGCGGCCTTCGACCTGCGCGGGCGTGAACTGCTGACCGTGCCGGCCCCGGCCCCGCCCACCCCGGGCGCCGCACCCGGCCGGTTCAACAACGTCGACGTGGTCGGCGACCTGGCCGTCGTCAGCGACCGCGGGCGCGACCGGATCCGCGTCTACCGGATCGCCGACCAGCGGCTCACCGACGTGACCGATCCCGCCGCACCGCCGGCCTTCTCCACCAACGAGTCCGAAGTAGACGGACAACGCACGGCGTACGGCCTGGCCGCGGCGGAGGTCGGCGGCAGGCGGGTGCTGGCGGTGAGCAGGCGGCACGAGACCCGCATCGCCCTGCTGGAGCTGGCCGACCTGCCCGGCGGCCGGATCGGCACCACGCCGCTGACCACAGTGGACCTCCCGGCGAGCTTCCCGCTGCCGGACGGCACCACCTGGACGCCCTGCGCCGAGCCGGGTGAGCGCCCGCAGGTCGAGGGCATGGTGCTGGACGCCGCGCACCGCGTGCTCTACGCCGCCCAGGAGGACGTCGGGATCTGGCGGATCCCGCTCGGTGGCGCACCGGAACTCGTCGACCGGGTGCGCTCGTTCGGTGCCCCCGCGCGCTACGACGAGGAGACCGAGGAGTGCGTGCCCGACGGCCCGGATCCCGGCTTCGGCGGCACCCGGCTGACCGCCGACGCCGAGGGCCTGACCATCGCCGAAGGCCCGCACGGCACCGGCCAGTTGTACGCCTCCAGCCAGGGCGACTCGCGGTTTGTCGGCTACGACCGCACCGGCGGCAACAAGGCGCTGTTCGACTTCACCGTCGGCGCGACCGCGCGCACCGACTCCGTCGAGCACTCCGACGGCGCCGCGATCACCACCACCCCGCTGGGCCCGGACTTCCCGCGTGGCCTGCTCGTGGTCCACGACGGTGAGCGCCGCCCGGAACGGGGCGGGCCGACCACGGGATTCGTCTACCTGCGGCGGTAGGGCGGGTACGGTGACCACCATGGCAACCGAGCTGGAACGGCTGGCCGCAGAGAAGTACGTGGTGGTCACCACGTTCCGCAAGAACGGCACCCCGGTGCCGACCCCGGTGTGGATCGCCCGCGAAGGCGGCGAACTGGTGCTGTGGAGCGAGCGGCAGGCGGGCAAGGTCAAGCGGCTGCGCAACGACCCGAGGGTGGCCGTGCAGGCCAGCGACTTCGGCGGCAAGAAGACCCACGGCGACAAGGTTTCCGGCCGGGCCCGGCTGCTCGACGACGCCGAGACCGAGCGCGTGCGCAGCGCGATCGCCCGTGCGTACGGGATCGTGGGTCAGGTCACCATGTTCTTCAGCCGGCTGCGCGGACGGCAGCGCACCATCGGCATCGCCATCACGCTCGACGGGTGAGGTTTCAGGAACGGACCGCGGCCAGCGCGTCCGGCAGGGTGAACGCCCCGGCGTAGAGCGCCTTGCCGACGATCGCGCCCTCGACGCCGTCCCGCTCCAGCGTGGCCAGCGCCCGCAGGTCGTCCAGACTGGACACCCCGCCGGAAGCGATCACGGCGGCGTCGGTGCGGGCGGTGACCTCGCGCAGCAGTTCGAGGTTCGGCCCCTGCAGCGTGCCGTCCTTGCTCACGTCGGTGACCACGTAGCGCTGGGCGCCGTCGCGGTCGAGGCGCTCCAGCACCTCCCAGAAGTCGCCGCCGTCCTTGGTCCAGCCGCGGGCGGCGAGCCGGTGCCCGGCCTCGGTGATCCGCACGTCCAGGCCGATCGCCACGCGGTCGCCGTGGGTGGCCACCACCTTGGCCGTCCACTCCGGATCCTCCAGCGCCGCGGTGCCGAGGTTGACCCGGCGGCAACCGGTGGCCAGCGCCGCTTCCAGCGACTCGTCGTCGCGGATGCCGCCGGACAGTTCCACCTGGACGTCCAGCTCGCCGACCACGCGGGCGAGCAGTTCGCGGTTGGAGCCCTTGCCGAAGGCGGCGTCGAGGTCGACCAGGTGCACCCACTGCGCCCCGTCCCGCTGCCAGGCCAGCGCGGCCTCCAGCGGGTCGCCGTAGGAGGTTTCGGTACCGGCCTCGCCCTGGACCAGGCGCACGGCCTGGCCATCGGCGACGTCAACGGCGGGAAGCAGCTGGAAGGTCACGCGGGCAACTATAGAACCGCGTCCGCGACCGGGTTCAGAGGGTGCGGAGCCAGTTCTCCAGCAGCGTGGCCCCGGCGTCCCCGGACTTCTCCGGGTGGAACTGGGTGGCCGAGAGGGCCCCGTTCTCCACCGCGGCGACGAAGTCCTCGCCGTGGTGGGCCCAGGTGACCAGCGGCTGCTGCCCGGCGAGGCCGGAGTCCAGCTCCCAGCGGCGCGCGGCGTAGGAGTGCACGAAGTAGAAGCGCGTGTCCGCGTCCAGCCCGGCGAACAACCGCGATTCCGCGGGGGCGCGCACGGTGTTCCAGCCCATGTGCGGCAGCACCGGGGCGTGCAGCCGGTCGACCGCGCCGGGCCACTCGCCGGCGCCCTCGGTCTCCTCGCCGTGCTCGACCCCGCGTTCGAACAGGATCTGCATGCCGACGCAGATGCCGAGCACCGGGCGGCCACCGGCGAGGCGCTTGCCGATGATCCGCTCGCCATGGACCTCGCGCAGCCCCGCCATGCACGCGGAGAAGGCACCGACGCCGGGCACCACCAGGCCGTCGGCGGCGAGGGCCGCTTCGGCGTCGGCGGTCACTTCGACTTCGGCTCCGACGCGCCGCACGGCGCGTTCGGCGGACCGGAGGTTGCCCGAACCGTAGTCCAGGATCACGACACGAGGCACGCTCCCAGGCTAACCCCTCACCCCGGCGGCGCGGCCGATGGGCCACAGGACCAGCGCGAACCCGGCCAGCACGCCGAACGCGCCGACCGGGGTCAGCCCGGCGAGCAGCGCGCCGACCAGCACCGCGCCCGCGCCCTGCCCGGCGTCGAAGGCGAGGTTCCAGACCACCCCGGCCGGCCCCGGCGGCACCCGGGCGAACATCACCACCAGCGCGTCGTTCTGCACCACGCCGAACCCGGCGCCGAAGACCGCCCCACCGGCGATCGCCGCGGTCAGCGCCCACGCGCCGCCGATCGGCCCGGTCACCGCGAACACCGCCAGGCCCAGCCCGGACACCGCGGTGGCCGCGCCGAGCATCCGCCCGGAGCCGGCCAGCCGGTGCGCGAACAGCCCCGCCGACCACCGGCCGAGCAGGGCGGCCCCGGTCACCACGAACAACGTCGCCGAGACCACCGCCGCGGGACCGTTCAGCACGAGCGCCACGAAGGTGGCCATCGCCCCGAAGCCGACCGCGCCGCCGAACATCACCAGCCCCGGCCGCCAGGTCCGCGCGGTGACCTGCGGCCAGCGCACCGGCGGACCGCTGTGACCGGGCAGCAACCGGGGCAGCAGCAGCACCGGCAGCACCCCCGCCGGCGGCAGCACCGCGGCCAGCCAGAACACCGGGGCGAACCCCCAGGTCCCGGCCGCCCAGGTGCCGGTGGCCAGCCCGAGCAGCTGCGGCAACCCGGTGGCCAGGCCGTACCAGCCGGACCCGCGCGCCGCCGACGACGGGGGCAGCAGCTCGCCGATGAGCGCGCTGCCGCAGACCGAGACCAGCCCGAAGCCGAGCCCCCGCACCAGGCAGACGCCGAGGATGCCCGGCCAGTCCGCGGTCAGCAACAGCAGCGGTGCCGGGACGCCGAGCAGCAGCCCGCCCACCGCGGTCACCAGCCGGTAGCCGAACCGGGCGGCCAGCGCCGGCACCGCGCACTGGGCGGCGACCGTGGCGCCCATGAACACCCCGGTCGCCGCGCCCGCGGCGAACTCACCCGATCCCCGGTGCACCACCCACAGCGGCACCACCGGGAGCAGCAGGGCGTACCCGGTGAACAGCAGCGTGGTGCTCAGCAGCACCAGGCGGAAATCGCGGTGGCGGAGCGGACTCAGAGAGTTTCCCGCGACCGCGTGTCCGCGAGCTGTTCGGCCGCGTCGGCCTCGGCCAGGTCCGCGGCCGCCAGTTCCTCGGCGGCGGGGGCGGAGCCGGGCTGACCGCCGTGCAGCAGCCGGGCCACCTCACCGCGCAGCGAGACGAACTCCTTCGACTCGCGCGTGGTGATCTGGTCGCGTTCGCCGGGCAGGCCCACTTCGAGGTCGGCGACGATGCGCGCGGGCGACTTCGACAGCACCAGCACGCGGTCGCTGAGGTAGACGCTCTCGTCGATGTCGTGGGTGACCAGCAGCACCGTGCTGCCGCGTTCGCGCTGCACCCGCCGCAGCAGGTCCTCCAGCTCGAACCGGGTCTGCGCGTCCACCGAGGCGAACGGCTCGTCCATCAGCAGCAGCGCCGGCTCCGAGGCCAGCGCCCTGGCGATGGACACGCGCTGCTGCATGCCGCCGGACAGCTGCGACGGGAACTTGCCGCCGACGTCGGGCAGGTTGACCGAGGCCAGCGCCTCGTCGGCCCGCCGGTGCCGCTCGGCCTTGCTCAGCCCGCGCCAGCGCAGCGGGAACTCCACGTTCGCGCGCACCGACAGCCACGGGAACAGCGAGCGGCTGTAGTCCTGGAACACCACGGCCAGGTCGTCCGGCACGCCGTCGATCAGGTCGCCGTGCAGCCGGACCTCGCCCGCCGACGGCTTGATCAGCCCGGCCACGCAGCGCAGCAGGGTGGACTTGCCGCAGCCGGACGGGCCGACGATGCAGGCCAGCTCCCCCGCCGAAACGGTGAAGCGCAGGTCGTCGACGACGGTGTGGGGCCGGTCCCCGCCCCCGTATCGGTGGGTGAGGCCGGAGACGTCGAGCATGGTGGGCACAGGACTCATCCTCCGATAGTGGCTTGCTGGGCCCGGGACGGCTGCCAGCGCAGCACCCGGCGTTCCACGGCGAGCAGGGCGGTGTTGAACCCGTAGCCGAGGATGCCGAGCAGGACGATCCACGCCCACATCCCGGCGAAGTCGAAGATCTGACGCGAGGAGTTCAGCGCGTAACCGATGCCGTCGAAGGCCCCGATCAGCTCCGAGACCACCATCAGGATCATCGAGATGGACAGGCTCAGCCGCAGCCCGGCGAAGATCTTCGGCGAGGCCGCGGGCAGCACCACCAGCAGCAGCCAGTAGCGCCGCGGGCTGCGGAACGACCGCGCGGTGTCCACCTTGACCGCGTCCACCGAGCGGACCCCGTCCACCGTGTTCAGCAGGATCGGGAACAGCGCGCCGAAGATGATGGTGGCCAGCTGCATGCCCGGCCCGATGCCGAAGAGCACCAGGAACACCGGGGCCAGCGTGGGCGGCGGGATGGACCGGCCGAAGGAGAACAGCGGACCGGCGTAGTCCATGCCGGTGCGGGTGCGGCCCAGCGCCACGCCGAGGCCGACGCCGAGCACCACGGCGATCAGCCAGCCGCCGAGCATGCGGCCGACGCTGGGCAGGATGTGGTCGAAGAAGTTCTCGCTGAACCACAGCTGCCCCGCCGAGGCGATGATCTCCGTGGGCGGCGGGAAGAAGCGGTCCTGGGCCAGCCTGGTGACCAGCTCCCAGAGCACCACCAGGCCGATGAACAGCAGCCAGTTGCGCAGGAAGCCGGACACCCCGGCCCTGGTCCGGCCGCGCAGGCCCGGCCGGGCCGGGCGCTCGGGCAGGGTCGCGGTCACCTGGCCACCTCCGTGCGGACCTCGCTCCAGGCGAACAGGCGGCGCCCGGTCCGCTCGAGGCCCTCGTTGATCAGGTACCCGATGATGCCCGCCACCACGGTGCCGGCCAGCACCAGGTCGCGGCGGCCACCGCCCTCGCTGGCTTCGAGCACGAAGTTGCCGATGCCGCGGCTGGCCCCGGCGACGAACTCGGTGCTGACGATGACGATCAGCGCGATCGCCGCGGACATCCGGATGCCGGTGAAGACGAACGGCGCCGCGTGCGGCAGCGCCACCGAGGTGAGCATGCGCGACTTCGAGGTGCCGAAGGAGCGCGCGGTCTCGGTGAGCACCGGGTCGATCTCCGCCATCGCGTAGACGGTGTTGAACAGGATCGGCCACACCGAGGCGTACACCGCGAGGCTGATCTTGGCCTCCGGGCCGCCGCCGACGATCAGGATCACCAGCGGGATCAGCGCCACCGGCGGGATCGGGCGGAGGAACTCCACGATCGCGCGGGTGGCCACCTGCAGCGGCGGGATGCTGCCGAGCAGCAGTCCGGCCGGGATCGCCACCACCACCGCGATGCCGAGCGCGATCAGCCAGGCGAGCATGGTCGCGATCACGTCGCGCAGGAAGGACACGTCGCCGAGCAGGCCGGCGAGACTGTACAGGACGACCGATGGCGGCGGGATGAACTCCCGCCGCACCAGTCCGGTCTGGACGGCTCCCTCCCAGAGCAGGAAGAAGCCGGCCAGACCGATCAGGTTCCGCAGCAGACGAGGCACGTGGACGGATCAGTCCTGCGGCTGCTTGGCGATCATGCTCGCCGCGTCGACCTTCTGCGTGATGATGCCGAACTCCAGCATCAGGTCGGGCACCCGCTGCAGCCGCGCCGGGTCCAGTTTGGACTCGAACTTGGTCAGCGAGGCCAGCGCCGCGGTGTCGGCGTCGATCTTGGCGAACTCGACCAGCAGCGGCTCGACGACCTTGCGGTCGGCCTCGGCCTCCTTGGTGGCCCTGGCCATCGCCCGCTGGAAGGCCTCCACGGTCTTCGGGTTCTCGTTGACGAACTTCGCGGTGGCGCCGTAGGCCGAGATCGGGAAGTCCTGCGTCGGGCCGGAGGAGGCGTCGACCACCGGCACGGTGCCCACGCTCTTGCTGGCCTGGGTGATGAACGGCTCGACCAGGAAGCCCGCGTCCACGTCCTTGCGGGCGATCGCGCCGGCGATCTCCGGGAACGGCAGGGTCACCCAGGTGACCTTGCTGAAGTCGACGTTGTTCGCCTTCATCACCGACTTGGTCAGGGTGTCGGAGACACCCTTCTCGCCGTTGATGGCGATCTTCTTGCCCGCCAGGTCCTGCACGTTCTTCACCGGCGACTCGGGCACGGTGAGGATCATCATCGTGTTCGGCTTGCCGGAGGAGGACTCGGCGACGAACTTGATGTCCGCGCTGCCGGTGGCGTTGGCCATCACGAACGGGATGTCACCGCCGTAGCTGATGTCGACGTCGCCGGCGATCAGCTTGGTCAGCCCGGCCTGCCCGCTGGGCGAGTTGACCGTCTCGACCTCCAGGCCCTCTTCCTTGAAGTAACCCTTCTTGTTCGCGAGGTGGAAGGGCGCGACGTCGATCAGCGGCATCACCGACACCTTGATCTTCGCCTTCTCCACCTGCGCGTTGCCCTCGGCGCTCTCGGTGCCCCCGTCGCCGCCGAGCAGCCCGCAGCCGCTGGTCGAGGCGAGCAGGACGAGGCTGCTGAACAGCACGCCCACGCGGGTGAGGCGGCGGTTCGGCCGCCGGAAACTGTTGCCAGTACGTAGCAAGGCCAACTCCTGGTGTGCAGAGTAGGTACGCCTGGGGTGCGACCAGGCGAATAACGCGAACCGCGGCCCGCCCCGAGACCGTGATGTGTTCGCACGGGACACTGTAAGAGATCACTCGATGTCGTCACAATCGGTGCCGGTATCACCACCTGCACGCGGGCTGGCTCACCTGACCAGGCGACGGATCTCCCGCATAGGGGATACTCAGACGAGTCGCCCGAATACGGCATGACATAGTTGTCCTCGCCGAGGACGCCCCCGGAAGGGTTACATCTTCGCAGCGTATTCGCTACCTTCTGCATCGCAGTGCAGCAGTGCCAGCCACTGTCGACCGGTGTCGGCCACTGCTGGTCACGCCGACCCCCGAATCACGTGAGGAGCGAGCGACCGGATGGCCGTGCGGACGGAAGTCCACCCGCAGCCTTTCCACGGGGCGCCGCGGAACGCGGGACCACGGGTGCCGCGGCCGGGAGACGCGGAAGACGCGAAAGACGCGAAAGACGCGAAAGACAATGTCCGTTCGAGCTGGACTCCGCGAAGCGAGCTGCTGGCTCAAGTACAAGGGATGTGCTCGTAGTGCGGGTCCAAGACCCTGGGGCCTCAGACGGCCGGGGAAACATCAGTGGCGGGTCGGTGCCGGGAGAGCGGGCCCCGCTGCCCGATCCGGTGGAACCGACCACGGCGGACGCCCTCGACACCACACCGGTGGAGCGCGGCAGGCCCAGCCGGTGGTCGCTGCGCAACTGGCGGCTGCGGAGCAAGCTGGCCGCGGTGATGATCGTGCCCACCGCCACCGCGCTCGCCCTCGGTGGCCTGCTGGCCGCCCAGGAACTGGGGCGCGCCAACGAGTACCAGCAGACGGTGGACCAGCTCGACCTGGCCGCGAAGAGCGCCACCGTGGTGCACGAGCTGCAGAACGAGCGCACGCTGGCGGTGGCGAAGATCGCCTCGGACCGCGCCCCGGACGAGGGCGCGCTGGACGCGCAGATCATCAAGACCGACCGCGCCATCAGCGACCTGCAGTCCTTCGCCGGCACGCTGGAGAGCGACGTGGTCGCCGAGGGCAGCCAGATGCGGCGCACGCTGGACCGGATCGGCGCGCTGGGCCCGCTGCGCGTCGCGGTGCGGAACACCGCCTACGCCGACCTGTCGGCGTTGTCGGCCTACACCTCGCTGATGGACCAGCTGATCCAGGGCGGCCGCGAGGTCAACACCGGGATCACCGACCGTGACCTGCTCCGCCGCGGCACCACCGCGCAGGCGCTGAGCGAGGCCAAGGAGTACGTCTCCCGCGAGAACGCCGCGCTGCAGATCGCCGGCCGCCGCGACGGCTTCCCGGCCGAGCTGCTCAGCCAGACCCGTGCCTACCAGGCCAGTGCCCGCGCGGCGCTGGACACCTTCCGGGCGAACGCCGACCCCGACCAGGTGCAGCTCTACAACGACAACGTCTCCGGCGCCGAGGTCGACGACCGCGAGCGCATCAAGGCCTCCGCCTTCGTCTTCGCCGACGCCCGCAGCAGGCCGGCCATCGACGTCAACGCGCTGACCAACGACGGCGCCTTCGTCGTCGACCGGATGAACAAGGTGGAGGGTCAGCTGCTCAGCGACCTCCGCGCCGCGGCGGACAACCTGGCCTCCGACGCGCTGGTCGCCTTCTGGCAGTTCGCCGGCATCGTGCTGCTGGCCCTGCTCTTCGCCATCGCGCTGATGCTGGTCATCGCCCGCTCGCTGCTGCACCCGCTGCGCACGCTGCGGACGAACGCGCTGGACGTGGCCTACGCGAAGCTGCCGACCACGGTCCAGGGCATCCTGGACAACCCGAACCCGCTGGAGGCGGCCAAGCGCGCGGTCGAGCCGGTGCCGGTGCTCACCCGCGAGGAGATCGGTGAAGTCGCCAGGTCGTTCGACGCGGTGCACGCCCAGGCGGTCAAGCTGGCGGCCGAGCAGGCGCTGCTCCGCGAGAACGTCAACGGCATGTTCGTCAACCTCTCGCGGCGCTCGCAGCGGCTGGTGGAGCGCCAGCTCGGCGTGATCGACCGGCTGGAGGCCGACGAGCAGGACCCGGACCACCTCGCCAGCCTGTTCGAGCTGGACCACCTCGCCACCCGGCTGCGCCGCAACGGTGAAAGCCTGCTGGTGCTCTCCGGCGCCGGGCTGACCAAGTCGGTGGCGCGCCCGGTGCCCGCGGTCGAGGTGATCGGTGCCGCGGTCTCGGAGATCGAGCAGTACGCCAGGGTCGAGGTCGGCCAGGTGCCCGAGGTCTCCGTGCAGGGCCGCGCCATCCAGGACCTGGTGCACCTGCTGGCCGAGCTGCTGGACAACGCGACCTACTTCTCCGAGCCGGAGACCAAGGTGACCATGCGCGCCGCGGTCACCCGCAAGCGCTCGCTGGCCATCCAGATCACCGACAAGGGTGTCGGGATGTCCGAAGAGGACATCGAGGAGGCGAACAAGCGGCTGGCCGACCCGCCCGCGTTCGACGTCTCGGTGACCAGGCGGATGGGCCTGTACGTGGTCGCGCGGCTGGCCAAGCGGCACGGCATCGAGGTCCGGCTGCGGGACAACGAGGAGATCGACAACGGCATCATCGCGCGGATCGTGGTGCCCGCCGAACTGCTGGTGGCCACGCCTTCGCAGACGCCGGGCGGTCCGCCGTCGCAGCCGCGGATCCCGGCCCAGTCGCCGGCGCCGACCTTCCCGTCGGCGATGCAGTCCTCGCTGCCGCCGATCACCCCGGCCCGCCAGCAGAAGGCGCCGGAACCGGCCACCGAGACCTGGACCCCGGCCCCGCCGCCCACCCCGGCGGAGACCTCGGCCGCGACGAACGGGCTCACCCCGCTGGCGCAGCCGATCTCGCTGGACGACCTGGTCGCCGGTTCGTCGAACGCGGCGTTCACCAGCAGCCCGACCGACGCGCCGCTGACCAGTCCGTACCCGGTGCCCCAGCAGCTGCCGGTGCGCCAGGTGCCCGCTCCGCCACCGCCACCCGCGCCGGAGCCCGCCGCGCAACAGGACTACGGTTTCCCGACCGAGGAACCGGACCAGCCGCGCACCGACCACAGCGACTACGAGGCGCTGGCCAAGCAGCCCGCCGAAGACGACCCGGACGCGCCGACCCGCCGCCTGCCGATCTACCAGTCGGTGATGTCGCGCTGGTTCAGCGAGGTCGAGGACGAGCTGGACCAGCAGGAGTCGCAGGCACCGGCCTCGACGGACCTGGCCGGGCCCGCCGGGAACGGCGACCGGGCCCGCCAGCCGGAGCCCGAGCGCACCCCGGAACCCGAGCCGCAGCCCGAGCCGGAGCCGGAAGCCCCCGCGGTGCCGGAGCAGCCGACCAGCACACCGGAGCCGGAGCTGACCGAGGGGCCGCCGCCCAAGCCGCGGCCCGTGGTGGCCTCGACCTGGCAGAGCGCCTCGGACCACGGCTGGCAGGCCGCGCAGGCGCTGCTGGAGACGCGGAACGAAGAGGTCACCGAGGCCGGGTTGCCGAAGCGGGTGCCGAACGCCTACCTGGTGCCCGGTTCGGTCCGGACCAGCGAGCCGGACGCCTTCCGCGACACCTCGGCCGGCCAGCCCGGCCCGAGCGCGATCTCCCGGTCGGCGGCCGCCGCCCGCAGCCGCATGGCCAGCTTCCAGCGTGGCTTCACCACCGGGCGGCACGCGCTCTCGGAGAACTCGGGGGAACCCGGCTCCTACCCGGGAGCGGGCAGCAACAGCAGAACAGAGCAAGGCAGCACTAGGGAGTGGCAGTGACAGGGGCGCAGCCGGAAGGCACCAGCCAGCCGAGCACGCTGGCGAACGGCGGATTCGCCTGGTTGATCACCGATTTCGTCCGCCGGGTACCGGGGGCCGCGCACGCCGTGGTGGTCTCGGCCGACGGGCTGATGCTGGCGCACTCCCGCGGCCTGCCCAAGGACAAGGCCGACCAGCTGGCCGCCGTGGCGTCTGGGCTGACCAGCCTGGCCCGCGGCGCGGCGAAGATCTTCGAGGGCGGCACGGTCGCGCAGACCGTGGTGGAGATGGCCGGGGGCTTCATGTTCCTGATGTCGGTCTCCGACGGGTCCTGCCTGGCCGTGCTGGGCTCGCCGGAGAGCGACATCGGGCTCGTGGTCTACGAGATGACCCTGCTGGTGGACCGCGTCGGCAAGCAGCTCACCCCGGCCCAGCGCGCCCAGTTGCGTGGCGCCGGCGGCCCCCAGCCGGTCGTTTCCCTGTAGAACCCGGAACGAGGAGAAACCGCGGTGAACGCACCACGCCCGTCCAGCGGGCCGACCTCATCGGCGAAGATCGTGGTCGCCGGTGGCTTCGGTTCGGGCAAGACCACCCTGGTCGGGGCGATCTCCGAGATCGACCCGCTGACCACCGAGGCGTCGATGACCGAGGCGGGCGCCGGGGTGGACGACATCTCGGCGACGCCGAACAAGACCACCACCACGGTGGCCATGGACTTCGGCCGGATCACCCTGGACTCGGACATCGTGCTGTACGTGTTCGGCACGCCGGGCCAGCACCGGTTCTGGTTCATGTGGGACGACCTGGCCCTCGGCGCCATCGGCGCGGTGGTGCTGATCGACACCCGCCGCCTCGCCGACGCCTTCCCGTCGATCGACTTCTTCGAGAACCGGAAGCTGCCGTACGTGGTCGCGATCAACTGCTTCGACCGCCTGCTGCACCACCAGATCGAAGACGTCCGGCACGCGCTGACCATCTCGCCGAACGTACCGATCATGGCCTGCGACGCGCGGGACCGGGAGTCGGCCAAGCAGGTGCTGATCTCGGTGGTCCAGCACGCCATCCAGCACGATTCGGCCCGCCGCGCGGGTTAGCATGACCGCATGAGCACCCCGGACCCGCACGACTTCCTCGATCTCGACGCCGAACTGAGCGGGGAGGAGCGCGACATCCGCGACGCCGTGCGCGGGTACGCGGCCGAGCAACTCGCCCCGAACGTCGCGGACTGGTACGAAACGGGCGCGCTCCCGGCGGCGGAGCTGGCCAAGGGCTTCGGGCAGCTGGGCCTGCTCGGCATGCACCTTCAGGGCTACGGCTGCGCCGGCACCAGCGCGATGGCCTACGGCATCGCCTGCCGTGAGCTGGAGGCCGTGGATTCGGGGTTGCGCAGCTTCGTCTCGGTGCAGGGTTCGCTGGCGATGTACGCCATCCACCGCTGGGGCTCGGCCGAGCAGAAGGCGGAGTGGCTGCCGCGCATGGCCACCGGTGAGGCGCTCGGCTGCTTCGGGCTGACCGAGCCGGACGCGGGCAGCGACCCGGCGAGCATGCGCACGCGCGCCGTGCGCGACGGTTCGGACTGGGTGCTGACCGGCACCAAGATGTGGATCACCAACGGCACCGTGGCCGAGGTCGCGGTCGTCTGGGCGCAGACCGACGACGGCGTCCGCGGTTTTGTGGTGCCGGCCTCCACCCCGGGTTTCACCGCGAACGAGGTCAAGCACAAGCTCTCGCTGCGTGCCTCGCTCACCGCCGAACTCGTGCTGGACGGCGTGCGCCTGCCCGATTCGGCGGCCTTCCCCGAGGTGCGCGGCCTGCGGGGCCCGCTGAGCTGCCTGAACGAGGCGCGGTACGGCATCCTGTTCGGCGTGGTCGGCGCCGCGCGGGCCTGCTACGAGTCGGCGCTGGAGTACACGCTCTCACGCACCCAGTTCGGCAAGCCGCTGGCCGGGTTCCAGCTGACCCAGCGCAAACTGGCCGACCTGCTGGTCGAGGTGAACCGGGCCGGCCTGATCGCGATGCGGATCGGCCGCCTCAAGGACGCCGGTTCGCTGCACCACCACCACGTGAGCTTCGGCAAGCTGGCGAACGTGCGCTCGGCGCTGGACGTGGCGCGCACCGCCCGCTCCATGCTCGGCGCGAACGGCATTTCCCTGGAATACCCCGTCATGCGGCACATGGCGAACCTGGAGACCGTGCTCACCTACGAAGGCACCGAGGAGATGCACGCCCTCACCCTCGGCCAGTCCGTCACCTCGCTGCCCGCCTTCCGCTGATCCCGGGTCCGATCCGCGCGCGGCGCGGGAAGCCGGAAACCGGGGGCGGCGGTTGGCTTGCCGGGACGGGGCTGCTGGGTGGCGAGGCCGCCCGAGTTCAGGTGGCGAGGCGCGGCGATCGGCCTGGTGAGGCGCCGGGATCCGAAGCGGTAGAGCCCCAGGATTCGAGGCGGCAAGGCACCCGAACCCGGAACGGCGAGCACCGGAGCCGGAGGCACCCGAACACCCGGCTCCGGGCGGCGAGGCACCGCGCTCAACCTGGCAAGACACCGAAGCCCGAAGCGGCAGGACGCCAAGTTCCGAGGCGGCAAGGCACCGGAGCCCGAGCCGTGGGAGCCGAAGCCGGAGTCACGGACGTGGTCGAGCCGAGTGGCGGGCTGCGGCCGAGCCTAGGGCCGCGAAAAACAGCCGAGCCGAGTGGCGGGCAACCACCGAGCCGGGGGCCGCGGAAGCGGTCGAACCGGGCGAAGGGAACGGGCTCCACTCCGGTGGGCGGCGTCGCGCTGCGGGGCGGGGGGAACCGACTCAAAATGGGGGTATGCGTACGAGAAACCTGGTCGCGGCCGCCGCGGGGATCGCTGGGCTGGGGCTGCTGGGGCTGGCCGGTCGCGGGGTGCCCGTGGCCGTCGGCGGGCGGCCTGATCCCGAGTTGCTCCGCCGCTCGCCGCAGTTCCGTGACGGCCGGTTCCGCAACGAGGCACCGCGCCGGGTGGTCGAGCAGGGCACCTACCGCAAGATCCTGCACGACATGGTGTTCGGCAACGAGCCGCGCCACCCCAGCGGCCCGGTGCCGGTGGTCGCCACCAGCACGCCCGCCCCGGCCGACGGGCTCCACCTGACCTGGTACGGCCACGCCTCCACGCTGGTCGAACTCGACGGCGCCCGCGTGCTGCTCGACCCCGTCTGGAGCGACCGCTGCTCCCCCTCCCCGCTGATCGGCCCCAAGCGCATGCACGCCCCGCCGATCGCGCTCGAGGACCTCCCCCGCCTCGACGCCGTGATCATCTCCCACGACCACTACGACCACCTCGACCTGCCCACGGTCCGCACCCTGGTCCGCCACCAGGACGCGCCGTTCGTGGTGCCGCTCGGCGTCGGCGCGCACCTGCGCCGCTGGCGCGTGCCCGAGGACCGGATCGTCGAACTGGACTGGCACGCCGAGTTCACCACCGGGCCGCTGCGCCTGGTCGCCACCCCGGCCCAGCACTTCTCCGGCCGCTGGCTGGCCAACGACGGCACGCTGTGGGCCTCCTGGTCGATCATCGGCCCGGAGCACCGCGTGTTCTACACCGGCGACACCGGCTACTTCCCCGGCTTCACGAAGATCGGCGAGCAGTACGGCCCGTTCGACGCCACCCTGGTGCAGATCGGCGCCTACGCCGCGGGCTGGCCGGACATCCACATGACGCCGGAGGAGGGCGTGGCCACCCACCTCGACGTGCGCGGCGGGCTGCTCATCCCGGTCCACTGGGCCACCTTCAACCTCGCCATGCACGCCTGGACCGAGCCCGCCGACCGGGTGTGGCGCGAGGCGAAGGCGAAGGACATCGGCCTGGCCGTGCCGCGGCCGGGTGAGCGGGTGGACGTGTCGGCGCCGCCGCCGGTCGACGGCTGGTGGCAGACGCTCTGAGCCGGTGGCGAAACCCGGTGCCGGGCCGGGTGCCGCCGTCCTCTGCTTGGGGCATGCGAGTCGTTCACGTGCACGGTTCCTGCGCCGGTGACGCCGGCTGGTGGTGGCAGCGCATGGCCGAGCCCCTGCGCGAACTGGGTTTCCGCACCGAGGCGGTGAGCCTGCCCAGCTGCCGCGGCACCGGCGCCACCCTGCACGACGACGCCGACGCGGTGCGCGCCGTGCTGGCCGCCGGCGGCGAACCGGCCATCCTCAGTGGACACTCCTACGGCGGCGTGGTCCGCACCGACGCCGCCGTCGGCTTCGAGTCCACTGTGGAGCGCCTGGTCCACCTCGCCGCGGTGGTGCCGGAAGAGGGGCAGTCGCTGGCGGCGGCGGTCCCGGAACCCTCACCGTGGCTGGACCACCACGACAACGGCACGGTCGCGGTGAAGCCCGGCCTGGACCTGACCGGCATCTTCCTGCAGGACTGCCCGCCCGACCTCGCCGCCGAAGCACCCGCCCACCTGACCCCGCAGTCGGTGGCCGCCTTCACCCAGGCACCGCGCGGCCTCGGCCGGCGCACGATCCCGTCCACCTACGTGGTGCTCACCGAGGACCGCGCCACCCCGCCCGCGCGGCAGCGCGAATGGGCACGCCACGCGAGCGAAGTGGTCGAGTTCGAGGCCGGGCACCACCCGTTCCTCTCCCGGCCCGCCGACCTCGCCCGGCTCACAACCCGGCGAGCAGGTCCTTCTCGGTGATCCCGGGACCCTGCCCGGCGCGGATGAACCACTCGGTGCCGAACTGCAGCCGGAAGACCTCCTCCGGCTGCGCCAGGAACCACGAGTCCTCGGCGATCTGGCTGGCGTGCGCCCGCATCGCCTGCCGCTTGTGCTCCAGGTAGGCCGTCACGTCCACCTTCGCGGTCAGCTCCGCCTCCGGCTTGCCGATGCCGCTGAGGTCGCCGAAGTCCGGCATTTCGCCGCCCTCGTTCTCGGCCTCGGCCGCCGACGCCTCGATCCAGCGGCGGATCTCGTCGCGGTTCTGCGTGGCCTGGTAGACGCGTTCCGTGCCGGCCAGTTCCGCGGCCCGCACGCCGACCCGGTGCACCTGGATGTGGTCGGGGTGGCCGTAGCCGCCGTTGTCGTCGTAGATGGTGAGGACGTCGGCCTGCTCCTCGCGCAGGATCGCGGCCAGCTTCTCGGCGGCTTCCTCGACCGACGCCGTCCAGAACGAGCCCTCGGCGTCGTTCTCCGGCTCGCCCATCATGCCGGAATCGGTGTAGCCCAGGAACTCCACCCGCTGCACGCCGAGAATACCCGCCGCCGCGTGGGTTTCGGCGATGCGCCGCTCACGCAGCGTCTCACCCTCGGTGAGGAAGCCCTCCTCGACTTCCCCGTGCTCGCCCTGGGTGGCGACCACGAGCACCACCCGGTGCCCTTCTTCATAAGCCTTGCGCATCACGCCGCCGACGGTGATGCACTCGTCGTCGGGATGGGCGTGGAAGGAAACCAGTGTCGCCATGCCGTCGAACCTACCCGAGCACACCGGCAGAACCGGGTGGTTTCAGCCCGGCTGACGCGCCTGCGCCTGCGCGCGGCGTTCGACGAACCGCGTGGCCTGCTCGTCCAGCCCGGTCAGGAACCCGTGCAGTTCCTCCCGTGCCCGCTCCCCGGTTTCCCGCAGTCCCTCCAGTTCGAACAACCGCCAGTGCCGCAGCAGCGGCCAGATCACCTCGTCGTGGTGGATGCGGAGGTCGTAGATGCCCGCCTTGGCGATCTGCGCGGCCTTGCGCACGAAACCGGGGATGACGCTGCCGGGCATCTGGAAGCCGATCACCTCGTCGGCGATCGCGCGCACCATCGCGTCCGGCGCCACCTCCAGCGCGGCGGTGACCAGGTTCCGGTAGAAGATCATGTGCAGGTTCTCGTCCATCGCGACCCTGGCCAGCAGCCTGTCCGCGACCGGGTCCCCGGTGTACCGGCCGGTGTTGCGGTGCGAGAGCCGGGTGGCCAGTTCCTGGAAGGACACGTAGGCGAACACGTGCAGCAGCGGCTTGTCCCCGCTGTCGAAACCGGCCTGCATGGTCGCCATCCGGGCGCGTTCCAGCTCCACCGGGTCGACCGCCCTGGTCACCAGGAGGTAGTCGCGGATGCAGATGCCGTGCCTGCCCTCCTCGGCGGTCCAGCGGTGCACCCAGGTGCCCCAGGCGCCCTCCCGGCCGAAGGCGCGTTCGATCTCCCGGTGGTAGCTGGGAAGGTTGTCCTCGGTGAGCAGGTTGACTTCGAGCGCGGTCCGGGCGATCGCCGAGACGCCGGACTGCCCCGGTTCCCAGGCTTCCCCGCCGAGATCGGCGAAGTCGCGGCCGCGGCTCCACGGCACGTACTCGTGCGGCAGCCATTCCTTGGCCACGCCGAGGTGCCGGTTGAGGTTCTCTTCGGCGACGTGCTCGAGGTCGAGCAGCAGGCGTGCGGTCTCCGAAATCGGCATGGGCCAGCCTTCCGGCGGAGGGATCCGAACCTACGCAACCGTAACCTACGGCACCGTAACCAGCAACCGCCGCGGTGGCGCAGGTCACTCCGGGCCGCCGCCTACACTGATCCGCACTGGCGCCGGCACCCGCGGCCCCTTCCACGTTCGGAGCGCACATGTCGGGCCGCCGCCCCTCCCCAGCCCAGCCCGGTTTCGCCGACCTCGGCGTACCGGCCCCGCTGATCGACGCGCTCGCCGCGGAAGGCGTGCTCAGCCCGTTCCCGATCCAGGCGGCCACGCTGCCGCACTCGCTGGCCGGGCGCGACGTGCTCGGCCGCGGCCGGACCGGTTCGGGCAAGACCTACGCCTTCGTGCTCCCGGTGCTCGCCCGCCTGGCGGCGAAGCCGGTCGAGCGGCGCCCCGGGCGGCCGCGTGCGTTGATCCTGGCGCCCACGCGTGAACTCGTCACCCAGATCGACGCCTCGCTGGCGCCGCTGGCGAAGGCGCTGTCCCTGCGCACGCTGACCGTGTTCGGCGGGGTCAGCCCGAACCCGCAGATCACCGCGCTGCGCGAGGGGGTGGACATCGTGATCGCCTGCCCCGGCAGGCTCAACGACCACCTCGCCTCCGGCCACGCCCACCTCGACGCCGTCGAAACCACCGTGCTCGACGAGGCCGACCACATGGCGGACCTCGGTTTCCTGCCCGGCGTCCGGCGCATCCTCGACGCCACCCCGCCGGACGGTCAGCGCCTGCTGTTCTCGGCCACCCTGGACGCCGGGGTGGACGTCATCGTCCGGCGCTACCTCACCGATCCGGTCACGCACAGCGTCGATTCCGCGCAGTCGCCGGTGGCCACCATGTCGCACCACGTGCTGCACGTGCACCCCGACGACCGGCTGCCGGTGCTCGTCGACCTGACCTCGGCGCCGGGGCGCACGCTGGTGTTCACCCGCACCAAGCACCGGGCGAAGGCGCTGACCCGCAAGCTGGTGGCGTCCGGGGTGCCCGCCGTGGAGCTGCACGGGAACCTGGGGCAGAACGCCCGCACCCGCAACCTCGCGGCGTTCTCGGACGGCTCGGCGAAAACGCTGGTGGCCACCGACATCGCGGCCCGCGGCATCCACGTCGACGACGTGACGCTGGTGATCCACGCGGACCCGCCGGTGGAGCACAAGGCGTACCTGCACCGCTCGGGCCGGACCGCACGGGCGGGCGCCTCGGGCACGGTGGTCACGCTGATGACCGACGAGCAGGTGCCGGACGTCCGCGACCTCACGCGCAAGGCCGGGATCAAACCGCAGACCACCCGCCTCGACGCCGGGCACCCGCTGCTCGCCGAACTGGCGCCGGGTGAGCGCTCGTTCGTCAAGCCCGCCCCGAAGGCGCAGAACGGTGGAGGGGCCAAGGCCCCCCAGAGCCGCGCCAAGGCACAGAACGGAACCCAGGCTGCGGGCCGCACCAGGCCGCAGAACGGAACCGGGGCGCCGGGCCGCAACAAGCAGCAGAACGAGACCCAGGCGGCGAGCCGCAACAAGCAGCAGAACGAAACCCAGGCGGCGGGCCGCATCAAGGCCCAGAACGGGGCTCAGGCACAGGGTCGCGCCAAGCCGCAGAACGAGACCCGGGCGTCAAGCCGCGCCAAGGCCCAGAACGGGGCTCAGCCCCAGGGTCGCGTCAAGGCACAAAACGGGGCCCAGGGACAGGGCCACCCCAAGGCCCAGGGCGGGAACCAGGCGTCGGGCCGGGCCAAGGCGCAGGGTGGCAGCCAGGCCAGCCAGTCGAAGGGGCAGGCCAGGGCCCAGGCCAACAACCGGCCCAAGGCGCAGGCGAAAGGCCAGAAGAGCCAAGCGGGCACCCGGGGCAACGGGCAGGCCGGGCCCCAGGGGCAGTCGTCGGGAGCGGCGAAGTTCTCCGCGGGTACCCGCGCCGGGCGACGGGGTCGCGTTCGCTGAAAAGCGTGCCAGAATCCGGGTATGCGAGACCGTGACGAGGAAGGCCGCGCCCGCAACGCCAGGCCGAGGGACGGCCTCGGCAGGCCGCTGCCCTACGGTTCCCCCGGCGTCGAGCGGCAACCGGAGGGGGTCGAGCGGACGCCGGCCGAGACGCTGGCGGAGGCGCAGCGCCTGCTCGACACCGGAATGCCGTTCCACGCGCACGAGGTGTTCGAGGACGCCTGGAAAACCGGCGCCGAGGCCGACGAGGGGCTGTGGCGCGGGATGGCCCAGCTCGCCGTCGGGCTGACGCACGCGGCCCGCGGCAACGCCGTCGGTGGCGCCTCGTTGCTGCGCCGCGGGGCCGCGAACATCGAGCCGTACCGGGAGCCGTACGGCATCGACGTGCCGGGACTCGTTCAGTGGGCCGCCAACCTAGCCGCGGAACTGGACCAGCGGCCGGAGGTCGTCGATCCGGTGCGCGCGGCGCCGCGGCTGCGTGCGGCCTGAGCTCGCAGTTCGGCGCGCACCCGGTTCAGGTCGCGGTCCTCGGGGCCGCTCCCGGTGTACGACGGCCGGGCCTGGCGGCGGTGGTTGCGTTCGACGGCGTAGGCGGACAGGGCCAGCAGGAGGATCAGCACCAGGTAACTCATGGCAATAATTGTTCGCTCGCACAATCCCTGCCACCAGTGGCAGATCTGACCTTGTGCCACAAAATCCTGCCACCTAGGCTGCTCGCATGCTGAAAACCGTGGCCGCGCTGGTGATCGACGGAGTCGCGCCGTTCGAACTGGGTGTGCTGTGCGAGGTGTTCGGCGTCGACCGGCGCGACAGCGGCATCCCGCCGCTCGACTTCCGGATCTGCGGGGAGCACGCCGGGCGTCCGGTGCGCACCAGCGCGGGCATGTCGATCACCCCGGACCACGGCCTGTCCGGGCTCGAGGGCGCCGATCTGGTGGCGCTGCCCGCCTACGACATCCGCGACGACTACCCGGAGGCGGCGCTCGCCGCGGTCCGGGCCGCGAACGCCCGCGGCGCGACCGTGCTGTCGGTGTGCAGCGGCGCCTTCTTCCTCGGCGCCACCGGGCTGCTCGACGGCAGGCGCTGCACCACGCACTGGCACCACGCGGCGAGGTTCGCCGCCCGCTTCCCGCGCACGGAACTGGATCCGGACGTGCTCTTCGTCGACGACGGTGACCTGATCACCAGCGCGGGCACCGCTTCGGGCATCGACGCCTGCCTGCACCTGGTGCGCCGGGAACTCGGCGCCGAGATCGCCACCCGCATCGCGCGGCACATGGTGGTGGCGCCGCAGCGGGAGGGCGGGCAGCGGCAGTTCGTCGAGACGCCGCTGCCCGAGTGCACCGGCGACAGCCTGCAGCCGCTGCTGACCTGGCTGCTGGAGAACCTGACCGCCGAACACACCGTCGCCGGCCTGGCGCGGCGGGCGAAGATGTCGGAACGCACCTTCGCCAGGCGGTTCGCGGCCGAGACCGGCACCACGCCGAACCGGTGGCTCTCCACGCAACGAGTGCTGCACGCCCGGCGGCTGCTGGAGGAAACCACGCTGGGCATCGACGAAATCGCCGCGGAGACGGGATTCGGTTCGGGCGCGCTGCTGCGGCACCACTTCCACCGGGTGGTCGGCGTCTCCCCCAAGGACTACCGGCGCACCTTCACCCGGGCTGCTTCCCCGGCCGGGTGAGGCCGTTTTCGCCGCCCTTCCTGCTGAGGACCACCTCATCGGTGCGCTCGAGGGCTTCCCGCTGTCGTGCCGTGGTGGCGGGGGTGGCGTCCACCAGCCGGATCGGCGGCCCCAGGTCCACCAGCGTCGGCACGTATTCGGCGCGGTCGACCTTCCAGCCACCGCCGTCCTTGGTGAAGTGGAACCGCGCCGCCACGCCCTCTTCCGTGGTTCCCCGCGGCTCGGAGTGCTTCGCGATGTGGTTGCCCAGCCCGTACGCCACCCACTTCTCGCCGATCTTCTCGAACGGCTGCACCACGTGCGCGTGGTGCCCGATGATCAGGTCGATCGCGTCGTTCTCGAGCAGTTCCTTCGCCAGTTGCGCCTGCTCCTTCGTCGGCTCCGAGCGGTACTCGGTACCCCAGTGCAGGCTCGCGATCACCACTTCCGCCCCGGCTCCACGCGTCTTCTCGGCCGCCGCGATCACGTCGGCGGCATCCAGCGTGTTCGACATCCACGGCTTGCCTTCGGGCAGTTCGATCCCGTTGAAACCGAAGGTGAACGACACGTGCCCCACCTTGGTGCCCGCCGCGTCCAGCACCAGCGGCGTGCCCGCCTCCTTCGACGACCGCGCCGAGCCGGTGTGCTTCAGCCCGGCCGCGTCCAGCCCGTCGAGCGTGCGCTCGACCCCGTCCTCACCCTGGTCCAGGGTGTGGTTCGAGGCCGTCGAGCAGGCGTCGTAGCCGATGTCCTTCAACGCCGCGGCGATCTCCGGCGGCGCGTTGAACGACGGGTAGCCGCTGTACGGCCCACCCGGCTCGGCCAGCGGCACCTCCAGGTGGCACAGGCCGAGGTCGGCCCCGGAGACCACCGGCCGCACCCCCTCGAACTGCGGCCGGAAGTCGATCTCGCCGCCGCCGTCGGCCTCGGCCTGCTCGGTCAGCGCCGGGTGCACCAGCACGTCACCGGTGGCGACCACGGAGAACCCGGGAGCCGGCGGCACCGACGGGGCATCCAGGCGTGGAGCGGCCGGAGGCGCTTCCTCCGCGGGTGGCGGAGAACTACAGCCCGTGACCAGCAGTCCCCCGACAAGGGCAGCCGAAAGGAACCGTCGCGGCATCGTGTGCTCCCAATCCACCCCGTCGATCGCGGACGGTGATCACCCTGCCATACCGTGCCACTGGCCGACCATGCTGGCGTACATCCGCGCCGGGCTGACCGACGGTGACAGGTAACCGGGCAGCATCGGCGGGTCCGCGGTGAACGGCCGCAGCCGCTCGAACAGCTCCGCAGCGGTCGCGGGCCGTTCCTCGGGTGCCTTCGCCAGCACCTGGCCGAGCAGCGCGCCCAACCGGCCCGGCAACCGCGGCGGCTGCTCGCGGACCTGCTTCTCGAACACCGCGAACGCGGTCGGCCCGGTGAACAGCTGCTGCCCGGTCAGCATCTCGTGCAGCACGCAGCCCAGCGCGTACAGATCGCTGCGCGGCTCGGCGACCCCGCGCTGGATCTGCTCCGGCGCCATGTACGCGGGGGTCCCGAGCAACTGCCCGGCCCTGGTGAACTGCGCGACGTCCGCCTCCCGCAGCATCGCCAGCCCGAAGTCGAGCACCTTCACGCTGCCGTCCGGGCAGAGCATCAGGTTCGTCGGCTTGAGGTCGCGGTGGCAGATCGACAGCTCGTGCGCCGCCGCCAGCACCGCGCTGGCCTGCGCGGCGATCGCGGCGGCCCACGGCACCGGCAGCGGCCCGTGCTCGGAGACCAGGTCGGCCACGGTCACCCCGTCGATGAACTGCATGACCTGGAACAACCGCTGGTCGAACATGCCGAAGTCGTAGAGCACCGGCACGCCGGCGTGCTCCAGCCGGGCCAGGATCCGCGCCTCGCGGACGAACCGGCGTTCCAGCTCGTCGTCCGGACCGCCGGGCAGGCGCAGGAACTTCACCGCCACCCGCCGCCCGAGGTGCTTGTCGGTCCCGGCGTGCACCGCGCCCATCCCGCCCTGGCCGAGCGGGAGGTCGTCCAGCTCGTACCGATCGGCGATGAGCATCCGACCTCCCTCAGAGTTCCGGCCCCAGGTGACCGTCCGCCAGCCCGTCGAAGCCTAGCCGCACCAGCCTTTCCCCCAGTTCGGCCGCCTCCGCCAACTCCGCCTCGAACTCGGCGAGCCGCCGGAACGCCCGCCCGTAGGCCCGTTGCTCGGCCAGCGGCAGCCGGGGCACGCGCACCCGGCGCAGGTCCAGCCGGGTGGAGTTGGAGGTCATCCGGTGCATCGCCGAACGCAGCAGCCCGGCCAGGAAGTCCGGGTCGATGCGCTCGGGGTCGACCCGGTATTCGGTGCCCGCCGGGGAACTGACCGGCACGCCGTCCCCGGATTTGCGCACCAGCCCGGCTTTGATCAGTTCCCCGATGGTGGTCTGCGGCCACGAACGGTCCTGCGCCAGCACGGGCAGCTCCGGTGCCGTCGGCGTCCTGGCGCGGAAACCCGCCAGTGCGGCGAGGAAGCTCTCGCCCCCGTCGGCACCGCGATGCCGCGCCGGGCTCAGGTCCACGTCGTCGTCGAGCAGGTCGATCACCCGGGTCACCCAGGATTCCGGCTCGGCCCAAGCCTTCTCCACCGCCGAAAAGTCCTCTGTGGACTCCGCGAGCAGCACCCGGTCACCGCCGGCGCCGGGTTCCGGGCGGCGCAGCAGCCACAGGTCCCTGGTGCCGTCCGGCATGGTCACCACCGCGCGCAACGCCCCGGCGCGCAACAGGTTCCCGCGGATCCGCCGCCCCGACCGGCGACCGGCGACCGCGGGCGGCAGCAGGATCGCCACGGTGCCGCCGGGGCGCACGTGCGCCAGGCAGTGCTGCACCCAGGCCAGTTCCGGTTCGCCACGCGGTGGCACGCCGAACTCCCAGCGCGCGTCGCCGGCCAGCTCCTCGTGCCCCCAGGCCCGTTCGTTCAGCGGCGGGTCGCACAGCACGGCGTCGGCGAGTTCGCCGCCGAAGGCGTCCTGCCGCAGTGAATCCCCGGCGAAGACCCGCGCGTCGGCACCGGCCAGGCGCAGGCGCGTGCCGGTCATCGCGGCGGCGGTCTCGTCGAGGTCCTGCCCGAACGCCCGCGGTGCGCCGGCCGCGAGCAGCAGCGCGCCGGTGCCGCAGGCCGGGTCGAAGACCGTGTCCACCGCACCGGCCAGCCGGGCCATCAACTCCGCGATCGGCCCCGGCGTCACCGGCAACCGGCGGACGTGGACCTCCTGGTAGCGCTCGTAGAGGAACTCGAACAGGGCGCGGCGGCCGAGTTCGGCCACCGCACCGGTGAGCAGTTCGTCCCCCCGGTAGCCGCCGTCTTCCAGCGCCGTTCCGGTGGCCGCGACCAGCTCGCCGAGCGCCAGGTCGTCCGCTCCCGCGCGCAGCCGTTGCCAGACCCGCTCGGCGAGCGAAACCTCGAACCGCTTACCGTTGCGCCGCAACCAGTCTTCGATCTCGGCCAGCGAGAACAGCGGACTGGACGCGGTTCCGCCGACCGGACGCGGGAAGTCGTCGTAACGGCGGCGCCAGTTGCTCACCGCCGCGCGGCCCACGTCGACCAGCCGCGCGATGTCGCCGGCGGTCACGGTCGCTTCGTTCATAACGGACATGCTAATCCACGAGCCAATCACTTGTGTATTGAGTTCACAGCGTGCTCTACTGGAAGCATGACACAAGAACTCCGTGTGGTGGTCGACACGGATCCGGGGCTCAACCGCAGGGACAACGAGGACGCGGCCTACGCCGGTTCCCGGGTTTTCGTGCTCGCCGACGGCATGGGCGGGCACACCAGCGGGGAGGTGGCCAGCGCGCTCGCCGTCGAAGCACTGCGCGAACTGGACAAGGAACCGCACGAGGACCTGACCGGTGCGCTCGCCGGAGCGGTGGCCGAAGCGGGCCGCCTGCTGAACGAGCACGCCCCGGCGGGGGCGGGCACCACGGTCACCGCGATGCTGTGGAACGGCGCCAGGTTCGGCCTGGCGCACATCGGCGACTCACGGGGTTACCTGCTGCGCGACAGCGTGCTCTACCAGATGACCCGCGACCACACCCTGGTGCAGAGCCTGGTCGACGAAGGGCGCATCACGCCGGAGGAGGCCGAGGTGCACCCGCGGCGGTCGATGCTGGTGCGCGCGCTGCAGAGCGGGAGCACGCACGAACCCGATCTCTCCGAACACGAAGCCGTGCCCGGGGACCGGTTCCTGCTCTGCTCGGACGGGCTGACCGACGTGGTCCGCGACGAGGCCATCCGCGAGGTGCTGGACGAGGTCGCCGATCCGGACGAAGCCGTGCGGCGGCTGATCGAACTGGCCAACGCGGGCGGCGGCCCGGACAACATCACCTGCCTGCTCGCGGATTACTCAGCCGACTAGGAAGGCGCGCACGGACGCGGCGATGCCGTGCTCGTCGAGGCCGTGCGCCACGTCGTGGTCGGCCATCCCGCCGTAGATCCGCACCTCCCGGTCGCGGCGGACACCCAGCGAGAGCAGCCGGTGCGGGCGGTCGGCGAGCGCCTCGGCGACCTGGTGCGCCGACGTGCCCGCCAGGTACGGCTCGACCAGCACCACGTCCGCGGTCGCGGCGTCCACCGCGGTCCGCAGCCCGGCGGCGTCGAACGGGCGCACCGTCGAGGTGTAGAGCACGGTCACGTCCAGTCCGGCGGTGGCCGCGAGCACGCGGTCCAGCACCGGCCCGACGGCGAGCACCACCGCCCGCCCACCACGCCGGACCGGCTGGAAACCCACGCCGATGAACGGTTCCGCGTTGGCCGCTTCGGACAGTCGCAAGTAGACACTGGCGTCACCGGGCAGCGCTTCGCAGAGCAGCCTGCGGGCTTCGTCGGCGTGCCCCGGCACGTGCACGGTCCAGCCGGGCAGCGAATCGATCAGCGCCACGTCGCCGGGCGACTGGTGCGTGCGCCCGGCGTAGGACATGTCGTAGGAGGCACCGGAGGACACCAGCACCGCACCGGCGCCCTGGTGCCCGAGGTCGAGCTTCACCTGCTCGAACGGGCGCTCCACCAGGAACGCGGCGAAGGTGTGCACCACCGGCCGCATCCCGGACAGCGCCAGCCCGCCCGCCACCCCGACCAGCAGCTGTTCCCGGATGCCGACGTTGAGCACCCGGTCCGGGTGGCGCCGCTGGACCGCCTGCAGCCGGTCCACCGAGATGTCGGCCAGCACCAGCGCCAGCCGCGGGTCCACCGCCATCGCCTCATCCATTGTGGACACGAACGCGTCACGCATGCTCGTCATCGGTTCCACCCTTCCGTTCCACCACGGCGACCACGGCCAGCGGGCGCCCCGGGTGCGGGGCGGTGAAGGCTTCGTGGAGCGCGTCGTGGTCCCGTCCGTCGACCGTGCGGGTGGCCCAGCCCTCCACCGCGAACCGCCGGTCGATGCCGCCCGGCCAGCCGTGGCTGGCCGACTGGTTGTCCACCACCACCGCGGTCAGCGCTTCCATGCCCTCCCGGCCGGCCAGCGCGATCGCCTCGTGGTTGGACCCCTCGTCCAGTTCGGCGTCCCCGAGCAGCACCACCACCCGGGCGCCGATCCGCTGGGCACGCAGGCCGTAGACCTGCCCGACGGCCAGCCCGAGGCCGTGGCCGAGCGAGCCGCTGGAGATCTCCACGCCGGGCACGCGCAGCCGGTCCGGGTGCATGCCGAGCCGGGACTCCACCCCCGCCCAGCCGGGCAGGTCGGCCTCGGGCAGGAAGCCCTTCGCCGCCAGCACCGCGTAGTAGGCCATCGGCCCGTGCCCCTTGGACAGCAGGAACCGGTCGCGGTGCGGGTCGTTCGGCCGCTGCGGGGAAACGTCGAGCACCCGGTCGTAGAGCACCCACAGAACGTCTGCAGTGGACGTCGCGGCCGCGGAGTGCTTCTCGTCCCCGGTCATCAGGCCGATCAGCCGGGACAGCTGGGCGTAGCCGGTGGCGTTGGTCATGTTCACGACGGTGCAACCTCGACCTAAGTCGAAGTCAAGGCTATGGTGGCGGGGTGACCAAACTCGCCGACCACCTCAGCATCGGGCAGGTCTCCGAGCGCAGCGGGGTGCCGCACACCGCGCTGCGCTTCTACGAGGACAAGGGCTTGATCCATTCCGAACGGTCCGCCGGGAACCAGCGCCGGTACCCCCGGTCGGTGCTGCGGCGGATCGCCTTCATCCGGGCCGCGCAACGGGTCGGGCTGAGCCTGGAGCAGATCAGCGAAGCGCTGTCCACGCTGCCGAAGGACCACGCGCCGACGAAGGCCGACTGGAGCCGCCTCTCCCGCAACTGGCAGGCCGAGATCGACGCTCGGATCGACGCGCTGCAGCGCCTGCGCGACCGGCTCACCGGCTGCGTCGGCTGTGGTTGCCTGTCGCTGCGGGTGTGCGGGTTGTACAACCACGACGACCAGATGGCCCGGTTCGGGCCCGGCGCGCGACTGCTCAAGCCCGCCGCCGAAGGCGGGATTTGACAGAGCCGTCCGGGGGGCCGTCCCGGCAAGTACCCTCGAAGAGCGTGTAGCCGAGAAGGAGCCTGATGCAACCTGGGACGGACGCCGCGACGACCGGGCCGTGGACCGGCCTGGCCGAGCGGGTCACCGGTGAGCTGGCCGGTTCGCTGAACCCGCGCCGCACCCGGCTGCGCCTGCTCGACCTGCTCGTCCCGGCGTTCGCCGACTGGGCGGTGCTGGCCCTGCCGGAACTGCGCACCGGCAGGCTGGTGCTGCACGGCGGGACCGAGCTGACCGCCACCGCCCCGGTCACCACCAGGGTCGAGCCGGACTCCGGCCTCGGGCGGGTGCTCTCCGCCGGTCGCACCGAGGTGCTGCACGTCGGCCACCAGGCGGGCGACGGGCTCGACGCGATGGTCCCGCACTCCGGCCTGCGCGACCAGGCCGCCGCACTGGGCCCGGCCGACGTGGCCGGGGTGCCGCTGACCGCCCGCGGCACCACCATCGGCGTGCTGGTCCTGGTTCGGGGGGTGAACCGGGGGTTCCCGGCCGAGGACGTCGAACTGGCCGAGCAGCTGGCCGCCCGCGCCGCGCTGGCCATCGACTCGGCGCAGCTCTACGAGGACCGCACCCACGTGGCGTCGGTGCTCCAGTCCGGGCTGCGCCCGCCGGAACTGCCCGACCTCCCCGGTGCGCGGATCGCCGCGCGCATCCGGTCCGCGGCCGAGCACCTCGACCTCAGCGGCGACTTCTACGACGTGCACGGCTCCGGGAACGACTGGCTGCTGGTGCTCGGCGACGTCTGCGGCAAGGGCGTGGAGGCGGCCGTGCTGACCGGCCGCACCCGGCAGAGCATCCGCACCGCCACCTACTTCGACCGCCGTCCGTCCCGGGTGCTGACCGCGTTGAACACCGTGCTCTACGAAGCCGACGCCAGCCGGTTCGTGGCGGTGGTGTGCGTGCGGCTGCGCCCGATCGGCGACGGCAGTTCCGCGGTGGCCAGCGTGGCCGTGGCCGGGCACCCGCCGCCGGTGGTCATCCGCGCCGGCGGTTCGGTGGAGCTGATCGAGGCCACCGGCACGGTCGCCGGGGTGCTGCCGGACCTGGAGTACCGCGAGGTCGACGTGCGCCTGCACCTCGGCGACACGATGCTGCTGTTCACCGACGGCATCTACGAGGCACGCGGGGCGGACGACTTCTACGGCATGACCCGCCTGGTCGAGCTGCTGCCGTCGTACGCGGGTGCCGGGCCGGAACCGCTGTGCGAGGCGGTCGAGCAGGACGTGCACGAGTACCTCGGCGGGCGGCCGCACGACGACATGGCGTTGTTCGCGGTGACCTGGGGCCGATGACCGAGCCGGAACTCGCCGACGCGGCGGCCCGGTTCGAGCGGGCACTGGCCGCGGTCGACACCCGGGCCGCCACCGGGCTGGTCGGGCGGCTGCTGGCCGACGGCGCCGACCCGGTGGCCGTGCTGGTCGAGGTGATCGCCGCCGGGCAGCGCTCGGTCGGGCTGCGCTGGCAGCGCGGGGAGTGGCCGGTGGCCAGGGAGCACGCCGCGACCGGCGTCTCGGCGGCGGCCGTCGAGGTGGTCGCGCGGCACGTCCGGCACCGGCCGGCGACCCGCGGCCGGGTGGTGGTCGGCTGCGCCGAACGCGAGTGGCACGCCCTGCCCGCCGCGCTGATCGGCCACGCCCTGCGGGCCAGCGGCTGGGCGGTCACCCTGCTCGGCGCCTCGACCTCGGCCACGCGGCTGAACCAGCACCTGCACGACCTCGGCCCCGACGCGACCGCGGTCAGCTGCTCGGTGCTCGGCGCGCTGCCCGCGAGCCGCCGGTTCATCGAGGCCGCCACCGCCGCGGGCATCCCGGTGCTGGCCGGTGGCTCGGCGTTCGGCCGCGACCCGGTGCGGGCGCTGGCGCTGGGGGCGACGGCCTGGGCGCCGGGCGCGTACGCCGCCGTGGAAGCCGTGGCGAAGCTGCCGGCCGTGGTGCCCGCGGCCCCGCCGCTGCCCGCCGCGCCCGCCGCCGAGCAGGCCGAACTGGAACGGGCGCACCCGCGGCTGGTGGCCGCCCTGCGCGCCAGGTGGACACCGGCGCACGAGGCGGCGGACAAGATCGCCAAGGAGCTGCTCGACCAGGTGCTGCACGCGGTGTCGGCGGCCCTGCTCACCGGTGACCCGCGGCCGATCCCGGAAACCGCGGCCTGGGTGGCCGAACTGCTGTCCGCCCGTGGTGCCGGGGTGCGCCCGGTGGTGGAACTGGGGGAACTGCTCGCCGGTGGCCTGCGAGAATACCCATTGGCGCGCGAACTGGTCGTGGCGCACTGGGCCGGTGGGAGGGAGCGATGAACGAGTTCAGCTATGACGTGACCGTGTCGGCCGGGCACGCGGTGGTCACCACCGCCGGCGCGCTGGACGCGCACACCGGCGTCGACTTCCGGTCGGAGCTGCCCGAACTCGCCGAGGTCCACCCCGACCTGGTGCTGGACCTGGCCGGGCTGACCTATGTGGACTCGAGCGGGCTGAGCGCGTTCATCGCCGCGCACAAGCGGGCCAGCCGGCGCGGCGGCCGGGTGCGGCTCAGGGGCGTGCCGCCGTTCCTGGCCAGGCTGCTCGCGGTGACCGGGCTGAACAGCGTGCTGGCGGTGCAGCGGTGATGGACGACGGGCAGCTGGTCCGGCTGTCCAAGCGGCTGGCGAAGGTGCTGCGCCACGACCCGGCGTCGGCGGGGCTGACGCTGGACGAAGCGGGCTGGGTGGCGGTGACCGAATTGCTCGACGCCCTCGGCATGACGCGGGAGCAGCTGGACGAGGTGGTGGAGCGCAACGACAAGCGGCGCTACGCCTTCGACGGGACCGGCACCCGCGTCCGGGCGAGCCAGGGGCACAGCGTGGCGGTCGAGCTGGACCTGCCGGTGGCGGACCCGCCGGAGTTCCTGTTCCACGGCACGGTCGCGGCCGCGCTGGCGGCGATCCAAGCGGAGGGCCTGCGCCCGATGCGGCGGCACGCCGTGCACCTGTCCCCCGACGAGGAAACCGCCCGCCGGGTGGGGGCGCGCCGGGGCAAGCCGGTGATCCTGCGGGTGGCCGCCCAGCGCATGGTGGCCGCGGGGCACGTGTTCCGCCTGAGCGCCAACGGGGTCTGGCTCACCGAAGCCGTGCCGCCGGAGTACCTGGGCTGATCCACCGGCGACTCCCGGCTAACCCACCAGCCAGGCGATCGCGCCGCCGACGGCCAGCACCGCGCCGACACCGAGCAGCAACGCCAGCCCGCGCGCCGTCTTCCACGTGCTGTACACCCCGCCGGCCAGGAACCCGGCCAGTGCCAGCAGGCCGACGACGACGACTTCCTTCGGCACTACAGCACCCCCTTGGTCGACGGGACGCCGTGCGCCCGCGGATCGGCTTCGGTGGCCGCGCGCAGGGCCCTGGCCACCGCCTTGTACTGCGCCTCCGCGATGTGGTGCGGATCGCGCCCGTGCAGCACCCGAACGTGCAGGGCCAGCTGCGCGTGGAACGACAGCGAGTCGAACACGTGCCGCGTCAGCACGAAGGGGTAGTTCCCGCCGATGGTGAAGGTGTTGAACTGCTCGGGCTCGCCGAGTTGCACGCAGTACGGCCTGCCGGAGACGTCGATCGCCGCGTGCGCCAGTGTTTCGTCCATCGGGATCCACGCGTCGCCGAAGCGGCGGATGCCCCGCTTGTCGCCGAGCGCCTGGCGGATCGCCTGCCCCAGCACGATCGCGGTGTCCTCGACCGTGTGGTGCGCGTCGATGTGCACGTCACCGGTGGCGTCCACCTTGAGGTCCAGCGAACCGTGCGCGCCGAACGCGGTCAGCATGTGGTCGAAGAACGGCACCCCGGTGGCGACCTCCACCTCGCCGGTGCCGTCGAGGTCCAGCTGGACCGAGATCGAGGACTCCTTGGTGGTGCGCTCCACCTTGCCCACGCGGCTCACCTGGGCACCTCCTTCGCAAAAACGTCCTTCGCGAACACTTCCTTGGCGACGCCGAGGAAGGCGTCGTTCTCCTCCGGGGTGCCGACGGTCACCCGCAGGTGCCCGGGGATGCCCACGTCCCGGATCAGCACCCCCTGGTCCGCGAAGGACTGCCAGGTGGCCGGGGCGTCGGCGAAGCGGCCGAACAGGATGAAGTTGGCGTCGCTGGGCACCGGGGTGGCGCCGAGGCCGGCCAGCGCGTCGATCACCCGGTCGCGTTCGGCGGCGAGCTTGGCCACCGAGGCGAGCGTGGCGTCGGCGTGGCGCAACGCGGCCCGCGCGGCGGCCTGGGTCAGCAGCGAGAGGTGGTAGGGCAGCCGGACCAGCTGCAGCGCGTCCACGACGGCCGGTGCGGCGGCGAGGTAGCCCAGCCGGCCACCGGCGAACGCGAACGCCTTGCTCATCGTGCGCGAGACGATCAGCTTCCCCGGGTGCTCGGCCAGCAGCGTCACCGCGCTCGGCTGGCTGGAGAACTCCGCGTACGCCTCGTCCACCACCACGATGCCCGGCGCCACCCGCAGCACCGCAGCCAGCCCGCCGACCGGGATGGACCCGCCGGTCGGGTTGTTCGGGCTGGTCAGGAACACCACGTCGGGGGCGCGCTCGGCGACCACCGCGGCGGCGGCCCCGGTGTCCAGGGTGAAGTCGTCCCGGCGCGGAGCGGGCACCCATTCGGTGCGGGTGCCCGCCGAGATGATCGGGTGCATCGAGTACGACGGCTCGAAGCCGAGCGCGCTGCGGCCCGGCCCGCCGAACGCCTGCAGGATCTGCTGCAGCACCTCGTTGGACCCGTTCGCGGCCCAGAGGTGCCGCTCGGTCAGCGGCACGCCGGTGCTCGCGGCCAGGTAGGCGGCGAGGTCGCGGCGCAGCTCGACGGCGTCGCGGTCCGGGTAGCGGTGCAGTCCGGCGGCCACCTCGCGGACGGCCGCGGTCACGTCCTCGACCAGTGCGTCCGGTGGCGGGTACGGGTTCTCGTTGGTGTTCAGCCGGACCGGCACGTCCAGCTGGGGCGCCCCGTACGGGCTGCGTCCGCGCAGGTCCTCCCGCAACGGCAGCTCGTCCAGCGTCACAGCGTCCAGCTCGTCCACGGCCCCAGCCTAAGGCGTGGCGAGCACCTCACCGCAGGCCGGTCACCGCGGTGAGGAACGCGTCGAGCTGCGCGTGGGTGACGAAGTAGTGCGGCGACGCGCGGACCATCGAACTCAGGCCCCGCCGTCCCATGTCGAACCTGGTCGACCCCTCGGAGGTCACGCTGACCACGATGTCCTTCTCCCACAGCAGTTCCTTCACCCGCCGGGCCTCGACCCCGTCGACGGTGAAGGTGACCAGGCCGCTCGGCCGCTCCCCCAGGTCGTGCACGGCCACGCCGGGGATCGCGGCCAGCCCGGCCCGCAGCCGCGCCGACCGTTCCCCGACCTCCGCGGCGATCCGCTCCAGCCCCAGCTCCAGGGCGTGCTCGGCGGCCTTGACCAGGCCGAGGCGCTCGGCCACGCCGAACTCCCACAGCTCGTGCACCCGCGCGTCCCGGCGCAGCCGGTACTCCCACAGCCCGGACCAGTCGGCCCCGCTGTGGTCGAACAACCGCGGCCGCAGCCGGTCGGCGGCTTCGCGGCGGGCCACCAGGAAACCGGTGCCACGCGGCCCGCGCAGCCACTTGCGCCCGGTGCCGCTGAGCAGGTCCACACCGAGGTCGGCGACGTGCACCGGCAGCTGGCCGACGGATTGGCAGGCGTCCAGCAGCACCAGCGCACCCGCCTCGTGGGCGGTCTCGGCGACCTCGCGGACCGGGTTCACCAGCCCGCCGTTGGTCGGCACGTGCACCAGCGACACCAGCTTGACCCGCTCGTCCAGCCGGTTCCGCAGCGCTTCGACGTCCAGCTGACCGGACGCGTCCGAGGGCACCAGGTCGACCCGCGCGCCGCTCAGCTCGGCCAGCCGCAGCAGCGCGACCGCGTTCGCGCCGTACTCGGCCTCGCTGACCAGCACCCGGTCGCCGGCTTCCAGCGGGATCGAGTCGACCAGGGTCAGCCAGGACCGGGTGGCGCTGTCGGTGAAGGCCACCTCGTCCGGCTCGCAGCCGAGCAGTTCGGCGAACACCGGGTAGGCGCGTTCCAGGTCCGCCTCGCGCTCGGCGGCGGCGCGGTAACCACCGACCTCGGCCTCGCGGCGCAGGTGCCCGACCACCTCGTCGAGCACGCCGGGTGGCGGCGGGCAGGCACCCGCCGCGTCCAGGAAGATCACTGCTCGAACCTCGCCGTGATGGCCTCGCCGTGCGCGGGCAGGTCCTCGGCGTTGGCCAGCGCGACCACCTTGCCGGCCACCTCGCGCAGCGCCTGCTCGCTGTAGTCGACCACGTGGATGCCGCGCAGGAAGCTCTGCACCGACAACCCGGACGAGTGCCGCGCGAAGCCGCCGGTGGGCAGCACGTGGTTCGAGCCGGCGCAGTAGTCGCCGAGCGAGACCGGGGCGTAGGCACCGACGAAGACCGCGCCGGCGTTGCGGACGCGGGCGGCCACCGCCCGCGCGTCGGCGGTCTGGATCTCCAGGTGCTCGGCGGCGTAGGCGTCCACCACCCGCAGCCCTTCGTCCACAGTGGACACCAGCACGATGCCGGACTGCTTGCCGGAGAGGGCTTCGGTGACGCGCTCGGTGTGCTTGGTCTTCGGCACGCGGCGGGCCAGCTCGGCGTCGACGGCGTCGGCGAGCTGCTCGGAGGTGGTCACCAGCACGCTGGCGGCCAGCGGGTCGTGCTCGGCCTGGCTGATCAGGTCGGCGGCCACGTGCGCGGCGTCGGCGGTTTCGTCGGCGAGCACCGCGATCTCGGTCGGGCCCGCCTCGGAGTCGATGCCGATCAGGCCGCGCAGCAGGCGCTTGGCCGCGGTCAGGTAGATGTTGCCCGGCCCGGTCACCACATCCACCGGGGTGAGTTCGGTGCCGTCGGTGTCGGTGCCGCCGTGGGCCAGCAGCGCCACCGCCTGCGCCCCGCCGACCGCCCACACCTCGTCCACGCCGAGCAGTTCGGCGGCGGCGAGCACGGTCGGGTGCGGCAGGCCGCCGAACTCCGCCTGCGGTGGTGAGCAGAGCACCAGCGAGCCGACGCCCGCGGTCTGCGCCGGGACCACGTTCATCACCACGGTCGACGGGTAGACCGCCAGCCCGCCCGGCGCGTAGAGCCCGACGCGCTCGACCGGCACCCAGCGCTCGGTGACCGTGCCACCCTCGACCACGGTGGTGGTGACGTCGGCGCGGCGCTGGTCGGCGTGCACCTTGCGGGCCCGGGTGGCCGCCTCCTCCAGCGCCTCGCGCACCGCCGGGTCCAGCTCGGCCAGCGCACGGGTGCGCTCGGCGGCGGGCACCCGGACCGCGGCGGGCCGCACGCCGTCGAACCGCTCGCCGTACTCCAGCGCCGCCTCGGCACCGCGTTCGCGGACCGCGTCCACGATCGGCCGGACCAGGTGCAGCACGGCGTCCACGTCGGTTCCGGCGCGCGGCAGGGCGGCACGCAGTTCGGCGGGGGACGGGGTGCGACCTCGCAGGTCCGTGCGGTTGAGCATGGCCATGAGGGTAGCTTCGACGGCGGAGAGGAGACGCCCGTGCCCCGAATCGCGCTCTGCCAGTTGAACTCCGGTGCCGATCCGGCCGCCAACCTGGAACTGGTCCGCGACTGGACCGCCCGCGCCGCCGGGGAGGGTGCCCGCGTGGTGGTCTTCCCGGAGGCGACGATGGCCGCCTTCGGCGTGCCGCTGGGCCCGCTCGCCGAACCGCTGGACGGGCCGTGGGCCACCGCCGTCGCGCAGGTCGCCGCCGAGCACGACGTGCTGGTCGTCGCGGGCATGTTCACCCCGGCAGGCGACCGCGTCCGCAACACGCTGCTGGTCACCGGGCTCGGCACGCACCTGGGTTACCACAAGATCCACCTGTACGACGCCTTCGGCTTCCAGGAGTCGAAGACGGTGGCCCCGGGCGAGTCGACCGCCACGGTCACCGTCGACGGCACCGTGCTGGGCCTGGCCACCTGCTACGACGTGCGGTTCCCGGAACTGTTCCAGCGACTGGCCGTCGAGGGCGCGGCCGCGGTGCTGCTGCCCGCTTCGTGGGGTGCCGGTGCGGGCAAGCGCGAGCAGTGGGAACTGCTGGTGCGGGCGCGGGCGCTGGACTCCGGCAGCTGGGTGCTGGCCTGCGACCAGGCCGATCCCGCCGTGACCGGGGCGCAGGTGAGCCCGAAGGCCCCGACCGGCATCGGCTGCTCCACCGTCGCCGACCCGTTCGGGCGGGTGCACGCGCAGCTCGCCGGGGACGCCGAACTGCTGGTGGTCGACGTGGACCCGGCCCTCTCGGCGGCTTCCCGCGAGGCCACCGCCGTCCTGCCGAACCGGCGCCTCTGACCCCGCGCACCGCAGCCACGGGCGCGAACGCGACTCCCACCCCCGGGCCGCACCCAACGCGGACCCAGCCACCCACCGCAGCCAAGGGCGCAGACCCGGGCCCGCCTACCCACCGCAAGCCCGGGCACCCAACGCGGCCCCACCCGCCGCCCGGAGCACAACGCGACCCACCCACCGCAGGCCGGGCACCCGAACACAGCTCCCGCCCAGACCCCCCACCCCGCCCCGGTCCACCGCCAAAAACACGGCGAGGACGAGGCGGAACCCCCTCGGATCAGGACGGATGCGCAATCCCCTCTTCGATCGCCAGCCGGGTCAGTTCCGGCCGTCGGCGCCTGCCGGTCTTGTCGCGGATCCGGTCCAGGTAGGACCGCACCGTCCGGACGCTGATCGACATCGCCTCGGCGATGTCCTGGTCCCGCTCCCCGGCCGCGACCAGCGAAAGCACCTGCCGCTCCCGTTCCGACAGCACCAGCTTCGGCCCGGCGTTGCGGTCCCGCGTGGAGTTCAGCACGAACGAGGCCAGCGTCGGCGAGACGTAGGAGTTGCCCGAGGCGATCTCCCTGATCGCCCTCAGGATCTCCTCGCCGTCGGCGTCCTTCGACAGGTATCCGCGGGCGCCGGCGGAGATCGCGCCCAGCACTTCGGACTGCCCGGCGTGCGCGGAGACCACCAGCACCTTGTGCCCCATGCCGACGATCTCCATCACCGCGGCGGCGTCGGCGATGCCCCGCAGCTTCAGGTCGAGCACCACCACGCTCCCGGCGGGCTGGCGGCAGACCGCGAACCGCGCCACCGAGTCGGCGACCGCGCCCAGCTCGATGTCCTCGGCCTCGTCGAGCACCCTGGCCACCGCCGCCCGGTAGAGCGGGTGGTCCTCGATCACCCCGACCCTGATCGCTTGCGTGCTGACCACTCCTGCCTCACCCCAGTTCACGCGAATCCGGCGGCCGCCGCCGGGTCCAGCGCGGGCCCGCTCGGCACCAGCGCGAGCAGACCGGCGGACACCGGCAGCTTAGGTACAGCACCATAACCCAGTGCGGCCAGTGCTTCACCGCTCGCAACGGGGTACTTGGTGCCGAGATCGGTGACCACGTACACCGTGCCGGACGGCTGCTCGGCCAGCACCGCCCCACCCGACGGCGGCACGTAGACCTCGTCGGCGGTCCGGCCGTCACCCGGCGGCACCGGTTGCGTGCGGGCCCCGCCGGGCAGTGGCGGGTTCGCGCCGACGGTCACCTTCGCCGTGCCGAAGCCGTCGCCCTCGGCGCAGATCGCCACCGCGTCGCCGTTGACCTCGACCGCCACCGGGATGCGGTCCGGGTACCCGGCCGGATCGGCACCACCGGCGGTGCCCGCGTCCTCGGCCAGCCCCGCCGCGGCGACGTCGGCCGCGGACACCTCGATCGTCTGACCGGCGCCGCTGGACACCTGGGCCGCCGCGTTCGCCGGGGCCTGCAGGATCAACGCCGCTTCGGTCTGCGTGATCGGGGTCAGCCCTTCGGCGCGCACCAGGTAGTAACCGGGCGAGCTGGTGCCCGCGACGCTGAGCACCTGGCCGACCTCGGTGTCGCGCCCGCCGACCCGCTGCCCCTTGCGCCCGGCTCCCTCGACCCCGATGAAGTCGAGGTCCCGCCCGGCGGGCACGCTGTTCAGCCAGCGGCTGGAAACCACGATCGGCACGCGGCGGTCGTACCCGAGCGCCGCACCGGCCTCCGGGCTGAGCCGGAACCGGTGGCCGGAGCTGATCAGGTACCGCTCCCCACCGGGCAGGCGGACCAGGAGTCCTTCCCCGGCGGCGATTTCCCGGCCGGTGGACGGGGCACCCAGCAGCACCGAGGTGTGCGGCTCGGCGTCGGTGGGCTGATCACGGCTGGTGCGGGAGCAGGAGACCCAGGCGCCGGTCAGCAGCCTTTCCTTGCCCGGCAACGAATCCGGGGCGCCGGGAATGCCGACGCGGGCGCCGCGCCCGGCTTTGGCCAGGTTCTTCGCCGGCACCTTCACCGTGGCCGAGCCGTCGCCACCGGCCAGCAGCCGCGCGGAGGCGTAGTTGAGCACCGGGTGCAGCGTGCCGTCCTCACCGGCGATGAACCGCGCGCCGGTCTCCTCCTCGACGATCACCTTGCCGCCGGAGAGCCAGTCCTTGCCACCGGACGGTTTCAGCAGCCCGATCACCCCGAACACCGCGGTGATCAGCAGTGCCACCGCGATGCCGATGATGGTGCCGAGCACCAGCCTGCGCCCCGGCGAGACGGGGTGGTTGGCGTCGGCCGAAACGAGTGCCGAGACCAGTCGGCGGCGCAGGAACTGGTACGCCTGGATCTGGTCCCGCTGAGTCCACACCGGTTGTTACCCCCGAAGAGAAGCCGTGCCGCGGGCCCAATGCTAGGTATGAATGCACTCGCGTGATGTGGGCAATTTTTCCGGCAGCGCCGCGGTCGGTGTCCGGATACCGTTTGCCCAGGGGGAGTTCGAGAGGGGCCTTGCCTGTGTCGTTGTCTTCGCCTGCCCCCTGGCAGAGCCGGAGTTCCGTGCCGCTCCCGGCTGGGGGTCGGGAGCCCGGTTCCATCGCCGACCCGGCCGTGGCGCCGTGGATCCTGCCGATCCGCGCCCGGCAGGTGGCGCTCTGGGAGGTCGCCGCGCTGGTCGCGGTGGCGGCCTACGGCCTGGCCGACGGGTTCACCGCGTGGTCGATCACCGCGATCGCGCTGGCCGTCGTGGTGGTGCTGACCACCTCGGTGCGGATCACCGGCAAGCACCTGGCGGGCTGGGCGTGGACCTGGCTGTGGTTCCGCCTGCGCCAGCACGACGACCGCCGCGCGGGGGCCGGGCCGATGCACTCGCTGGTCGGCGAGACCGCGATCCGCCAGCACACCGACCGGGCGGGCAACCGGCTGGGCATCGCCGGGGTCGGCGACGGCTGGACCTCGGTGGTGCGGCTGACCGGTGGTGGCCTGCCCGCCGTGGCCACCCTGCTCGACGTGCTCGGCGCCACCTACCGCCGGGCCGACATCCCGCTGGACAGCGCGCAGCTGGTGGTCTGGACCGCGCCGCGGCCGGGGCGGACGCCGCTGCGGGTGTGCTGGCTGGCCGTGCGCTACCGCCCCGCCGACGCGCCGATCGCCGCGCTGGCCAGGGGTGGCGGTGAGCTGGGTGCCCTGCGCACCACCGCGAGCGCGGCGCTGGGGCTGGCGGGCGCGCTGGCGGATGCCGGCTACGAGAGCACCGTGCTCGAAGCCGGGGAACTCGGTGAGGAACTGCGCGTGGCGCTCGGCGCGGAACCGGACTTCGGCGCCGAGGTCCCGGAGTTCACCGACGGCTGGCGCTGGTGGTCGGCGGGCACCGGCGAGGGCCGCATCCGCCAGTCGTGCTTCCGGCCGCTGTCCGGGCGCGACCTGCCGAAGCTGGTCACCGGGCACGTGCCGACGGCGGCGTTCACCACCGTCTCGTACACGCTGAGCCGGACGGCCGCCGGGCGGGAACGGGCCGAGGTGACCGTCCGCGTCGGCACCCGCGGCGACGCCGCCCCGCCGTCGGGCTCCCCGACCCTGTGCGGGGTGCCGCTGGTGGCGGTGAACGGACGGCACGCCGAACACGTCCGCCGCTCCCTCCCGCTGGCCCTGCCGTGACTTGGCCGCGCCTCCGGCGCGGCGGGCGAGGTCGCTTTGAGCCGTTCATCGGGCCGCGGCACGCCGTGCCGCTGGGCGGCCCGACGCGCCACGGCCCGATGAACGGCGCGACCTCGCGAAAATCCCTCAGTTCCGAACGGCTTCGTAAACGCCGATGATCACGCCGACGATCGGCACCAGCGACAGCAGCACCACGAACTCCGCGATGTCCATCAACCGCGACCAGTACGGCGAGCGGTGCCCCTTGGCCACCCGCGCCGCGTAGACCAGGCAGACCACGGCGGCCAGCACCACGGCCAGCGCGGCGGCGAAGACCAGCGAACGGTCGGCGCCGCCGCCCAGCCAGAAACCGGCGCAGGTCAGCACGGCGAGGCCGAAGGCGATCAGCACCAGCCGCTGCGGGCCGCCGGCGTAGGACCGCGACCGCAGCACCCAGGCCAGGCCGAGCAGCGCGGCCAGACCGGCCTCCCACGCCCCGCCGTCGAGCACGAGCACCACCGCGCAGCCGAGCACCACGCTGCCCAGCGCGACCAGCAGGCCGGTGAGCAGGCGTTGCGCGTAGGCGGTCTGACCGGCCATCGCGGCGCCGAGCGACGGGCGTTCGTCGGCGCGGAAGGAAGCCATGTCGTCCGGGACGCGGGGCAGCGGCAGCCTGCCGAGCCGCAGCGCGAGCATCGGCGCGAACGCGGCCAGCGCGGTGGCCAGCACCGCCAGCACCCCCGCGGCGCTGACCGGCCGGACCCCGGTGAGCAGCACGATGCCCGCCGCGGGCGCGGCGAGCACGGCGGAGACGGTGACCGCGGCGAACCACGGCAGCCGGTCGGCCACCGTCACCGCGGACAACGCGCCGAACACCGCCACCGCGGCGAGCCCGGTGCCCAGCGGCCCGGCCTCCAGGGAGAACAGCGGGTGCGGCGGGAACGCCGACATCCCGGCGAGCAGGGCCGCACCGATCCCGGCGAGCGCGGTGGCGGCCCCGGCCTGCGCGTCGCCGTAGGCCCGGCTCAGCGCCCCACCGCCGAGCAGCGCCACCAGCGCCAGCAGCCCGCAGCCGAGCGGGGCGAACAAGCTGCCCGCGAAACTGGCCTGCAGCAGCACGGCGGCGCCGAGCAGCAGCACCACCGCGGCCGTGATCCCGGCGCGGCGGGCCAGGCCGGCGCCCCATTCGCGGTCGGACTCGCTCGCGCTGGCGATCGAGTCCACCACGTCGTCGAACAGCAGCGGCGCGCGCGGGCGTTCCCGCGGCGTCAGGTAGAGCACTTCGCCGTCACGCATCCCGGCGGCGGCCACGGTCAGCCCGGGGGCCAGCGGCGCGCCGCCGAGCCGGGTCAGCACCCAGCCGGGGTGCTCGGGCAGCGCCTGCCCCTCGGCCCCGGCCAGGCGGACGAGCTGCGGCACCAGCTCGGCGAGCGTGCTCTGCGGCGGCAGCGCCACATCCACCCTGGCGAGCGGGGTCACCACGGTGACCCGGCGGGTGGTCGTGCCGGAGGTGACGGTCTCGGTCACTGCTGCGCTGCCCCCGCGGCGTCGATCACCGGCGCGAACTTGGCCCGGCTGGCCTCACCGAGCTTGGTCAGCCCGTTGTTGACCGCTTCGAGCACGATCTCGCCCAGCTCCCTGGCCGGGAAGCGGCGCACGGCGTCCGGATCGATGTTGATGTCGGTGAACCGGCCGTCGCCGCGCAGCGTGGCGACCACCTCGTTGCCGCGCGAGTAGCCCTTCACCTCCATCCGCTCCACCGACTTCTGGATCCGCTGCACCTGCTCGGTCTGCGCGCGGACCTCCTCCAGCAGTGCGTTCATGTCCGGGACCTGGTACGGATCGCTCATCTGCGCCCCCTCTAGCGGTCGACCGACACGGTGCCGTCGGCATCGATGTCGATGTGCTGCTCGTACTGCTTGCCGTCCACGGTGAACTCGAGGTCGAGTTCGATGTCGCGGCCCATCGGCACCTCGATCGAGGTGGCCACGTCACCGCGCTCGGTGCGGATGACGATCTCCTCGCCACCACCGGCACCGGCACCGCCGCCACCGGGTGCCGGGTCGGCCGGTGCGGGCAGCGTCTGCGCCGGCACCCCGGCCGAGGCGCCGGGGTCGACCGGGATCCAGGCGTTGCGCGGGTCGATCAGGCCGGGGGCCAGTGAACCACCGGCGGTGCCCCCACCACCGGTGGCCCACTCCCAGGGCGACTGGCCCTGGTTGCCGGTGAACCCGGTCAACGCGGGCGGCACGTAGTTGGTGAACCCGCTGGGTGAGGTGCCCCCGCCGGCGCCGCCGAAGCCGCCACCCGTGCCACCGCCGTACCCGCCCGCGCCGTACCCGCCGGAACCGCCGACGGGCAGGCCGCCGTTGCCCGCCACCTGCTGGCCGGACGGGCTGGCCACCGCGGGCGGGGCCTGCGGCGGCGCCACCGGGGTGCCGCTGACGCTGCCGTTGTTCGGCCCGCTGCCGGTGCCCGCGCCCTTGTCGCCGCCGCCGAACAGCTTCTCGATCTCGCCGATGATGGTGACCAGCTGGCTGATCTGCCCGGCCAGGTCGACCACGCCCAGCGTCTTCAGCAACGCCGCGATGGCCTGGATGAAGCCCTTCAGCGACGCGCTGGTGGCGGTGGACAGCGCCACCGCCGCGCCGTAGGTCCACGGGTTCGACATCAGCGAGGCGACCGTCGGGTTCACCGCGGAAACCACCGACCGGTACGCCTGCTGGGCGGTCTGCACCAGCGTGCCGGAAATGCCGAGCAGATCCGCCCCGCGGCGCACCACGTCGATGATCTTGTTCAGCGAGGCCAGCGAGTCGGCGATCTTCTTCAGCGCGGATTCACTGGCTTTCCCCGACCAGACCTTTTCCAGCTGCTTGGCCGCCCCGGCGAACTCGTTGAGCAGCGTGGCGAACTCGGTCGCCTTCTTCAGCAGTTCACCGACGTGCTTGACGATCTGCTCCGGAGAACCGGTGACGATCTGCGGCAGAATGGTGATCGGCCCGCCGGACGACGCCGTCGCGTCCATCGCACTGGAATTCGGGAAATACACTGCACACCTCTTTTTCTCTCCACGGGCCGGAAAAGTATTCAGGCGAACGCCGGTCGGTAGACGCTCACTTTCGCCGGCCCGTGGACCCCGGAGTCCACCAGGCCGTGGTTGTACAGCTGGCCGTTGTTGCCCGCGACGCCGATGGTGGTGTCCGCGACGATCACCACGTCGCCGCCGCGCACCCCGCCGGGTACGTCGCCCAGGTCACGCGCGGTGCCCGAGTAGACCTCGATCACCCCGACCCTGGCCTGGTTGTCCGCGTTGCCCTCGAGCCAGGCGTTGAACTGCTTCGCGTCGGTGAACTCGGCCCCCGGCTCGCCGAGACCGGCTTGTTCCAGATAGCGCAACACGTTGCCCACCGAACCGGGTTCCCCACCCGCGCCGGCGCTGTCCCGCACCGCGCAGGCCGCCAGTTCGGCGGCCACCGGGGTGCCCCAGATCGCCGGGAGCACCGGGCCCGAGCCCGCCGGGCGGCCGCCGTACCCGGTCGCGGCCGCCTCGTCGGCGGCCTGGTACTCGTCGGCGCACTCGCGCACCAGGTCGTTGACTTCCTGCATGAGGTTGAGCAGGGTGCGGACCGCGGTGACCTGCTGGCTCCGCAGCGCCGCGCCCGCCGCCGCCACGGCGTCCCCGATGCCGGCGAAGGAGGCCGGGGGTACTTCGAGCCGTTCGAGATCGCCGACGGAGTTGACCCCGCGGAGGATGATCCCGCCCACGTTGCCCGCCGCCGAGCGCATCGCCTCGGGCTCGGCCCGGAACTCCTGGCTCCCCATCACCCTCCTTCCACCGGTCGCGACCAGCGTAAGGACGGCCGAGAAGGGCGACGGACGGCAAAAGTACCCACCGTGACCGCCTGGCGAGTGGCCAAAATGAGCGGCAAAGTACCCACACGCACCAACAAGAACGGCGTTTGATGACCCTGGCCCGAGACCGGTTGCCACTATCGGGTGAGCAGCCGAGCGAGATCGTCCTGCAGTCACCGCCGATGCTGCCCAAGGGCGGCTCCGGTGGCGCGCTCCAGCTGATGTTGTTCCTGCCGATGATGCTCGGCATGGGTGCCATGTCCTTCGTCTACATCGGACGTGACGGCGGCGCGATGACCTGGGTCTTCGGCGCCCTGTTCATCACCGCGATGGGCGGCATGATCGTGATGTCGCTGGCCAGGGGCGGGCAGCAGAAGAAGGCGCAGATCAACGAGGAGCGCCGCGACTACCAGCGCTACCTGGCCGGCCTGCGCGGGCAGGTGCGCGACATCGCGGACAACCAGCGTTCGGCGATGATCTCCGCGCAGCCCGAGCCCGCCGACCTGTGGGCCTACGTCACCGCCGGCCGGTTGTGGGACCGGCGGCGGCTCGACGGGCACTTCGGCCAGGTGCGCGTGGGCACCGGCCCGCAGCGGCTGATGACCCCGCTCAAGGCACCGCAGACGGTGCCGCTGGAGGACCTCGACCCGGTGTCCTCGACCAGCCTGCGGCACTTCATCCGCACCTATTCCACAGTGAACGGTCTGCCGGTGGCCATCTCGCTGCGCTCGTTCGCCACGGTTTCGCTGAGCGGGCGCCGGGGCGAGGTGCTCGACCTGGCCAGGGCGGTGCTGGCGCAGCTGGCCACCTTCCACTCACCGAACGACCTGCGCATCGCGTTGTGCGCGCCGCCGGACCGCCAGGCCGAGTGGGAGTGGCTGAAGTGGCTGCCGCACGCGGCCTCCAGCGCCGGTACCGACGCGGCGGGCCCGGCCCGGCTGGTCGCCGCCGACCTGGCCACCCTGGCCGGCGCGCTGGGCCAGGACCTCGGCGAGCGCGCGGCGTTCACCCGCGCCCCCGGTCTCGGCCACGACCTGCCGCACCTCGTGCTGGTGGTGGACGGCGGCAAGACCGAGGGCGACACCCGGCTGATGCCCCACGGCGGCAAGCACGGGGTCACCGTGCTCGACGTCGGCCGGGAGGAGCCGAGCGCGGTGCCCAGCGACCGCACGCTGTGCCTGCACACCGACCGCACCCAGCTGGGCATGGTGGTCGGCGAGGGCAGCGAGCAGCAGCTCGGCTTCCTCGGCGTACCGGACGGTTTGGACGCCGGCGCCGCCGAAGCGCTGGCGCGGCGGCTCACCGCGTTGCACCAGGTCGGCACCGTGGTCACCGGTGACAACCCGATGTCGTCCACCTTCGGCCTGTCCGGACTGCTCGGCATCGGCGATCCGCGTGACGTGGACACCGCGATCACCTGGGCGCCGCGGGCCGCCCGCGACCGGCTGCGCGTGCCGCTCGGGGTGGACCCGGACGGGCGCCCGGTCGAACTGGACCTCAAGGAGTCCGCCGAGGGCGGCATGGGCCCGCACGGGCTGGTCATCGGCGCCACCGGGTCCGGCAAGAGCGAGCTGCTGCGCACCCTGGTCACCGCGCTCGCCGTGACGCACTCGTCGGAACGGCTGAACCTGGCGCTGATCGACTTCAAGGGCGGCGCCACCTTCGCCGGCATGACCGGCCTGCCGCACACCTGCGCGGTGATCACCAACCTGTCCGAGGAGCTCATCCTGGTCGACCGCATGGCGGACGCGATCAACGGCGAGGTGATCCGGCGGCAGGAACTGCTGCGCGCGGCCGGGAACTACGCCTCCGCCCGCGACTACGAACGGGCCCGTGAAGCCGGGGCGAACCTGCGGCCGCTGCCGTCGCTGCTGGTCATCATCGACGAGTTCAGCGAACTGCTCTCCGCCCGGCCGGAGTTCATCGACCTGTTCGTCTCCATCGGACGGCTGGGCCGCAGCCTCGGCATCCACCTGCTGCTGGCCTCCCAGCGGCTCGAAGAGGGGCGCCTGCGCGGCCTCGACTCGCACCTGTCCTACCGGATCGGCCTGCGCACCTTCTCCGCCTCCGAAAGCCGTGCGGTGCTCGGGGTCGCCGACGCCTACCAGCTGCCACCGGTGCCCGGTTCGGCCTACCTCAAGGCCGACACCGACTCGCTGATCCGGTTGAAGGCCGCCTACGTCTCCGGTGAACTGCCGCCGCGGGTGGTGGTGCGTGAACGGGGGGCTCCCGAGCAGCACCTCGTGCCGTTCACCCTCGGCCCGGTCAGCTCGCCCGCCCCGGTCGAACCACGGGACGACGAGGAAGTGGTCCGGACCGAACCCGCCGAAAGCACCGGCGAAACGGTCATCGACGCCATGCTGTCCCGGCTCGACGGTCCCGCCGCGCACCAGATCTGGCTGCCACCGCTGGCCGAACCGCCCACGCTGGACCAGCTGCTGCCGCCGCTGGGCGAGGACCCGGACCGCGGCCTGTGCCCGGTCGGCTGGGGCGGCAACGGCCGCCTGACCGTACCGGTGGCCCTGGTCGACAAGCCGATCGAGCAGCGGCGCGACCTGCTCTGGGCGGACTTCTCCGGCGCGGGCGGGCACGCCCTCGTGGTCGGTGCGCCGCAGACCGGCAAGAGCACGCTGCTGCGGGCGGTGATCGGCGTGCTGGCGCTGACGCACACCCCGGCCGAGGCCCAGTTCTTCCTGCTCGACATGGGTGGTGGTGCGCTGTCACCGGTGGCCGGGCTGCCGCACGTGTCCGGGTACGCCACCCGGCGCGACGCGCAGCGCTGCCGCCGGGTGGTCGCCGAGGTGACCACGCTGCTCGAACAACGCGAGGAGTTCTTCTCCGCCAACGGGATCGAGTCGGCCGCGGAATTCCGCAACCGGCGCGCCGAGTTCACCGAGAGCACCGACGGCCGCGAGTTCGGCGACGTGTTCCTGGTGGTCGACGACTGGGCCACCGTGCGCAAGGACTACGAGCAGCTGGAGGAGCAGATCACCGGGCTGGCCGCCCGCGGCCTCGGCTTCGGCATCCACGTGGTGATTTCGGCGAACACCTGGATGGGCGTGCGCGCGCAGCTGCGTGACGCCATCGGCACCCGCTTCGAGTTGCGCCTCGGTGACGCGGGTGACTCGCTGATCGACCGCAAGGTGGCCCGCAACGTGCCGGCCGAGGCCCCCGGCCGCGGCATCACCCAGGACAAGCTGCACTTCCTCGGCGCGCTCCCCCGCATCGACGGCGACCAGCGCGCGGGCACGATCGGCGTGGGCGCCACGGACCTGGTGCGCCGGATCAGCGAGTCGTGGCGCGGCGGGCAGGCACCCCAGGTGCGCCTGCTGCCGCCGAAGATCGATCTCGACAGCCTGCCCGCGGCCCCGCCGCGCCTGGTCACGCTCGGCATCGCGGAGTCCACTTTGGCACCGGTGCTGCTGGATTTCGCCGCGGATCCCCATTTCCTGGCCTTCGGCGACGTCGAAGCGGGCAAGAGCGCACTGCTGCGCACGATCGGGCAGGGCATCATGGCAGCCTATCCGGCGGACGACGCGGCGATCATCGTCGCCGACTACCGGCGCGGCCTGCTCGACGCGGTCAGCGGGCGGCACCTGCTCGGTTACGCGGGCTCGGAACCCACGCTGAGCGGCCTGATCAGCGAGGTGGTGCAAGCCATGCGCCTGCGACTGCCGGGCCCGGACGTGACCGCCGAGCAACTCCGCAACCGGTCCTGGTGGACCGGCCCGGAGCTGTTCGTGCTCGTCGACGACTACGAACTGGTGGCCACCGCGGGCAAGAACCCGTTGCTGCCGCTGCTGGAGTTCCTGCCGCAGGCCAGGGACATCGGGCTGCACCTGGTGATCGCGCGGGGTGCCGGTGGCGCCGGGCGGGCCCTGTTCGAGCCGGTGGTGCAGCGCGTGCGCGAACTCGGCTCGCCGGGCCTGGTGATGTCCGGGTCCAAGGACGAGGGACCGCTGATCGGCGACGTCAAGGCCGGTCCGCTGCCGCCGGGACGGGGCACGCTGGTCAGCAGGCGGCTCGGCACCGGGCTGCTGCAGGTGGCCTGGACACCCCCGGCGGACTGAGCCGTGGGTACAAGTACCGCCACCGCGACCGGCAGTTGTGCCGTTTGAACGTACTGGCGGCTTTTCTAGCGTGTGATTCGCAACGAGCCGGAGAAGAACTTCAGCTCTGGCTCTCCCGGAGATCTTTCCCGCGAGTTGAGAGGAGGTGGCCAGCCCGTGAGCAGTGCCGGCTACCAGAGTGATGCCGCGGCCATGACGCGTGCGGTCCAGGGGTTCGAGGAAACCGCTTCGAGCGCCAAGACCACCATGGCCAGCTTGGAAGCGGAGCTGACCGAAACGCTGCGCAACTACAAGGGCGACCAGGCGGTGGCGTTCTGGGACCTGCAGCGCAGGCTGCAGGAGAAGATGGCGCTGGCCGTCCGCGAGCTGGACACCATGTCCAGCCTGGTCAACCAGAGCTTCCACAACTACGGCAGCGGTGACGCCGACGTGGCGCAGCAGCTGCACAGCGTCTCCAGCCTCGCCTCCGACGCCGGTGGCTCCGTGCTCGGCCGCCTGTCCGGCGCGAACTGACCCAGAGGGGAATCCGACATGGCCGACATGGTCGAAGTCAACTTCAACGCGCTGCAGTTCAGCTCCGCCTCGCTGGCGGAGAAGGCCAAGCAGCTGACCACGCACCTGGAGACGCTGCAGCAGAACCTGCAGCCGATCAAGGCCACCTGGTACGCCTCTGGCAGCTCGGCCGGTCAGGCCGCCGAAGCCTCGGAAACCCGGCTCCGCCAGGCCACCGCCGACATCGTCGCGATCATCGCGCAGTTCGGCGGCAAGGTGGGCGAAGCGCACGACCTGCAGTACGCGCTGGAGAACCGGAACACCAACTACTTCGCCGTGTGACCGGCGGAGTATCCCGGCCGGCCGGTGCGAGCCCACCCCCCACTCGCACCGGCCGTCCGGCCTGCCGTCCCTGATTTGTGAAGGAGAACGAGGGAGTCGGGATGCAAGACCGGTCGTACTACGTTCACCTGGAGTCCCTGAAGGACTTCGCCAGGGAGCTGGAGATCCAGCTCGAGTGCATGACCAAGCCGAACGACTTCCTGCTCACCCTCGGCGGTGAGCCGCTGCGGTTCGGGGAGTTCGGCGAAGCGAGTTCCCTCGCCGAAGCGCACCACGCCGCGGTCGCCGAGATGCAGGGTTTGCTCGACCAGGTCAAGGGCGCGATCACCTTCGCCCAGGACGTCACCCACACCGTGGCCGAGGGCTACCAGCAGGCCGACCAGAGCGTCGCCACCGATCTGCACGTGACCGCGGGCAACGTGATCGGCGGCATCGTCGCGGGCATCGGCAACCTGCTCGGCGGCGGGGACGGCAAGGGGGCCAAGGGATGAACGCGCGCACCAACTTCGGTTCGTTCAGCCACCAGCAGCTGTACGCGATGCTGCACGCCGGGGACTCCGGCGGCGCCCGCGCGGCGGCGGAGAAGTGGCGGGCGGCTGGCTTCGGCCTGTTCGAGCAGGCCGAGAACCTGACCTCACAGCTGTCCGAGTTCGAGGGCCACTGGACCGGTGGCGCCGCGGACAAGTACAAGATCATGATCGACGACCTGGTGGGCGGCATCCGCAAGGTCGGGCAGACCGCGGTTGCCATGCGGCACCTGCTCGAGGACGCGGCCGACGAGCTGGACACCGCGAAGGCGGAGATGCCGCCGCCGGTGAACGTGCCGGAGGTCTCGCCCGCCGACCTGTCGCTGGCGGTGAACCCGCCGCTGCTGCCGGCGGACGCGTCGCCGGAGCTGGTGCAGGCCGCCGCGCAGCGCCGGGCCACCGCGATCGGCAACGTCGAAGCCCAGCAGCAGGCGGCGAACGCCGCGAACGCCGCGCACAGCAAGGCGATCCAGGTGATGACCGATCTCGCCGGCGACTACACCGCCGCCGAGGAGTCGATCCCGGCGTCGCCGAACGCGGCCGTCACCCCGCCCGTTCCCGGGCCGGGCACCCCCGGTGGCGGGGCCGGTGGTGGCGGTGGGACCGCGCCCGGGCCGGTGCCCCCCGGCGGCGTTTCCGTGCAGCCGGGGGCACCGCAGACCCTGCTGCCCGGTGACGGCACGCAGCCGGTTCCGCCGTCGGACCAGCCGAAGCCGTCCAGCCCGTTGTTCGGCAACATGTTCACCGCCGGGCTGGCCGCCGCGTCGGCCGCCGCCTTCGGCCGCTTCGGTTCGATCATGCCGAAGGTGCCGCCGTGGGCCGGTGGCAAGAAGGACGGCGACGAGAAGCTGCCCGGCGGTGGTGACGGCACCGGTTCCGGCAAGCTCGGCGACGGCTTCGGCGGTGCGGCGGCCGGTGGTGGCGGCGGGGTGCCGATCGGCGGTGGCAGCGTGGGCGGCCTCGGCGGCGGTGGGGTCGGCGGGGTCGGCGGGGTCGATCTCGGCAGCCCCGGCGACGGTGCGGCCGCGGCACCCGGCATGGCCGGTGCCGGTGCGGCGGGCAGTGCGGCGTCCGGGCTGGCCGGTGGTGCCGCCGGGGCGGCCGGTGCCGCCGCGGCGAAGGGCATGATGCCGATGATGCCGTTCATGCCGATGGGTGGCATGGGGGCCGGCGACATGGGCTCCGGCAGGCGGATCCCGCCTTGGCTGGTGGAGACCGAGGACGTTTGGGGGGAATCGTCGGTGGTAGCGCCGTCGGTGATCGGCGAGGAGCCGGACGCCCAGCGGTGAGCGGCGGTACGGTGGCCTGGTGCCAAGGCCACACGTACTGCTGTCGGTAGCCGCCTCGCTCGACGGGTGCATCGACGACACCAGCGCCACCCGGCTCGTCCTGTCCGATGCGGACGACTGGGACCGGGTGGACGCCGAGCGGGCGGCCGCCGACGCCATCCTGGTCGGCGCGGGCACCATCCGCGCCGACAACCCCCGCCTGCTGGTCCGCTCGGCGGCGCGGCGGGAAGAACGGGTCCGCTCCGGCCGGACCCCGTCCCCGGTGAAGGTGACCTTCACCCGCAGCGGTTCACTGGATCCGGCTTCGCTTTTCTTCACCACGGGTGATGTCCCGAAACTGGTTTACGCTCCCCCCGGGGTGGTGCCGGAACTTTCCTCGCGATTGGGCGATTCCGCTTCCGTGATCGCTTCCGGTGGTTTGACGCACGCGCTGGCTGATCTGTCCGAGCGGGGCGTGGAGAAGCTGATGGTCGAAGGTGGCGGCCAGGTGCACACGCAATTCCTGGCCGCCGACGTGGTCGACGAAATCCACCTGGTCTACGCCCCGTTCTTCATCGGCGACGCCGACGCCCCGCGATTCGTGCACCCGGCTCCCTTCCCGCAGTCGCCGGCCCGGCCGATGGCACTGGCCGAGGCGCGGCAGAGCGGGGACCTGGTGCTGCTGCGTTACCTGGTGGGCCGTGATGGATGACCGCGCGCTGCTCGCCGAGGCCATCGCACTGGGCGACCGGTGCCCGCCGTCGACCACCTTCCGCGTCGGCGCGGTGATCACCGATGCCGGTGGCACCGTGCTGGCCACCGGGCACTCCGGGGAAACCGACCCCCACGACCACGCCGAAGAGGCCGCCCTCGCCAAGCTCTCCGGCGACCTCTCGGACGCGACCATGTACACGTCGCTGGAGCCGTGCAGCACCCGCAGCTCCCGCCCGAAGACCTGCACCACGCTGATCCTGGAGTCCGGCATCCGCCGGGTGGTCTTCGCCTGGCGCGAACCCACCGTCTTCGTCGACTGCGTGGGCGCCGAAACCCTGTCCGCCGCCGGGGTGACCGTCATCGAACTACCGGACCTGGCTCCCGCCGTGCGCGCCACCAACGCCCACCTGCTCTGACCGCACCGCTCAACAGGCGGAAGCCACTCACCTGACTCGCCGCCGGCAACCGGGCCGCCACACCCGCAGCCTCGTTCACCGGGGGGGCGAAGCCGGAGCGGTGGCAGGCACGATCTCCCCTGCCACCGGCGGCACCGATCACCATGCCCACCTGCTCAAACACCCCTCAACAGGCGGAAGCCACCACCTGACTCTCCCAGCGGCAACCAGACCGCCACCCCAACAGCGGCGGCCCCACTCACCAGCAGCCGAACCGGAGCGACACAAGCACGATCACACCCGCAACCAATGGCGGCAGCGGCACCAGGCCATCAAAATCCACCAGCCCAACAGGCGGAAGCCACCTAACTCACCCGTCGGCGGCCTGGTCGCCAGCCCCGCGAACGACCCCGCCGGAACGCCGCCACCACCAGACCGACCAAAGCCGCCACCCCCACACCCGCGATCGCCACCACACCGGCGGCCTCGTTCACCGGCGGCCGAGCCGGAGCGGCGGCGGGCACGATCGCGCCCGCGACCGGCGGCGGAACCGGGCCACCCGGGCCGACCGCGTTCGGCGGGATGTCGGCGGAAACCGCGGTGTAGGCATCGACCAGGCCCCAGCCGCGACGCGGGTCGTGGGTGCCGCCGGGTGGGCGGTTCGCGGTCAGCGTCAGCCGGGTGATCACCTGGTCGGGCGTCAGTTCCGGGTGGTAGGCCCGCAGCAGCGCCGCCACCCCCGCGACGTAGGCGCCCGCCATCGACGGGTCCGTCACCGGCCAGCGGTGCGCGAGCTTCCCCTGTCCCCCGGCCGAAACGCTGACCAGCTCCGCCCCGGGCGCGGACAGCGACAGGTGCCTGCCCGCCTCCCGCTGCACCGGCTGCATCTGCTGGTTCAACGACCCGACGGCGAGCACACCCGGCGTCGCCGACGGGTATGTGACGGTGCCGTCCTCCTTGGCCGCGGCCGCCGAGATCACCACGGAACCCCGTCGCCGCGCGTCGTTGACCGCGGCGTTCAACGCGGGCGAGTCCACCGGCGACGGCACGGCGACCAGGATGACGCCCGCCTTCGCGTCGGCGGCGGTGATGATGGCCGCGGCCAGTGCGTCCGGATCGGCGTTGTCGCCGGCGTTGCTGCCCGGCCGCAGGTAACGCACCGGCAGGACCTTCGCGCCCGGCGCCACCCCGGCGAAGGTGGTCGACCGGTGCTGCCGCGCGGCCACGATGCCGGCCGCGACCGTGCCGCGGCCGTCGCAGTCGGGCGCCGGGGCGGTGGCGCCCGCGCCGATCCCGCGCACCGGCAGCACCTGCCCCGGTGCGAACTGCGCGTTGTCGGCGTCCACACCGGTGCCGATCACGGCGACCGTCTGCCCCGAGCCGTCGGTCAGCGGCCACACCCGCGAGGCGTCGACCACCCGCTGCCCCCACGGCACCGCACCGGGGTACACCCCGGACGGGTTGGCGCAGGTGTTCTGCTCGGCGGGCGGCTGGGCCGCCGCGCCAGGGGTGAGCACCGTCGCCGCCACCAGGACGGCCGACACCGCGCTCCACCACCTCACGCGGCGACCCTAAGCCGCGCGGTGCCCTCGCCGCGCGGGTATTTTTGCCCCTCCTACCCCAGATCCACGCCGAGGTCCAACGCCGCCGCGGAATGCGTCAGCGCCCCGACCGCGAGGTAGTCGACCCCCGTTACCGCGTACTCCCGCGCGTTCTCCAGCCGCAGCCCGCCCGAGGACTCCAGGCGCGCCTTCACCCCGAGGGAGTCGCGCAGGCGGACGGCCTCGGCGCACCGGGCGGGGGTGAAGTTGTCGAGCAGCACCTCGTCGGCCCCCGCCCGCAACGCCTCCTCCAGCTGCGCCAGGTCGTCCACTTCGACCTCGCACGCCAGTTCGGCGGCGTGCGCCCGCGCGGCGTCCAGCGCCGCGGTGACCGAACCCGCCGCCACCACGTGGTTGTCCTTGATCAGCACCGCGTCGCCGAGGCCGAACCGGTGGTTCACCCCGCCACCGCACCGCACCGCGTACTTCTCCAGCAGGCGCAGGCCCGGCAGGGTCTTGCGGGAGTCGCGGATCGCGCAGCCCGTACCCTCCACTTCGGACACCCAGGCCGCGGTGGTGGTGGCCACGCCGGACAGGTGGCACAGCAGGTTCAGCGCCGTCCGCTCGGCGGTCAGCAGCCCGCGCACCGGCCCCCGCACCACCAGCGCCGGTTCGCCGGCGGCCAGCCTGGTCCCGTCCACGCGCCGGTCCAGCACCTCGTACTCGTCGAGCACCCGGTCGAGCACGGCCAGCGCCGCCCCGACGCCCGCCAGCGTGCCCGCCACGCGCGGGGTGAAGGACGCCGTGGCAACCGCCCCCTCGGGCACGGTCGCCAGCGTGGTCGCGTCGGCGCCGTACCGCAGGTCCTCGGCGAGCGCCGTGTCGACCACCCGGAGCACGTCGGTCACGTCGAGCCCGGCGTCGGCCAGGACCCGCTGCGTCAGCTCCTTCACGCCACCACCTCCTGCAGGATCGGATCGGCGAGCACCGGCTGCCCCGACGGGCTCAGCCGGATCAGCTGGCTCCGCTGCCAGCCCCGCTCGTCGCGGCCGGGGAAGTCCAGCCGCACGTGGCAACCCCGGGATTCGGTGCGCCGCGCGGCCGCCGCGGCCAGTGCCTGCGCCGCCAGCGTCAGCGCCGCGTCCTCCACCTCCGCCTGTGTCCGGAGTGGACTGTCCGTGGTGGACAGGTCGAGCACCGAACCGAGTACCGCGAGGCCCTCGGCGTCCCGGCCGATCGCGGCGTAGCGGCTCATCGCGCGCTGCAGCGAATCCCGCTCGGCCGCTTCGACGTGCCTGCCCTCCGGGGCCAGTCCGTGCCGCGGATCGGCCAGCACACCGGCGGCCAGGTCGGCGGCCGCGGCCTCGGCCACCCGCTCCCCCAGCACCAGGCCCTCCAGCAGGCTGTTCGACGCCAGCCGGTTGGCCCCGTGCAGCCCGGTCCTGGCCACCTCACCCGCCGCGTACAGCCCGGTCACCCCGGTGCGCCCGGTCGTGTCGGTCACCACACCACCACAGGCGAAGTGCGCGGCGGGCGCGACCGGGATCGGCTCACGGAGCGGATCGACCCCGGCGGCCACGGCGAACCCGTGGATGGTCGGGAACCGCTTGGCGAACCCGGTGATCCGGGTGGCGTCGAGGAACACGTGGTCGTCGATGCCGCCGGGCGCCTCGGCCAGGCGGCGGGTGATCGCCCCCGACACCACGTCCCGCGGCGCCAGGTCACCGAGCGGGTGCACGCCGGGCATGACCAGTTCGCCCGCCCCGTCGACCAGCCGCGCGCCCTCACCCCGGACCGCCTCGCTGACCAGCGGGCAGCGCCCGCGCGCCCCCGGGGTGAACAGCACGGTCGGGTGGAACTGCACGAACTCCACGTCGGCCGCCTGCGCCCCGGCGCGCAACGCCAGCGCCAGGCCGTCGCCGGTGGCCGGTTCGGGATTGGAGGTGACCTGGTACAGCTGCCCGAGACCGCCGGTCGCCAGCAGCACGGCGGGGGCGCGGACCACGCCGAGCACCCCGTCCGGGTCGAGCACGGACACCCCGGCCACCGCGCCCGACGGCGTGCGCAGCGCGTCGACCGCCACGTGCCGCTCCAGCACCGGCAGCCGCACCCCGGTGGCTTCCGCGACCAGCGCGCGTTCCACCTCGGCCCCCGTCGCGTCACCCCCGGCGTGGATCACGCGGAAGGTGGAGTGGCCGCCCTCGCGGGTCCGGGCCAGCCCGCCGCCGGCACCGGCGTCGAACCGCGCCCCGGCCTCGCGCAGGCGCGCCACCGCACCCGGCCCGCCGTCGAGGATCGACTGCACCACGGCCTCGTCGCAGAGCCCGGCTCCGGCGGTCAGCGTGTCCTCGACGTGCTTGGCCACCGAATCGCCGTCGTCGTGCTCACCGGGCAGCACCACCGCGACGCCGCCCTGGGCCCAGCGCGTGTTGCCGTCCTCGACCGCCGCTTTGGTGACCACCAGCACCCGCAACCCGAGCGCCCGGCCGCGCAACGCGGCGGTGAGCCCGGCGACGCCGCTGCCGATCACCACGAGATCGGCGGCCGCCTCCCAGCGGGGTGTGGTTTTCGCCTCACGAGCAGTAACCGGCTGGCTCATTCGCCGCCGCCGGGCTGCCCGATCTCGATCATCCGCTGCACCGAGGCACGGGCGCGCGCGGCGGTCTCGACGTCGACGTCGACCTCGTCGAGCCCCTCGCGCAGGCAGCGCAGCAGGGCGGCCGGGGTGATCATCTTCATGAACCGGCAGGAGGCGCGGTCGTTCACCGCGCGGAAGTCGATGCCCGGTGCGGCCTTGCGCAACTGGTGCAGCATGCCGATCTCGGTGGCCACCAGCACCGAGCCCGCGCTGGTCGCCTTCGCCTCGTGGACCATGTCGCCGGTGGACAGGATCTTGACCCGGTCCGGGGCCACCGCGCCCTCGCCCGCCAGGTAGAGCGCCGAGGTGGCGCAGCCGCACTCGGGGTGGATGAACAGGTCGGCCTCCGGGCTCGCGGCGGCCCGCGCGGCCAGCTCGGGACCGTTGATCCCGGCGTGCACGTGGCACTCGCCCGCCCAGACGTGCAGGTTCTCCCGGCCGGTCACGCGCTTGACGTGGGCGCCGAGGAACTGGTCCGGCAGGAAGAGGACCTCCTGGTCGGCGGGGATGGAGGCGACCACGTCCACCGCGTTCGACGAGGTGCAGCAGATGTCGGTCTCGGCCTTGACCTCGGCCGTGGTGTTGACGTACGAGACCACCACCGCTCCGGGGTGCTCGGCCTTCCAGGCCCGCAGCTGCTCGCCGGTGATCGAGTCCGCCAGCGAGCAGCCCGCCCGCGCGTCCGGGATCAGGACGGTCTTCTCCGGGGACAGGATCTTGGCCGTCTCGGCCATGAAGTGGACCCCGCAGAAGACGATGGTCGAGGCGTCGCTGCTGGCTGCGATCCGGCTCAGCGCGAGTGAGTCGCCGGTGTGGTGGGCGACGTCCTGGATCGCCGGGACCTGGTAGTTGTGCGCGAGCAGCACGGCGTCGCGCTCCTCGGCGAGCCGCCGCACCTCCTCCGCCCAGCTCGCGTCCGGCTCCACCCCGCCGAACGGGATGAGGTCGGTTTCGGGCAGTTCGCTCGCCCGCAGGGTCGTCGTGCCGGCCATGGTGGCCCTCCTAGACTGACGCGGGTTTTCGCCTTACAATCGAAAACCGTGCGGAGCCATATTAACAGCAGCGCCCCCCTGGCACACGAGGTTTTGGCGGCGGTGCTGCAAGTGCGATCGGACACACTCCAGGTGCTGCTGTGGCGCCGCGCCCTCGATCCGCACATCGGCCGGTGGTCGCTGCCGGGCGGCAGGCTGCGGCCCGACGAGGACGTGGAAACCTCCATCCGGCGCCAGCTCGCCGAGAAGGTCGACGTCAAGCAGCTCAAGCACGTGGAGCAGCTCGCCGTGTTCAGCACGCCGGACCGGGTGCCGGGGCCGCGGGTGGTGGCCACCGCGTTCCTCGGGCTGGTGCCCTCGGACGTGGACCCGGAGGTGCCGGAGGACACCTCGTGGCACCGGGTGGCCGAACTGCCCCGCACCGCCTTCGACCACGCCGAGATCGCGCTGCGCGCGCGGGACCGGCTGCGGTCCAAGCTGAGCTACACCAACCTCGGCTTCGCGCTCGCCCCGGACGTGTTCACCATCTCGGAGCTGCGCGGGCTGTACTCCGCGGCGCTCGGCTACAAGATTTCGGCGACCAACCTGCAGCGCGTGCTGGCCCGCCGCGGGCTGCTCGAACCGACCGGCGAGACCGCGCCGTCCGGCCGCAGCGGTGGCCGTCCGGCCGCGTTGTTCTCCTTCGCCTGCAAGGGAATCCAGGTGACCGACCCGTTCGCCGTGCTGCGTCCCCCGCCGGTCAGGCGATAACTCCGCACCGGTCGCGCGTTTTCCGTTGCCCGGCACGGCATTCGAGTGATGGCCTGCGCGCCGGTCGGCTTCGTCGTACCGTGTACCCGTGGCCGAGGGCGCAGCGGGAGACAGTACGGGAACGACGACCTTGCCGTTGTTCCCGCTGCAGACCGTGCTGCTGCCGGGGGCGCACCTGCCGCTGCACATCTTCGAGCCGCGGTACCGGCAGCTCACCGTGGACCTGGTCACCGGGACGGTCCCGGGCCAGGAGTTCGGCGTGATCGCCCTGCGCACGTCGCTGACGCGGGAGGTCACCGGGCTCGACCAGCTCCACCCCATCGGCTGCACCACCCGCCTGCGCGAGGCCAAGCGGCTGCCGGACGGGCGGTTCGACGTGGTCACCACCGGGCAGCAGCGGTTCCGGCTGCTGGAGCTCGACACCGAGGCCGCGCCGTACCTGGTGGGCACGGTCGAATGGGTGGCGGACACGCCCCTGCCCCGCGGCTCGGCGGACGCGGGCGCGCGCATGGCGCAGGTCGCGCGGGCCGCGCACCGGCGGTACTGCCGCTCGGCCTGGGAGCACGACGCCTGGACCGAGCCGCCCGCCGACACCCCGCTCACCGACCTGGCCTACCAGCTGGCGATCGACTGCCTGCTCCCGCTGGACGACCGGCAGGCACTGCTGGAGGAAACGCAGCCGCTTCGCCGCCTGCGGGACGTCTGCCGCCTGCTCACCCGGGAGGCGGGCTTCCTCACCGCACTGCGGGCCGTGCCCGCGCCACCGGCGGAACTGACGGCCCTGACCCGCCCGGCGAGCCTGAACTAGCCCGAACGCGGAGCTGGTCGCGAACGCGAGTTCCCAGCCCAAGCGCCCGAGATCCCAGCGCGCGGGCGTGAGGCCCCGCGAACCCGAGGGGCCGCGAATGCCGGATTCAGCCGCCTGGCTGCGGGAACGGCGGAGCGTCAGGAGGTGGTGGGCTCGCCGTTGCCGGAGCGGTTGCCGAACTTGCCGAACACCTTGCCCGCGGCCCCCGACAGCGCCTCCCCGACGTCGGTGAACACCTTGGCCAGCGGGTCGCTCGAATTGCTGAACGAGTCCTTGTACGACTTCGCGGCCGAACGGATGTCTTCGGACCAGGTGCTCGACGGGGCATCGGCGTCGCGGCGGGGGTAGTCGCCCGCCAGGATCGCGCGGTACTCCGCCGACGCCGCCCACTTCTGCAGCTGCGCGGCCCGCACCACGGCCAGCGGGTGCGACATGTGCTCCACGTTGCGCAGCTTCAGCAGGCTGTCGCGGATGTCGTCGACCGATTCGTACTCCTCGGCCTGCTGCAGGAACGACGGGATGTCGATGCGCGACGGGTCGATCCCGCCCGCCATCAGCACGTGCACCCGCAGCGCGGCCGCCGGGTCCTGCCCGCACAGCAGCCCGGCGCGGTCGCAGGACAGCTCCGACTTGCGGTACCACTCCTTCAGCGCGGCGATCACCGCCCGCAGCCCGAACGCGCTGACCGGGGTCCACGACATCGACATCTGCATGCTGATCAGCCGGATCAGCATGGTCCGGTACACCGCGTGCCCGGAGAGCACGTGCCCCATCTCGTGGCCGATGACGAAGCGCAGGCCGTTGGTGTCGAGCAGTTCCACCAGCCCGGTGCTGAGCACGATGAACGGCTCGTCCATGCCGATGGTGTACGCGCTGACCGACGGGTCCTGCGCGACGAAGACGTTCGGCACCGGGGAGATGTCCAGCGCCTGCGCGCACTCCAGGCGCAGCTGGTGCAGCTCCGGGTACTGCTTCTCCCCCACCCGGATCGACGACGCCAGCGCCATCAGCCGCTCACCGCGCTCGCTGAAGAACCCGGCCACCGCCTTGAGCACCTCGGCGAACCCGGGAATGGTGCGCAGCGTGGCCAGCGCGCCCCGGTCGACCGGGTGCTCGTAGGCGCGCGGGCTGATGCCCGGAAAGCGGATGCGCCCGTTCGAGCCGGAAACCACGTCGTCGGTCATGTGATGAAGCCCTCCCTCGGTTGCGGCCAGCCTACGGAAACCGGGCGGGCCGCGCTGCCGATCAGGCGAATTTCAGCCGAGCCTGCGGCCGAGGTCGTCCCGGCCGTTCCAGCCGGCCAGCAGGCCGTAGGTGGCGGCCACCGCCAGCGGCTGCGCCAGCAGCACCCACGGCGACTCCAGCACCGGCGCGGTCTCCAGCACGTCACCCACCTGGGGCGCGGCGGCGACCTCGTAGAGCATCCCGGCGAAGGTGCCCGGCCCGAGCATGGACGCCAGCCACCAGGCCAGCACCGAACCGCCGACCGCGGCCAGCAGCACCACCGGCCCGCGCCGCTCGCGCAGCAGCCACACCACCACGCCGACCAGGATGCCCGTGCCGAAGGCCAGCAGGGCGAACACGGCCAGGTCGTCGAAGCGGTGCCAGCTCTCCAGCTGCAGCGGGATCGGGTCCTCGGTGGCCGAAACCACGCGCACGCGCTGCGGCGGCGCCAGCACCGACCACAGCGCGGCCAGCGGGATCCCGGTGAGCATCACCATCGACAGCACGGTCACCGCGGGCAGGACGTCCGCGGCCACCACCACCTTCGGCCGCTCCCGCGGCACGGTGAAGAAGTGGTGCGCGGGCCGCACCCCGACCGAAGGATCAGCCACCGGTGTACCTCCATAACTACGGTGCGGAGAGCTTAACCGGTGAGTTCGCCGTGCCTGCTGCAGCGCGCGGTCCAGCCGACCGGGGTCACCTGCACCACCATCCGCCGCGCGCAGCGCGCGCAGAACCGCGGCGGCTCCAGCGCGGTGCGCGGGGTGCGGCAGGCGCTGTGGTCCCCGGCCTCGGGTTGTCCACAGTGGACACAGAACGCCGGCTGGCTCACAGCGAGTCGCTCAGCGCCTTGACCGGCATCTTCAGCTCGGTGAGCATCTGCAGGTCGCGCCCGGCCGGGCGGCCGAGGTTGGTCAGGTAGTTGCCGACGATGATGGCGTTGATCCCGCCCAGCATGCCCTGCTCGGCGCCGAGGTCACCGAGGGTCAGCTCACGGCCGCCGGCGAAGCGCAGCATGGTGCGCGGCATGGCCAGCCGGAACGCGGCGACGGTGCGCAGCGCGTCCTTGCCCTCGACGATCTCGTAGTGCTCGTACGGGGTGCCCGGCTGCGGGATGAGGAAGTTCATCGGCACCTCGTGCGGGTCCAGTTCGGCCAGCTGCCCGGCGAACTCCGCGCGCTGCTCGACCGTCTCCCCCATGCCGATGATGCCGCCGCAGCAGACCTCCATGCCCGCTTCGGCCACCATGCGCAGGGTGTCCCAGCGCTCCTCCCAGGTGTGCGTGGTGACCACCTGCGGGAAGTGCGAGCGCGCGGTCTCCAGGTTGTGGTTGTAGCGGTGCACGCCCATCTCGACCAGTTCGTCCACCTGCTCCTGCGTGAGCATGCCGAGCGAGCAGGCGATCTGGATGTCGTTGCCGTCCTCGCGGATGGCTTTGACCCCTTCGCGCACCTGGGACAGCAGCCGCCGGTCCGGCCCGCGCACGGCGGCCACGATGCAGAACTCGGTCGCCCCGGTCTCCTTGGTCTGGCGGGCCGCCTTGACCAGGCCGGGGATGTCCAGCCAGGCCGAGCGCACCGGGGTGGGGAACCGGCCGGACTGCGAGCAGAAGTGGCAGTCCTCCGGGCAGCCGCCGGTCTTCAGGCTGATGATGCCCTCGACCTCCACCTCGGGACCGCACCAGCGCATGCGCACCTCGTGCGCCAGCGCGAGCAGGTCGGAGAGCTGCTCGTCCGGCAGGCGCAGCACCTGGAGCACCTGTGCCTCGGTCAGCCCCTCACCGCGCTCGAGCACCTGCTCCCGCGCCGTGATCAGGACGTCGGTCGCGCGTTCGGGTGCTGAGGTCACGGGATCTCCTTCTCGCTCGGGCACGTCCGGCACAGTGTGCCCGAAACAGCCCGTCCCGAAGAAGCGAGCCAGGTCACTTCTGCGCGGATTCATCCTTCGCGAAGCACTCCGGGTCGAACTCGCCGCCGAACCACGGCGAGAGGCCACGACGAGCCTCTTCGAGGAACTCCCCCGGCGCTGCCCGCCCGGCCCCGGCGGGCAGCGCCCCGAGCAGGGGTGCCCCCGCCGCGACCGGCAGGTCCTCGACGTTGGACCGGGCCGCGAGGTCCGGCCGCGCCGGCCAGGCGCCGATCACCACGCCGCCCACGTTCAGCCCGCGCCGGGTGGCCACCTCGGCGGTCAGCGCGGTCGCGTTCAGCGTGCCCAGCCCGGCTTCGGCGACCACCAGCACCAGCGAGCCCAGCGACCACGCCACGTCGGCGAGCGTGCCGCCGTCCGGGTCGAACCGCACCAGCAGCCCGCCCGCGCCCTCGACCAGCACCAAGTCGTGGGACTCGTCCAGCTCGCCGGCGGCGCTGGCGGCCTCGGCCGGGGTCACCGGCTCGATGCCGCTGCGCCGCGCGGCGGCTTCGGGCGACAACGGATCGGGGTAGCGCCGCAGCTCCCTGGTGGTGACGTCGCCGGCCAGGCGGCGGACCTCGTCCAGGTCACCGGGCTCGCCGTCGGTCACACCGGTCTGCGCGGGTTTGAGCACCGCGACCCGCCTGCCGTCGGCCCTGGCCAGTGCGGCGATCGCCGCCGTGACCACGGTCTTGCCGACACCGGTTCCGGTACCCGAGATCACCAGGACAGTCACGGCCCCCGACCCTAGTCCTGACGGCAAGCCGCCGGTTCCCCGGCGGGCTCGAAAGCCCCCGATTCGGGGTCGAAGAGGTACACCTGGGCCGCGCCGACGTCGAAGTACATCCCGGTCAGGTGCAGCTCCCCGCGGGCTTCGGCCTCGGCCACCACCGGGTAGCGCCGCAGGTTGCGCAGCTGCTGGAGGATGTTCTGCAGGGCCAGCTGGTCGCCCTCGGACTCGGGCAGCCGCCCGTTCAGCGACACCGGCGAGTTCTGCCGGTGCCGCCGCAGGCTGGGTTCGGCGTGCTCGAGCCACTCCCGCACGGCGGGCAGGTCGGCGGTCGGGTCGAGCACCAGCTTCATCGCACCGCAGCCGGAGTGCCCGCAGACGACCACCTCCGGCACCCGCAGCACCCCGACGGCGTATTCGATCGACGCGCCGACCGAGGAGTCCTGCGGCCCGGCGGCACCCGCGACCGGCACCAGGTTCCCGATGTTCCGCACGGCGAAGAGGTCACCGGGACCGCTGGTGGTGATCAGGTTCGGCACGATCCGCGAGTCGGCGCAGGTGATGAACAGGGTGTGCGGGTGCTGCCCGTCGGCCAGCCCGCTCAGCGTGTCCTGCACCAGCGGCGCGGTCCGGCGCTGGAACTCCGAGGTGCCCAGCCGCAGCTGCGCGGTGGACGGCGGCGCGGTGCGCTGGTCCGGCAGCTGCGGGCCGGTCTTGGCCTGCCAGTCCGACCACGACGCCAGCCAGCGCGGCAGCACCGGCGCGGCGGCCAGCCTGCTCACCGTCGGCGCGCCGGACTTGCCGCGTTCGTAGTACGGGTGCCCGATCTCGTCCACCACCACGGTGCCGCCCGCTCGCTCGTGGGCCAGCTGCCAGTTCGACAGGTGCTCGAAGGCGGCGTGGTCGAGGTAGTCCACCACCAGGTCGATGTGGACCTCGGTGCGCTCCGGGATGGTGGCGAGCACCTTGGCCAGCTTGGGGATGGCCAGGAAGATCAGCGCACCGTCGACCACCACGCGCCAGCGCTCGCCGTCGGTCTCGGCGTGGATCTTCGACCGGGTGCGCAGCAGCATCATCACCAGCGAGGCGGCGATGCCCAGCAGCACGCCGCTGAGCATGTCGATGAACACCACGCCGAACAGGGTGAGCAGGTAGATCGGCAGGTCGCCGTGGCGGTGCACGTCGCGGATGTGGCCCACGTGCAGCAGTTTCGCGCCGACGTGCACCAGCAGGCCGCCGAGCGCGGCCAGCGGGATGCTCTCCAGCAGCCCGGCCAGCAGCACGCTGAACAACAGCACCCAGATGCCGTGCAGCACCGCGGAAGCCCGGGTGCGCGCGCCCGCGGCCACGTTGGTGGAGCTGCGCACGATCACGCCGGTGACCGGCAGGCCGCCGATCGCACCCGAGGCGATGTTGGCCATGCCCTGGCCGACGAGTTCGCGGTTGAGGTTGGCGCGCGGGCCGGTGTGCAGCTTGTCCACCGCGATCGCCGAAAGCAGGCTCTCCACGCTGGCGATCAGCGCCAGGGTCAGCACGGCGATGCCGATGTCGAACCAGCCGCCCTGGGGCAGCTGGGGGGTGAAGGTGAGGTCCAGCAGGTTCTCCGGCAGCTCGATGCGGGGCAGCTGCATGCCCGCCACCAGCGCCAGCACGGTGGCCAGGGTGATCGCGGCCAGCGGGCCGGGCACCTTGCGCACGGCCTGCGGCAGGCGCGGCCACAGCAGCAGGACGCCGATGGTCAGCACGCCGATGAAGGCGGCCGCGTCGTGGCTGCCGATCAGCTGGCCCGGCAGCGCGAGCAGGTTGTCCAGCGCGGAGCTCTGCGCGGAACCGCCGAGCACCACGTGCAACTGGCCGAGCACGATGGTCAGCCCGATGCCGCCGAGCATGCCGTGCACGATGGCGGGCGAGATGGCCAGCGCGGCCCGCGCGATCCGGCTCAGCCCGAGCAGGACCTGCAGCACGCCGGCGGCGACCACCATGGCGCAGGTGGCCGCCCAGCCGAAGCGGCTGATGGTTTCGGCGACCACCACGGTCAGCCCGGCGGCCGGGCCGCTGACCTGGAGGACCGAACCGCCGAACAACCCGGCGACCACCCCGCCGACCACGGCGGCGATCAGCCCCGCGACGATCGGGGCACCGGACGCCAGTGCGATGCCGAGCGAGAGGGGCACGGCGACCAGGAAGACAACTAGTGAAGCGGGCACGTCACGCCGCAATAGGGTGGCGAAGCTCATGATCACCAGAGAACACGGAAACGCGTGAAAAGTCCGCTTTGTGAAGACATCCTCATGTTCTGTTCACGTCGGCTTCGTCACGTATTCGGAATCACCAACCGCAATCTCGCTCAATCACGTGGTCTGCGTCTCACCCGTTCCCCACAACAAGTACCGATAATTCTCGCACTCCGTGTCCAGATAACCCGAATAACATTCAGTTAACCGGCGTTCTCACCGGATCGAGTGAATTCCACTCAGGATACCGCCGCGGCTGCCACCATGGCTCGTGTCACGGCCGCCACGTCGGCGTCGGTGCTCACGTACGGCGGCATCGTGTAGATCAGGTCGCGGAAGGGCCGCAGCCACACCCCGTGCTCGGTGACGACCCGCGTGGCGGTGGCCATGTCCACCTGGTGGTCCAGCTGCACCACGCCGATCGCGCCCAGCACGCGGACCTCGCGCACCGCGGGCAGTTCCGCGGCCGGGGCCAGTCCACCCTGGAGCCCGGCTTCGACGCGCCGGACCCCGGCGCGCCAGTCCTGCCCGAGCAGCAGCCCGATCGACGCGTTCGCCACCGCGCTGGCCAGCGGATTGCCCATGAACGTCGGCCCGTGCGCGAGCACCGGCAATTCCCCGCGCGAAATGCCCCACGCCACTTCCGGGGTGCACAACGCGGCGGCCATGCTGAGGTAACCGCCGGTCAGCGCCTTTCCGAGGCAGAGCACGTCGGGGGTGATCCCGGCGTGCTCCGCGGCGAACAGCGCTCCGGACCGGCCGAATCCGGTGGCGATTTCGTCGAGGATGAGCAGCACGCCGTTTTCCGCGGTGATTTCGCGGAGCGCGCGGACGTAGGCGGGGTTGTGGAAACGCATTCCACCGGCGCCCTGCACCACCGGCTCCACGACCACCGCGGCCAGCTCGTGCGCGTGCGCCGCGATCCGCTCGGCCAGCATGTCCACATAGGACTGGACGACCGGGGCGCCGAAGCCGCCCGGCGGTTCCGGCACGAAGACCTGCTCGGCCAGCGTGCCCTTCCACAGCGAGTGCATGCCGCCGTCGGGGTCGCAGACGCTCATCGGCTGGAAGGTGTCGCCGTGGTAGCCGCCGCGCCAGGTGAGCAGCCGTCGCTTGACCGGTTGCCCGGTCGACTGCCAGTACTGCATGCACATCTTGACCGCGACCTCGATGGAGACCGAGCCGGAGTCGCAGAGGAAGACGTGCTCGAGGCCGTCCGGGGTGATCTCGACCAGGGTGCGGGCGAGCGAGATGGCCGGTTCGTGGGTGAGGCCGCCGAACATCACGTGGCTCATCCGCCCGGCCTGCTCGGCCAGCGCCGCGTCCAGCACCGGGTGCCGGTACCCGTGCACGGCGGCCCACCACGAGGACATGCCGTCCACCAGTTCCCGGCCGTCGGCCAGCCGGAGCCGCACCCCTTCGGCCTCGCGCACCAGCAACGGCGGCACGGTGCCCGGCATCGGCCCGTAGGGGTGCCACACGTGCCGCGCGTCGAGCGCGAGCAGTTCCTCCTGGCTCGTCATGCTGGCACCCTACGGGCCCCGGTGATTCACCCCAGGCGGACCGGCAGCTTCTCCAGGCCGTGCATCAGGGTGCTCGCCCGCCACCGCAGCTGTTCCGGGGTGCCGGCCAGCTCCAGTCCCTCGAAGCGCGCCAGCAGCCGTCCGATGGCGATCTCCGCTTCGACCCTGGCCAGCGGGGCGCCGACGCAGTAGTGGATGCCGTGGCCGAAGGCGAGGTGGCCGCCGGTGGGGCGGGTCAGGTCGAGCCGGTGCGGGTCCTCGAAGCGCTCGCCGTCGCGGTTGGCCGCGAGCAGTGAGATCAGCACGAACTCGCCTTCGCCGATCTCGGTGTCGCCGACGCGCACCGGTTCGGTGGTGAACCGCAGCGTGGCCAGGTTCACCGGGCCGTCGATGCGCAGGAACTCCTCGACCGCCCCGGGCAGCAGCGACGGGTCGGCCCGCAGCGCGGCCAGCTGCTCCGGGTTGCGCAGCAGCGCCAGCACACCGTTGCCGATCAGGTTGACCGTGGTCTCGTGCCCGGCGACCAGCAGCAGGAACACCATCGGGGCCAGCTCGTGCTCGGCGAGGCGGTCGCCGTCCTCGGAGAGGTGCACCAGGTCCGAGAGCAGGTCCGGCCCCGGTTCGGCGCGCTTGCGCGCGATCAGCTCGCCCAGGTAGGCCGCCAGCTCACCGGCGGCCTGCTCGATCGGCGCCGCCGGGTCCGCCGAGACCAGCGTGTTCGACCAGTCGCGGAACCGGTCGCGGTCGGCCTCCGGCACACCGAGCAGCTCGCAGATCACCGTGATCGGCAGCGGGAAGGCGAACGACTCCAGCAGGTCGACCTCGCCGCGCGCGGCCATCTCGGCCAGCAGCGCGTCGGTGATCTGCTCGATCCGCGGCCGCAGCCGCTCCACCGACTTCGGCGTGAACGCCCGGTTCACCAGCTTCCGCAACCGCGTGTGCTGGGGCGGGTCGGAGTTGAGCATGTGCGCGGTCAGCGCGGCGGCGAACGGCCGCGACCCGCCCTGGTCGTCGGGGTGGACCTGGGTTTCGAACAACGCGGAGATGCGCTCGGCGTCCTTGCTCAGCCGCGGGTCGGCGAGCAGCGCCCGCGCCTCCTGGTAACCGGTGATCACCCAGCCGCGCAGCCCGCGCGGCATGACCACCCGCCGCGCCGGGCCTTCGCGGCGGAACACCTCGGCCATCGCGTGCGGATCCTGCATGAACGCGTCGTCGAGCCGGACCGGTTCCACGACTGCCGCCATCTTGGGCCCCCTGTTCCGTAACAGTGTTGTCAATCGGTCAACGCCGCGGGAACCGGTTTGGTGCCCCGCGTCACCAGAAAAGCCCAACCGTGCACCGCGCCGAGCAGCACCGGCAGGAGCGCCAGGCTCCGCCACGACGTCTCCGGCTCGATACCCGCCGCGCGCAAGCGCTTGCGCGCCCAGGCGGCGAACGGAAGCACCACCAGCGGGGAGGTCACCACACCCGGCGAGTACCCCCGGGTGGCCGCCGAAGCGGCCAGGTGCGCCCAGCCGTGCCAGCCGAACCCGGCCAGGGCCGCCTGGTAGAACCGGCTCCGGCCACCGGTGCGGGCCCCGGCCACCGACGCCGCCGCGACCACCCCGCCCATCAATCCGATCGCCACCGCCGCGTGCCTGCGCGACACCCCGGCCCAGGCCGGCATGGTGGCCAGTTCCTCCAGGTCGTGCACCAGCCACGCACCGAACAACCCCAGCGTCGCCGCCTTCGGCACCTCGGCCATCGCCACCCCCATCCATAAACGCAACGCACCGTTGCGTTGCTATATTAGCCACGACGAGCAGGAGGAAGTCAATGCCGGAAGCACGCGGGCCACGGCGCGCGCAGGAGATCTTCGCCGCGACCCTGGAACTGTTCGCCGAACTCGGCTACGACGGGCTGACCGTGGAGGGCGTCGCCGCGCGGTCCGGGGTGAACAAGACCACGCTCTACCGGTGGTGGGCCTCGAAGGACGCGCTGCTCGGCGCGGCACTGCTGGACACGCGCATGTTCGAACTATCCATTCCGGACACCGGATCGCTGCGCGGTGACCTGGAAGCCCTGCTGCGCCAGGTGAACCGCCTGCTCACCGGGCCGAAGACCTGCGCGATCGCTTCGGCCGCGCTCAGCGCCGCCCTGCACCGCCCGGAACTCCGGGCGGTGCTGACCACCTTCTTCGGCGACCGCCTCAGCCGCGAACTGCCCGTCTTCGAGCGCGCCCGCGAACGCGGTGAGCTGCCCGCGGACGCCGATCCCGTGCTGCTGATGGACCTGCTCGGCGGTGCGCTGTGGATGCGCGCGCTGATCCGGCAGGAGAGCCCGCACCCCGCCTTCGTCAAGGAGATCGTCGACGTGGTGCTGCGAGGCGCTTCGAATGCCTGATCGCCGCTACCGCCCCATCTCGCCGGACCTGCTCGCCCGCGAAATCGCCGAGCGCATCGCCACCTCACCCGTCTCCCGGGTGGCCTTCGACGGTGCCGGTGCGGCCCCCGGCGAACTCGCCGACCACGTGGCCGAACTGCTCCGCCCGCTCGGCAGGGAGAACCTTCGTGTGTCCACAAAGGACTTCCAGCGGGCGGCGTCGCTGCGGTTCGAGCGCGGCAAGCGCGACCCCGACGCCCGCTACGACGACTGGCTCGACGTCGGCGGCCTGCGCCGCGAGGTGCTCGATCCGCTCGGTCCCGGTGGCTCCGGCCTCGCGCTGCCCGCGCTGTGGGACGCCGAACGCGACCGCGCCACCCGGCTCGACCGGGTCCGGCTGCCACCGGGAGCCGTGGTGCTGGTGGACGGCGAACTGCTGCTGGGGCACGGCCTGCCGTTCGACTTCACCGTGCACCTCCTGCTCTCCCCCGGGGCACTGGCCCGGCGGCTGCCCGAGGACGAGCACTGGGCGCTGCCCGCCTTCGACCGGTACGCCCGCGAGGTCGATCCCGGCGCGTTCGCCGACGTGGTGGTCCGCGTGGACGACCCGCGGCACCCCGCGCTGGTCGAACGGGGCTGACCCGTGTCACCTCCGCCGCCGCCGGATCGTCATCCTGACGTGCTGGCGGAACAGTTCGAGGCGCAGCGGGACCACCTGCGCGCGGTGGCGCACCGGATGCTGGGTTCGGCCGCCGAGGCCGAGGACGCGGTGCAGGAGACCTGGTTGCGGCTGAGCCGCGTCGAGGGGGCGGTGGACAACCTCGGCGGCTGGTTGCGCACCGTGCTCACCCGCATCTGCCTGGACGTGCTGCGAGCCCGGCGGGTCCGCCGCGAAGAACCGCTGGGCGACCTGCCCGAGCCCGGCTGGGCCGGCGAGGACCCGGAAACCGAGGCCGTGCTGGCCGATTCGGTGGGCCGCGCGCTGCTGGTCGTGCTGGACACCCTCGCGCCGGCCGAGCGGATCGCGTTCGTGCTGCACGACCTGTTCGCCGTGCCGTTCGACCAGATCGCCCCGGTGCTGGACCGCACACCGACCGCGGCGAAGAAGCTGGCGAGCCGGGCGCGGCAGCGGCTGCGCGGCAATCCGGCGGCACCGGCCGGGGAACTCGCCCGGCAGCGGAAGGTGGTCGAGGCGTTCCTGGCCGCCGCCCGCGACGGCGACCTCGACGCGCTGCTCACCGTGCTCGCGCCCGACGTGGTCCGCCGCGCCGATCCGGCCTTGCTGCCCCCGGGTGCGCCCGCTGAGGAACGCGGGGCGCGGGCGGTCGCCGAAGGCGTGCTCCGGTTCGGACGGCCGTCGCGGTTCGCCGAGGTGGCGCTGGTCGACGGCCGGATCGGCGTGGTGGTGGCCCCAGGCGGACGGCTGGCGCTGGTGCTCACCTTCGCCTTCAGCGAGAACACCGAGCGGATCACCGCCTACGAGGTGCTCGCCTCCCCGGCGCGGCTGGCCCGGCTCGACCTCGCGCTCAGCGCACCGCCGCCATCGGCCTGCCGTCCAGCATGGTGGACAGCCGCCGCGCCAGCGCGTCCCAGCGCCAGTTCGCGCTGACCCACTCCCGGCCCGCCTCACCCATGCGCCGGGCCCTGGCCGGGTCGCCGAGCAGCGAAGCGAGGGTGTCGATCAGCTGCATCAGGTCGCGGCCGTCGACCACGTGCCCGGTCACCTCGTCGAGCACGGTTTCCGGGGCACCGCCCGAGCGCCCGGCGACCACCGGCAGCCCGGTCGCCGACGCCTCCAGGTAGACGATCCCGAGGCCCTCCACGTCGAGCCCCTTGCCGCGGGTCCGCGCCGGCATGGCGAACACGTCACCGGCGGCGTAGTGCGCGGGCAGTTCCTCCCACGGCACCGACCCGGTGAGCACCACGTCGTCGCCGAAGCCGAGCGAGTCCACCAGGCCGGCCAGCTTCTTGCGGTACGGGCCGCCGCCGACCAGCAGCAGCGCCGCGTCCGGCACCCGCTTGCGCAGTTCCGGCATCGCGAGCACGAGCATGTCCTGGCCCTTGCGGGGCACCAGCCGCGACACGCACACCACGGTCGGCCGGTCGCCGAGCCCGTACCGCTTGCGCATCGCTTCGCGGGCCCCGGGGTCCGGGCGGAACAGCTCCGGGTCCACTCCGGACGGCAGGTGCTCCAGCCCGGCCATCGGCCCGAACGCGGCGGCGAACCGGCTTCGGGTGTACTCGCTGACGAAGGTGACCACGTCGGCGGTGTCGCCGATCCGCCGCAGCGCCTGCCGCGAAGCGGGCAGCATCGACCAGCCGACCTCGTGCCCGTGCGTGCTGGCCAGCACCCGCTGCGCCCCGGCCGGCCGCAGCGGGTGGCCCAGCAGCGCCAGCGGTGCCGCCGCGCCGAACCACACCGCCTCGCACTCCCGCGCCCGCATGATCTCCTTCGCCCGCCGCAGCACCCCGGGGGTCGGCAGCATCAGCGAGGTCGGGTGCCGCACCACCTCGAACGGCGCGGCGGCGTCGAATTCCGCGGCCCCGCGCCACTCCGGGGCGTAGACCACCAGGTCGTCGGACGGCACCCGGGTGGCCAGTGAGTGCAAATAGGACTGGATGCCACCGGGGCGGGGCGGGAAGTCGTTGGTCACCAGCAGCGTTCGGCGCACCAGGCGAGGCTAGCGAAAAGCCCGAAGGCCGCCTTCCCCGGGAGGAAAGCGGCCTTCGGCGAGGTGGACCGGATCAGGCGACCCGGCGCGCACCCACGTAGTTCTTCTGCAGCGGCGCGACCTTGACCACGTCACCGGTGGTCGGTGCGTGCACCATGTTGCCGCCGCCGATGTAGATGCCCACGTGCGACACCGGCGAGTTGTAGAACACCAGGTCACCCGGCTGCAGCTGGTCCCGCGGGATCGCCTTGCCGAAGGTGGACTGCGCCTTCGAGGTGCGCGGGAGGCTGATCCCGGCCTGCTTGTAGGCCCAGCCGGTCAGGCCGGAGCAGTCGAAGGAGTTCGGGCCGGTGGCACCCCAGGAGTAGGGCTTGCCGCGCTTGCCCATGGCCGCGTTGACCGCGGTCTGGGCGGCGGCACCGGGGGCCTTGATCGGGCCGACGTCTTCGCCGATGTCCTTCTGCGCGGCCTTGTCGGCCGAGCTGAGGTTGCCGTAGGCGTCCTCGAGCTTGTCCATCTGCTCGTCGAGCGACTTCTTGCGCTGCTCGATGTCGGACTTGAGGCGGGAGGCCTCGTCCTTGGCGGCCTGCGCCCGGCCCTGGGCGTCGGCGGCCAGCTGCCGGGCGTCGGCGGCCTGCTTGAGCGAGCCGGCGTAACCCTGCAGCACGTTGTTCTGGTCCGCGGCCAGCACGTCCAGCGCCGACGAGCGGTCCAGGAAGTCCTGCGCCGAGTTGCCGGTCAGCAACGCGGACATCTTGTTCAGCTGCGCACCGCTGGTGAACGAGGCGCCGGCGAACTTGTCCACGTCGACCCGGAAGCGCTCGATGTCGGCGCTGGCCGTGGTCTCGGTCTGCTTGGCCGTCTCGAGGTCCTGGTTCGCCTTGTCGAGTTCGCCCTGCTTGGCTTTCTCGTCTTCGACGGCGTTGAGGTGGTCCTCGTTGAGCTTCTCGGCCTGAGAGGCGAGGTCGCGGTACTGCTTGAGCGCCTCGGACTCGCTGCTCGGGGGTTGCTGGGGGGCGAGGATGGGGGTGGCGTTGGCGGGGGCCTGGACCAGCGTCACGGCCGCGATCACGGCGGTGGCTGCCAGTGCGCCTGAAACCACGCGCTTTACCGGATGCGACTGCACGTCGCGCGTGTCTCCTTTGCGTTCGGCCGCCTCACCGGGACACCTGCGGAACGAGGTCGGGGGCCCTCGTCCCTGGCCGGTCGGGCGGACACTGCACCCGTTCCGGCCGGTGTTCGGCACCGCGCGCGCCACCGCACCTGGTTAGGCCAGCGGAGCCCGCAGTTCTTCCGGTCCAGCTCCCCGACAAAGCTGCCACGGCGGCAATCCCGTGTCGCCGTCCCTTGTGCGACGGCTACCGGCCACGAGATCTCGGCCAGGTTACGAAATAGGGGGCGGTGCGTCCACCATCCCGGAGGTAAAAACTCTCCGTAGCGAGATGAATCACCAAATGGACCAGCTTTGCCACGATAGATGTGACCAGTGCAACAGTTCACTACGCTGCGGCGAGAATGCCGTTCACCTGATGGCAGCGACCGCTCGGCGCGTACGGGCGACGTGACGTTGATCACGTACGCCGTCCGGCGAACCTCCGGTACCGCGTGGCGATCGGGTGTCACACCTCTACGATGCCGCCGTGATGATCACCGCGGAAGACGTCGAGACGGCCGTCGGCCTGGCACTGGCCGCACTGGCCGGCGCACCGGCCGAGAAGTGGCAGCACCCGGCCGGAACACTGACGTGGACCTGCTGGGAAACGGCAGAACACCTGGCGGACGACCTGTTCGCCTACGCCGCCCAACTCGGCCTGCGACGGCCGCCGGTGGACCGGTACGTGCCCTTCGAACTGCGCGGCAGGCGCGCCGAAGGCCCGCCGGGGGTGATCTTCGCCGATCCCGAGCACGGCCCGGAGGGCCTGCTCCAGGTGCTGGAGACGGCCGGTGCGCTGCTGGCCGCGATGGTGCGCACGGCGCCGCCGTCGGCCCGCGGCTACCACTCCCTCGGCACCGCCGACCCGGCGGGCACCGCCGCGATGGGCATCGTGGAAACCCTGGTGCACACGCACGACCTGGCCGCCGGCCTCGGCCTGCCGTGGACCCCACCCGCCGACCTGTGCGACCGCGTGCTGCGGCGCCTCTTCCCCAACGCCCCCACCTCCACCGACCGCTGGCCGACGCTGCTCTGGGCCACCGGCCGGGGTGAGCTGTCCGGTCACCCCCGCCTCACCTCGTGGCGCTGGGACAGCTCCGTCCGAGCCGTCGACCCCGACTCCACCGGAAGCTGACACCTGCCCGCACACCCCACTCGGCCCCAGGGCCAAGCCGGGCACCCGGTCCAGGCAGCGGCATCGCCCCCGAGGCTGCTGCGCCTCGGCGCAGGACGCCGCTGAAAGCCGACCTCCCGCCCGCGATCGCCGCTCAACGCCCGGCGAACTCCCAGTGCCACGGCTCCTCCCGGCCCCGCCCCGGCTGGGCCCAGCCGGGGTTGACCCAGCCGAACGACCGCGCGTTCGCCGCCAGCCAGCCGTGTTCCGGGGTGCCGAACGACTGCACCCCACCGCACAGGTCCACCGCCAGCCCCCAGCCGTGGTTGCTGGTGCCGGGCACCGCCGCCAGCGACGGCTTCCGGCGGTACAGGTCGACCTGCCCGGCGAAGGTGCGGTACGAGTCGGTGACGCACAGCGGCCTGCCGAACGCACCCGCGAACGCCTCCGAAAGCGCGGCGAAGGTCTGCGCCGCGTCGCAGCGCAGCACGTGCGACCCGATGCCGATGGGGCACAGCGAACCCGCCGGGATCAACCCGTTCGGGAAACCGCCCCAGGCGCCGGCGGCCTGGTCGGCGCCCGGGGCGGCGGGCGGCACCTCCACCCCGCCGCACCGCCAGGTCAGCTCGTTCCCGCCGCGCTGGGGGACCGCCTCGGGCGGTCGCGCGCCCAGTGCGGGCCTGGACACGCCGAGCACGCTGTCCCCGGCGGGCAGGTCGGCGACCACCACCCCCGCCAGCCGGGCGTCCGCGGCCAGCATGGTGCGGCCGTCGAGCACCACGCCCACCGACTGCACCCCGTACTTCGCCGGGCCGATGAACACCAGGTCGCCGGGTTGCGCGTCGGCGAGCGGTACCGGCCTGCCCACCGCCATCTGCTCCCCCGCCGAAGCGGGCAACGGCAGGCCCGCCCCCGAGAACGCCGAGCGCACCAGCCCGTCGCACGAATACGCGACCGGCCCCTCCCCACCGTCCTCCGGCACGTACGGCTTGCCCAGCGCACCGATGCCCGCGGTCACCGCGTCGATGGTCTCCTCCGGCAGCACCAGGATCCGCTGGCCGTCCACACTGGACTCAGCCACCCCCGCCTGCGGTCCGCCGGAACCGGCCAGCGGGCGCAGCCCGGCAGGCAACCTCGCCGGATCGGCCAGCGCCGCGGCCGGTGGCGGCTCGATCCCGGCCGCCGCGAGGCGATCGGTGTAGGCCTTCCAGTTCGACGCCGTCCGCGTGTTGCGGTCCCGCTGCGCCTTCTGCTGCTCGACCACCGCCGCGTTGGCGGCGTCGATCGGGCCGCGCAGTTCCGAGCTGACCGCGTCCGCCCGGTTGGTCGCGTCGCCGTTGCGGCGGTCGAGTTCGGCCCGCCGCTCGGCGGCCGTCTTCTCCGCCCCCGCCGCGGCGCCCTCGGCTTCCACCGCCCGGCGCTGGCGGTCCAGCGCGCTGTGCAGCCGGGCGTCCTGTTCGGACCGCAGGTGGTCCACCATGGACTTGCCGTTGAGCAGATCGCTGGCGTTGGTGGCGCTGAGCAGCAGGCGCACGTTGTCCGGGCGCCCCAGCGAGGTGAACACCGACCTGGTGAACCCGTCGGCCTCCCCGCGCACCGCGTTCAGCTGCGCCTCGGCCTCCAGCCGCTCGGCGGTGGCGTGCTGCAGCTGCGCGGTCGCCGTGCCGAGATCGGCTTCGGCGGCCTCGATCCGGCCCGCCAGCTCACCCAGTTCCCGCTGCACGTCGGTGGCGGTCCGCTGGAGTTCGGCGACCTTCGGATCGGCGAACGCCTCCCCCGGCCGCGGGTCCCCGGCCGCGGTACCGGGCGCCACCCCGGCCTCCACGCGCAGATCACCGGGATCCGACGGCACCCCCTGCTGGGCACCCGCGACCGGGGCCACCAGCAGCGCGCCCACCATCACCAACGGCAGTGCCAGGCCGGCTCTGGCCCCCATCCACGACCTCCACCCGCGACGACAACCGGACAAACGCTTGTTGTCCTACCGTCATCAACGGACGAAGGCCAATCGGGTCACTCTTCGGGAGGGTTGCGGTTCGGCATCGGGCCCGATGCCGAACCGCCTTCACTCCGCCCGCAGCCCGTCCAGCCGGGTCACCTGCCGCAGCAGCGGCCAGGTCAGCGCGGTGGTCACCAGCACGGCCAGCACCGCCGCCCCGGCCATGGTGAGCAGCAGCCCCACGTCGAGCGTGAACGGCAACCCGGCGTACCGCACCGTGGGCAGGGTCAGCCCGAGCCCGGCCACGATCGCCAGCCCCACCCCGATCAGCACCGGAATGGCGTTCTGCCACAGCGACCCGCGGGTCAGCACGGACAACGGCACCCCGGCGGCCGACAGCGCCGCCAGCGGCCGCCGCCGCTCGACGATCTGCTCGATGGACAGCATCAGCAGGCTGAGCGCGGCCACCGAGAGCACGAACCCGGACGCCACCATCAACGCCGCGCGGAAGGTCCCCGTGCGCTCGTCGAGGCTCGCGGCGACGGCCGCGGCATTCGTCACACCCTGCACGGTGGCGTCCCAGGCCACTTCCCGCAGCGCGATCGACGCCCGGTCCATCACGGCGTCGGACCCACCCGGCCCGGTCAGGGAGAAGATGATCGCGTTCGACGGCGGCCGGACCGAACCCAGCGCTCCCGGGGTGATCAGCATGGTCCCCGTCGCCCCCGGCACGGCCCGCTCCCCCGGCACCGTCCGGATCTGCGCCGGCACCGTCCACACCGGACCAGGCACCGGTTCACCGTTCACGTATTGGATGAACCGCGCCTCCCCCATCGGCGCCTCGCGGGCGCGCTGCCGGGAATCGGCCGGAACGCCGACCAGGAACACGTCGCCGTCGGCGCACGCGGGCAGTTCCGCCCTGGTCCGCAGCGTCGCGCAGTCCCCGATCTCCACCATGATCCGCCGCTGGGCGTCCGCCTGGCGCAGGTTGGCTTGCGTCACCTCGTGCACCCCGGTCAGCCCGGGCACCCCGGCCAGGCGCTGCCGCACCTCGTCGGCGTGCGCCGAGTCCGTCCACACCTCGGCCGCCGGCATCTCGGCTGGCTGCCAGCCGGGCGCCCCCTCGCCCTCCTGGCCGATCGAGACCATCAGCGTCTGGATCAGGATGGTGCCTGCCAGCACGACCACGAGCCCGGACACCACCCGGCTCGCGGTCCCCCCGTCCACCTGCAGCCGGCGCACCGCGAACTGCAACGCCGGTGTACCGCCACGCAGCCCGCGCACCACCTTCTCCACCGCCCACGGCAACAGCACCGCGACCCCGACCAGCAGCAGCGCGCTGCCCGCGCCCAGTGCCAGGCCGACGCTTTCGGCGTTGTCCCGTTCCTCGGCGAACAGGGTGAGGCCCATCAACAGCGCCCCCACCCCGGTGATGCCCCAGCGCCACCACATCCGGCGCCGGATCGGCTTGCTCTGCCGCACCACGCCCAGCGGTTCGACGATCGTCCGGCGCAGCCCGAAGATCGCCGCGCCGATCGCCAGTGCGGGCACCCCCAGCGCGATCAGCAGCACCAGCTGCCACGACGGCACGAAGTCTTCGGCGAAGAACCGCGTGCCGAACAGGTCGATCTCCCCGATCAGCGGGCGCAGCGCGAAGAACAGCGCACCCCCCACCACGAGCCCGGCGACCGCGCCGAGCAGCGATTCGGCCGCGGCGATCCGGCGCACCTGCCGCGCGTCCACGCCCAGCAACCGCAGCGCGGCCAGCCGCCGTTCGCGTTGCGCCGCACCCATCCGCGACGCCGTGGTGACGAAGATGAGCAGCGGCAGCAGCAACGCCACCACGATCGGCGCCATCAGCAGGGTGGTGGTCGCGTCCAGCATGAAGCCCTCTCCCGGACCACCGAACCCGGTGACCAGGCTGACGTCCTCGGTCTGGCTCAACCGCTCCACCGTGCTGCCGAGGTAGACCCGCGCATCGCTGGCATCGGTCAGCCCCGCCTTGCCGATCTCCCCGACCACCGTGCCGGGTATGCGCGCCCGCACCGAATCGCCCTGCGGCCCGGCGAGCAGCTCCGCCACCGCGGGCGAGACGACCAGCTCCCCCGGGCCGGGGATCCGGTCGAGCCCCGGTGGCACCGGCGAAGTCGGTCCGCCGGCCGCGACCACGGTGGCGGCCACGTATTCGTCGTTCAGCTCGGCGAACCAGCTGTAGCTGTAGAGCGGGTCGACGCCCGGCCGCGGTTCCAGCACCTCGGTCCTCGCCGCCTCCCGCGCGTCGCGGGCGGAGATCATGCTGCCGATCGAGGCGGCGGGCAGCAGGACGGCCACCACCAGCGCCACCCCGATGGTGGTCATCACCAGCCGCAACAGCGCCTGCCCGGAGATCCGGCCGCCCCCGACGGCCAGCCGGAGCCCGAGCAGCAGGTCCCGGCTCACGAGACCAGCTCGCGGTCGCTCGCCTTGCCGTCGCGCACCACGACCTCGCGGTCGGAGTAGGCGGCGACCCGGGGTTCGTGCGTCACCAGCACCACGGCGGCCTGGGTGGTCCGCGCGGCGTCGGTGAGCATGCGCATCACCTTTTCGCCGTTGAGCGAGTCCAGCGCCCCGGTCGGCTCGTCGGCGAAGACCACCTTCGGCCCGGTCACCAGCGCCCTGGCCACCGCCACCCGCTGCCCCTGCCCGCCGGAGACGTCCCCGGGACGGCGCCCGCCCAGCTCACCGACCTCCAGCCGGTCCAGCCACTCGCGGGCCTTCGCTTCGGCCGCCGACCGCTTGACCCCGGTCAGCCGCAGCGGCAGCGCCACGTTCTCCAGGCAGGTCAGCTCCGGCACGAGCTGGCCGAACTGGAAGACGAAGCCGAACTCGGTGCGCCGCAGCGCGCTGCGCTCCTTGTCGCTCATCCCGATCAGGTCGCGGCCCTGGTACTCGATCGTCCCGGAATCCGGGGTGACGATGCCGGCCAGGCAGTGCAGCAGCGTCGACTTGCCGGACCCGGACGGCCCCATCACGGCGAGCACCTCACCGGCGCGCACCGACACGTCGGCCCCGCGCAGCGCGGTGGTCTGGCCGAACGACTTGTGCAGGTCACGGGCCCGCAGCAGGGGCTGGTTCACCGGCTCACCACCTCCGCCAGCGCGTCCAGCCTGGCCGCGGTCAGCTCCAGCCAGCGGAGGTCGGCCTCCAGGTGGAACAACGCGTGGTCGCAGATCAGCTGGTCGGCCAGGTCCCCGCCGCTCTTGCGCCTGGTCAGCTCCCGCATCACCGTCAGGTGCGCGGCGCGCTGGCTGTCCAGCACGTCGGTGGCGCTGCGCCCGGACAGCAGCGCGAGCACGACCTTCGTGTAGAGCGTGTTCTGCAGGTACGGCTCCGGGCTCTCCGGCGTCGCCAGCCACGCTTCGACGTCGGTCACGCCGGCGTCGGTGATGGTGTAGCGCTTGCGGTCCGGCCCGTCCCCCTGTTCGACGCCCGCTTCGACGACCAGGCCGTTGCGCAACAGGCGGGACAGCGTGGAGTACACCTGCCCGTAGGCGAGCGGGCGCCCCTGGGCGAACTGCTCGTCGTAGGACTTCTTCAGGTCGTAGCCGTGGCGCGGGCCCGTTTCCAGCAGGGCGAGCAGTGTGCGCGATACCGACATGCGACCTCCTTCCTCAGTGATCTGCCAACTGGCGTGGAGGACTATACACGGAAGGTATACACCCGAGGTATACACCGGCAGAATAATGCGCAAGCGCTGGTCAGGGGGAGGTCAGACCCGGCCGAGGCGGGTGAGCAGCACCGCGGACGGCACCGGGTGCGCCCCGCGGGCACGGACCGAATCGGCGACGGCCCGGTCCGAGGTGGCCACCACCAGCGGACGGCCGGCCGGTTCGGCCGCGACGAGCGTGCGGATCACGTCGTCGGCGAGCACGCCCTTGTCGGAGAAGAGCACCCGGACCCCGCGTGCCGCCGCGGCCGGCACGGAGATCACCCCGGCGCCGTCGAACACCACGGTGATCTCGGCGCTGGTCCGCGCGGAGAGCGCACCGAGCTGCTGGGCCAGCCGGTCGCGCTGGTCGGCCAGCGACAGCTCGGGGTAGCCGGTCTTGGACACGTTGTAACCGTCGACGATCAGGTGCACCCCGGGCAACGCGAGCAGCCGGTCGAGCGCGGCCGGGTCCTGGACCTTGCCACCGCCGTCGGCGCGGGTGCTCGCCCCGCGCACCACGTCGGCGGGCCGCGGTCCGGCGTGGCCGAGCGACAGCTCCCGGCGCAGCCCCTTGGCCGCGCCCTCGATGGTGTCGATGAGCAACGCCAGGCGGACCTCGTCGGCCTCCCGCGCCTCCCTGGCCGACTGGCGGGCGACGTCGGCTTCGGCGACCGCGCTGTCGGCCCTGGCGCGCTCGGCGGCCACGCGCTGGCGTTCCCGTTCGAGCTGGGCGGTCAGCGCGGCGACCTCCTCTTCCCGGATCCCGCCCGCCTCGGCGGCCGCGGCCCTGGCTTCCTCGGCGGCGTCCTTGGCCTGGCGCAGCTTCACCCCCTGCTCACGCAGGCGGCCACGCAGCCGGTCCAGCTCGGCCTCACGATCGGCGCGGGCGCTTTCCACCACCCGCCGGGCCTCGGCCAATTCCGCCTGGACCCGCTCCAGCTCGCCTTCGAGCCGGTGCACCCTGGCCAGCGCGGCGTCGCGCTCGGCCCGCAGGCTGGTCTCCTCGGCGTTCTTGGCGACCAGGCGGACGCGGGAGTCCGCGCTCGCCTCGCCGAGCAGCACCGCGGCGGTGGCCGCGGCGACCGAATCCAGGGCGTTCGGATCGAGCACGTCCGCGCGGTGCTCGCGCAGCCACTCCAGCACCGCGGTGCGGAACCGGCTGGACTCGCCGAGCGTGCTGAGCAGCGCGGACCCACCCAGCTTGGCGCGCTTGGCCGGGGCGAACCGCGCCACCGGGCGCAGCTGGCGCGGGATGTCGGCGACCGGGAGCTTGCCCAGCGCGGCCGCGGCCAGCTCGGCGATCCGCTCGCGGATGGCTTCGGGCAGCTCCGTCCAGTTCACCGGCCGGGCCGGGTGCTCGGGCACCGCGCTCGCCTGCGGCGCCGGTGGCACGCCGGTGGCGTGCTCCGGTTCCGGGTGCGCGGAGGCGGTCATCTGCCCAGGGTAGACCCGGCACCACAGCGCGGCAGGACGTGTCCGCACCCCCGGTACGTGTTGTGACCAACCGAAGATTGTCGGTGGCGTTGCTTAGGGTGCGAACCCATGACGGTGGCACGCGGTGCGGGGTCGGCCCAGCTCGCCTTCGACGAACTGGGCACCCCGCTGCGGGACACCACCTTCGTGGTGTTCGACCTGGAAACCACCGGTACCAAGCCCGGTCCGGACGGCATCACCGAGATCGGCGCGGTGAAGGTGCGTGGCGGTGAGGTGCTCGGCGAGTTCGCCACGCTGGTCGACCCGGGCGTGCCGATCCCGCCGCAGGTCGTCTCGATCACCGGGATCACCCAGGCCATGGTCTACGACGCGCCGCGGATCGACCGGGTGCTCCCGGCGTTCCTGGAGTTCATCTCCGGCGCCGTGCTGGTCGCGCACAACGCCTCCTTCGACGTCGGCTTCCTGCGTGCGGCCTGCCAGGGCCACGGCTACCCGGTGCCGAAACCGGCCGTGGTCTGCACGGTCCGGCTGGCGCGCCGGGTGCTCGCCCGCGGTGAGACGCCGAGCCACCGGCTCGGTGCGCTGGCCACGCTGTTCAACTCCGGCACGGTGCCGAACCACCGGGCCCTGCAGGATGCCCGCGCCACCGTGGACGTGCTGCACGGCCTGCTCGAACGCGTCGGCTCGCTGGGGGTGCAGTCGCTAGAGGAGCTGCTCGACTACCTGCCGGAGGTCACCCCGCAGCAGCGCCGCAAACGCGGCATGGCGGCGCACCTGCCCAGCACGCCGGGGGTCTACTTCTTCCGCGGGCCCGGCGACGAGGTGCTCTACATCGGCACGGCGGCCAACCTGCGGCGGCGGGTGCGGCAGTACTTCACCGGGTCGGAGGGCCGGGGCCGCATCCGCGAGATGGTCGCGCTGGCCACCGGCGTCGAAGCCATCGAGTGCGCGCACCCGCTGGAAGCCGAGGTCCGTGAGCTGCGGTTGATCGCCGCGCACCGGCCCGCCTACAACCGGCGGTCGAAGAACCCGCACAACTCGTGGTGGGTCACGCTGACCGAGGAGGCGTTCCCGCGGTTGTCGGTGGTCCGGCTGCCCAAGGACGGCGCGCTGGGCCCGTTCCGCAGCCAGTCCGACGCCAAGGTCGCCGCCGACACCCTGGCCGGGGCCGCCCGGTTGCGCACCTGCACCCAGCGCATCTCGGCGCGGGCGCCGTCCGGGAAGCCGTGCGTGCTGGCGGAGCTGGGGCGCTGCGGGGCGCCGTGCGCCGGCCACCAGAGCCCCGGCGAGTACCAGCCGGGGGTGCTCGCCGTCGCCGACCTGATCGCCGGCCGGGGCGACGAGCCGCTGCGGGCCGCGGCCCAGCAGCTGGACCTGCTGGCCGAGGCGCGGCACTTCGAGCAGGCCGCCCGGCGCCGGGACGAGCTGGCCCTGCTGGTGCGCTCGGTCGACCGCGCCCACCGGCTGGCCGCCCTGGCCGCCATTCCCGAGCTGGTCGCGGCCAATCCCGACGGCGAGGGTGGCTGGGAGTTCGCGGTGATCCGCCACGGCCGCCTCGCCTCGGCGGGGGTGGCCCGGCGGGGCGTCCGGCCGATGCCGGTGGTGGAGGCGCTGGTGGCTTCGGCGGAAACCGTGCTGCCCGGCCCCGGCCCGCTGCACGGCGGTTCACGGGAGGAGGTCGGTGTCCTGCTGCGGTGGCTGTGCCGCCCGGGGGTGCGGCTGGTGCGCACCGCCCAGCCGTGGGCCGAACCGGCGCGGGGTGCCGGGCCGTGGCGGCCGTGGCTGGACCTGGTGAGCAGCGCGACGGCGCTGGAGCGCACGAACTGAGGCCGCCCGGCTACGATCGCGACGAGACCGACCCCAGACAGCCAGGAGGGCATCCCGGTGATCACCGCGATCGTGCTGATTCACGCCGCAGCGGACAGCATCCCCGAAACCGCGCAGGCGATCGCGGACATCGACGGCGTCGCCGAGGTCTACTCCTGCGCCGGTGACGTGGACCTGGTGGCCATCGTCCGGGTCGGCGCCCACGAGGACCTGGCCGACCTGATCCCGGCGAAGATCGGCAAGATCCCCGGTGTGCACAACACCGACACGCACATCGCCTTCCGCTCCTACTCCCGAGCCGACACCGAATCCGCCTTCTCCATCGGCGTCGACTGACTCTTCGGCCTGGCCTCCGCCGAGGCGCGGGCACTCACGGCCGCTGCTTCAGCCTCCTTCCCGGGAGCCGGACCAGCCGAGACTTCAACGGCCGAACCAGCCCGCTCAGCGAGCTGGACCGCGCCAGCCACCCCCGCCCGCTCAGCGGGCCAGGCCCATCCGGAAACCGGCAACTGGCAACCGGTCCAGCAAACAGGCCCACTCAGCGACCCGGACTGCCTCAGCCACCGGGCCCATTCAGGCACCCAGGCCAACCAGACCGCCCCGGCGATCCAGCTCACCCGGTAAACCGGAGGGCCCCGCAGGCCAGGACCCTCAACGGACCAGGCTCACCCAGCGAGCGGGCCCCCGCCAACCGGACCGACCCAGCTATCGGATCCCAGCAACCGGCGCGCCCAGTGAGCTGGACCAACCCGGCAAACCAGGCCGCCCCAGCGAACCAGCCCAGCCGCCGAGCGGGCCACCCAGCCACCCGGGCCGTCCCACCCAACCAGGCCACCCAGCAAACCAAGCCACCCCAGCGAACCAGGTCACGAGCCAACCGGCCCAACCCAACCAACCGGCCCCAACTCACCAACCCAACCCACCCCCCTCCCCTCCCAACCGGCGCCCGGCAACGCGACAGCCAGACCACCCACACCCCCCTCCCCACCCCGGTCCACAGCCAAAAACACGGCGGGGATGGCCTTGTCAAGGCATCTTTCCCGCCTTGACAAGGCCATCCCCGCCGTAGTCACACTGAAAAACCGGGGGTGGACCCCGAACAAACGAATTCGGGCCGCACCCCAAGAGGATGCGGCCCGAATCCAACAACCCGTCAATGCCCGCTGGTGATCTCCGTGCTCTCCTTGGTGGCGCCTTCGCCCACCGCGGAGGAGTCCACGTCACCGGGGCCGTGCCCGTTGCCGCCGTGGCCGTTGGACCGGGCCCGGTCCAGTGCGGCGGTCTCCTCCGGCGGGTCGGCCACCAGCCAGCCACCGGGCACCGCGCGCCCGGCCGAGCCCAGCTTGTTCATCTTCTTCGGCACCGACGCGCCCTGGTACTCCAGCGGCAGCGGGTGACCGTGGTCGTCCACCGGGCCGAGCGGCTGGTGGATCTCGATGAACTCACCGTGCGGCAGGCGCTTGATGATGCCCGTCTCGATCCCGTGCTCCAGCACCTCGCGGTCGCCGCGCTGCAGGCCGACGCAGATCCGGTAGGTGAGGTAGTACGCCACCGGCGGCGCCAGCAGGATGCCGATCCGGCCGGCCCAGGTGGTCACGTTCAGCGAGATGTCGAAGGTGAACGCGATGATGTCGTTGAAGCCGGACAGCATCAGCACCATGAAGAAGGTCAGCGACATCACGCCGATGCTGGTGCGGACCGGGTTGTCCCGCGGCCGCTGCAGCAGGTTGTGGTGCGCGGTGTCACCCGAGAGCTTCCGCTCGATCCACGGGTACGCCAGCAGCAACCCGATCAGGATCGGCATGCCCAGCGCGCCGACGAAGAACACCGGCGGGATCGTGTAGTTCCCGAGGTAGACCTCCCAGGCGGGCCAGATCCGCAGCATGCCGTCGGCCCAGGCCATGTACCAGTCCGGCTGGGAACCCGCGGAGACCTGCGACGGGTTGTACGGGCCGATGTTCCAGATCGCGTTGATCTGGAAGATGCCCGACATCGCCGCCAGCACGCCGGTGACCAGGGCGAAGAACGCCCCGCCCTTGAGCGCGAACACCGGCATGATGCGCACGCCGACGACGTTGGTCTCCTTGCGCCGCGGCCCGGGGAACTGGGTGTGCTTCTGGTACCAGACCAGCGCCAGGTGCGCGCCGACCAGCGCCAGCATGATGCCGGGGATGAGCAGGATGTGCAGCGTGTACAGGCGCGGGATGATCTCCGTGCCGGGGAACTCGCCGCCGAACAGGGCCCAGTGCACCCAGGTGCCCATCACCGGCACCGACAGCACGATGCCGGACAGGGTGGCGCGGATACCGGTACCGGAGAGCAGGTCGTCCGGCAGGGAGTAGCCGAAGAAGCCCTCGAACATGCCCAGCACCAGCAGCAGCGCGCCGATCACCCAGTTCGCCTCACGCGGGCGCCGGAACGCACCGGTGAAGAAGATCCGGAACATGTGCACGAACATCGCCGCGACGAAGATCAGCGCGGCCCAGTGGTGCAGCTGGCGGACGAACAACCCGCCGCGGACCTCGAAGGTGATGTCCAGCGTGCTCGCGAACGCCTTGGACATCTCGACGCCCTGCAGGTTCTGGTAGGCGCCGTCGTAGATGACCTCCTGCATGGAGGGGTCGAAGAACAGCGTCAGGTAGACCCCGGACAGGATCAGGATGATGAAGCTGTAGAGCGCGATCTCGCCGAGCAGGAAGGACCAGTGGGTGGGGAACACCTTGTTCAGCTGGTGCCGCATGCCCTTGGCCAGGTGGTACCGGTCGTCGGCCCAGGTGGCCGCGGCACCCGCGGCCTTCTCGGCCGGGTTCGTCCCCTTGGTGGGGGTGGTCAGTGAACTCATGACTTGCGCTCCCAAAACCCAGGACCGACTGCCTCGATGAAGTCACCTCTCGCAACGAAGTAGCCCTCTTCGTTCACGGTAATGGGCAACTGGGCGAGTGCGCGAGTCGCCGGCCCGAAAACCGGCTTCGCGTAGTGCAGTGCGTCGAACTGCGACTGGTGGCACGGGCAGAGGATCCGGTTGGTCCGCTGCTCGTACAGCGAGGTGGGGCAGCCCACGTGGCTGCAGATCTTCGTGTAGGCGTAGAAGTCGCCGAAGTTGAAGTCCTCCTGGCCCGCCCGCTTCACCACGCGCGCGGCGTCGGCCGGGCGCAGGCGGATCAGCATGACCGGGTTGTCGGACCGCTTCAGCGCCTTGGCCAGCAGCTCGTGGTTGCCGCGCTCGGACTCGCGGAACGGGAACACCGTCTCCATCGCGCCCGCCTCGAGGTCCTCCGGGCGCACCAGCGAGGGCTCCTCGGGCTCGTGGCCGAGGTGCGCGGTGTGCCGGCGCAGGTAGACGACCTCACCGGGGTAGTTCGGCTGCCAGCCGGTGTGCCACAGGGAGTCGCGGTTCTCGGTGTCCTTCCACGGGTCGCGGATGAACGACGCGAGCGGCAGCGCCACGGTGGCCAGGCCCAGCGCACCGGCGCCGAGGCCGGCCGTGCGCTTGATCGCCGAGCGGCGCGCGATGGTGCTGCGGTTGCCGGAATCAGCCAACTGGGCGACGATCGTCGCCTTGTCGACCTCCTTGGACCCGCCGTCGCCGCGCTCCTGCACCGCGATCTCGTCCGGGATGAACTTCTTGGTGTAGAGCAGCACGCCGATGGCCAGCGCGAGCACCGCGAGGCCGAGCGTGACGCCCAGCATCGGGGTGTACAGCGAGTACCAGAAGTGCCCGTTCTCGTCGGTCGGCGACTTGTACTGCCACGGCCACCAGATCATCGAGACCACGAAGCCGATGCCGGACAGCGCGGAGATCAGGAACCAGATCGCCACCGAGCGCTCGGCGCGCTTCTCCGCCTTGGTGCCCTTGACCGGCCACTTGTCCTCGTAGTGGACCAGCTCGACGCCGTCCAGGTTGGTGCCCAGCTTGACCAGCTGGTCGCGGTCCATGTCCGCCAGTTCCGCCTCGGTGGGCGGCTTCGGCTCTTCGCCGCTACTCATGCGCTAAGCCCTCGATCCAATCCAGAGGGTCACACCGACCAGCGCGGCGATCCCCACGATCCACGCCACCACGCCCTCCGAGGCCGGCCCGAACCCGTTGAGGCCGTTGCCGCCCGGGTTGTTGTTGCCGTCCGAAACGGACTTGACGTAGGCGATGATGTCCTTCTTCTCCTCCGGCGTGAGCTGCCGGTCGGAGAACTTCGGCATGTTCTGCGGGCCGGAGAGCATCGCGGTGTACAGCTGCTCCTCGGTGGCCGGGGCCAGCGGCGGGGCGTACTTGCCCTCCGAGAGCGCCCCACCGGCACCGGTGAAGTTGTGGCACGACGCGCAGTTCAGCCGGAACAGCTCCCCACCACGGGCCGGGCTCTGACCACGCAGTTCCTCACCCTTCTCCGCCGGCCGCTGCGGACCGCCGCCGTTCGCCTGGATGTAGGCGCCGAGCGCGTCGATCTGCTCGGCGGACAGCTTCGGCGGCTTGCGGCCGACCTGCGCCTCCTGGCGCACCGCGGGCATCCGGCCGGAGGAGGTCTGGAAGTACACCGCGGCCTCGCCGATGCCGACCAGGCTCGGGCCCCGGTCCTCCACGCCCTCCAGGTTCGCCCCGTGGCAGGTGCTGCAGGTGTTGTTGTAGATCTCCTCACCCTTGCGCAGCAGCGTCGGGTCGACCTGCGCCTGCGCGGTCTGCGGCTCGGGGGCGAACAGGGCGTACAGCCCGCCCGCGCTCAGCAGCGCGACGAAAAGCGCCAGCAGGCCGGCTACCCGCCGCTGGAACTTCGTGCGGCGACGCCGTGGCTTCGTCGCCGAGGCGGGTTTCTCACTGGTGGTCATCTCTGCGGCAACCCTTGCTGTCAGTTCGGCCGGAACGGCTGGTCTCAGGGAACGATGTAGATCACCGCGAACAGCCCGATCCACACGATGTCGACGAAGTGCCAGTAGTAGGACACGACGATCGCCGAGGTGGCCTGGGCCGGGGTGAACTTGCTCAGCCGGGTGCGGATGAGCAGGTACACGAACGCGATGAGCCCGCCGATCACGTGCAGGCCGTGGAAGCCGGTGGTCAGGTAGAAGGCCGTGCCGAACGCACCGGACGGGATGGTCACGCCCTCGTCGATCAGCTGCAGGTACTCGTAGCCCTGGCCACCGACGAAGATCGCCCCCATCAGCAGGGTGATCAGGTACCACCGGCGCAGCCCGTAGACGTCGCCCTTCTCCGCCGCGAACACGCCGAGCTGGCAGGTGAACGACGACGCCACCAGGATGATGGTGAAGGGCAGCGCGAACGGGAGGTTCAGGTGGATCGGTTCGCCGGTCGACTCCAGGATCGGCGGCCAGTGGCCGCTCGAGTTCTGTGCCTTGACCGTGAAGAAGATCGCGAACAGCCCAGCGAAGAACATGAGCTCGCTGGACAGCCAGACGATGGTGCCCACGCTGACCATGTTCGGGCGGTTCAGCGAGTGCACGCGCTGGCTGATGGTGGGAGCCGTTGTCACGAGTCGCATTATGTCTCCTCGTGACCACGGCCCGCCCGCCGGGTCTCCGGCGCGTCGCGGCCGACTGGATCACACCCGCGCCCGCCCTGGTGCTGGGCGCGGCGCCGGCGGGCGGATAGCATCGGCCCATCCCGCTCCACTACCTGGCCGGAGGCAATTTCCATGACCGAGGCAAACCCGGCGAAGAAGATCCTGGTGTTCAGCCACCGCGCCGAGGTGCGCGAGTCGATCACCTCGGCGGTCGGCCGCCGCCCGGCCACCGACCTCGGCCGGGTGGACTACACCGAGGCGGGCACCGTGGCCGAGGTGCTGATGGCGATGGACGCGGGTGAGGTGGATCTCGCCATCCTCGACGGTGAGGCGCAGCCCACCGGCGGCATCGGCCTGACCCGCCAGCTGAAGAACGAGATCACCGACTGCCCCCCGATCGTGGTGGCGGTCCGGCGCAAGGACGACCGCTGGCTGGCCACCTGGTCGCAGGCGGACGCCGTGCTGGTGCACCCGCTCGACCCGCTGACCGCCGCCGAAACCGTCGCCGAGGTCCTGCGTTCGGCGCCGGTCCCGGCCGTCCGCGGCTGATGCCCGCCGTGGCCGAGCACAGCTGGCCCGCACTGCTCAACCAGCTCATCGCCGGTGCCGATCTGTCCGCGCAGGACACCGCGTGGGCGATGGACCAGGTGATGTCCGGTTCCGCGACCGACGCCCAGGTGGCCGGGTTCGCCGTCGCGCTGCGCGCCAAGGGCGAGACCTCCGCCGAGATCTCCGGCTTCGCCGAGGCGATGCTGGCGCACGCCCGCCGCGTGCACGTGGACGTGGCCGCGGTGGACATCGTCGGCACCGGCGGGGACCGCTCCGGTTCGGTGAACATCTCCACGATGACCTCGCTGGTGGTGGCCGCCGCCGGCGCGCCGGTGGTCAAGCACGGCAACCGCGCGGCCTCGTCCAAGTCCGGGGCGGCCGACGTGCTGGAGTCGCTCGGCGTCGCCATCGACCTGCCGCCCGCCGGGGTGGAGCGCTGCGTGGCCGAACTCGGCATCGGGTTCTGCTTCGCGCCGATCTTCCACCCGGGTTTCCGGCACGCCGGTCCGACGCGGCAGCAGCTCGGTGTGCCCACCACGTTCAACCTGCTCGGCCCGCTGACCAATCCGGCCCAGCCGTCGTCGGCGCTGATCGGCTGCGCCTACCCGGACAAGACCGCGGTGCTGGCCGAGGTCTTCGCCCGCCGCGGCGCCTCGGTGCTGCTGGTCCGCGGGGACGACGGGCTGGACGAGATCACCACCACGACCACCACCTCGGCGTGGGTGGTCTCCGGTGGCGTGGTGCGCGAGGAGACCATCGACCCGGCCGCCTGGGACGTCCCCCGCGCCACCGCTGAGGACCTGCGCGGCGGGACCGCGGCGGTCAACGCCGAGGTGGTGCGCGAACTCGTCTCCGGCAAAGCTGGGCCGGTGCGGGACGCGGTGCTGGTGAACGCGGCCGGTGCGCTGGCCGCGCACGCCGGCTTCTCCGGTTCGCTGACCGAGGACATCGGGGCCGGCCTGGCCAAGGCCGCCGAGGCGATCGACTCCGGGGCCGCCGCCGACCTGCTCACCCGCTGGGCCGCCCTGTCCACCTCGCTCAAGTCCTGAGCGGACGCGAAAAAGGGCCCGCCCCCGGAACTCCGGGAGCGGGCCCTTTTTCGCGGGTGGGCTCAGTCGTGGTTGGGACCGGTGTGGTACTCGAACACCAGGCCGCCGATGGTGACCAGCAGCATCACGATGGCGGTGATCAGCAGCCAGATCTCGAAGAAGGCCATCGCCACGCCCGCGGTCGCGGCGGAGGCGGCCAGCCCGATCGGCCAGTAGCTCCCGGGGCTGAAGAAGCCCAGCTCACCGGCGCCGTCGCTGATCTCGGCGTCCTCCCGGTCCTCCGGCCGCGGCTCGATGCGGCGGGCGACGAACCGGAGGTAGCTGCCCGCCAGCAGCGTCAGCCCGCCGGTGAGGATCAACGCCACCAGGCCGATCGGCTCGACGCCGTAGGGGCTCAGCCACCCGGTCATCAGGCCGTAGACGACCGCGACCAGGAACGCGAAGAGGGTGACGATGTCGAAGATCCTGGCTTCGACCTTCATGGGGCTTTCCTCACTCTGAGCTGCGGACAACGAACGGCGACGCGGGCGGCCGCGGCACTCAGCCGGTCGCGGTCCTGGCGGTGCGGTCGGTGTTGAACGGCTGCGTGGTGGTCGCCTGCGGTGCGCACAGCTCACCACAGTTCAGCGCGCTCAGCGCCTCGGCGGTGGTGTTCGGCTTGCCGGTGGCCGGGTTGACCTGGGTGCGCAGCCGGATGAACTGGTCGTACTTGTCCGGCGAGAGCGCCCGCACCTCGAAGTTCATCACCGCGTGGTAGGTGCCGCACAGCTCGGCGCAGCGGCCGACGAAGGCCCCTTCGCGATCGATGGTGTTCTCGAACGACCAGTCCTGGTTGTTCTTCTCCGGGTGCGGCATCACGTCGCGCTTGAAGTGGAACTCCGGCACCCAGAACGAGTGGATCACGTCGGTGGAGCGCAGGTTGTACCTGATCGTGCGATCGGTCGGGAGCACCAGGATCGGGATCTCGGCCGAGCTGCCGACGGTGCTGATCGTCTGCGCCTCGGCGTCACGCGACTCGCTCGGGTAGCGGAACTCCCAGTTCCACTGGAAGGCGATCACGTCGACGGTGACGTCCGGGTCCTCGGTCTTGCCCAGCACCTTCGACTCGGTGGTCGCGGTGAAGAAGAACAGCACGCAGACCATGATCACCGGCACGACCACGCAGAACAGCTCGAGCGGCACGTTGTACTGGAACTGCCTCGGCAGTTCCTCCTCGGCCCCGGCCACGGCCTTCTTCTTGCGGTGGAAGGCGACCGACCAGAAGATCAGCGCCCACACGATGACGCCGACCACCAGCGCGGCGATCACCGACCAGGTCCACAGGTTCCGCATGCTCTCGGCCTGCGGGGTGACGCCCTCGGGCCAGCCGAAGCGCAGGACCTCATCGCCGGAACACCCGGTCGCCGTGACGGCGACGAGCGCGGCCACCAGGGTCACCTTGCCGACCTTCGACCGCCTGGCGGCCGGGGTGCGCTCTGCAACGCCCACTGCGGGATTCCTCCTAGCGCGATCCATTTGACCTCCGGAGCCTAGCCGAGCAACCGGGCGGTCCCACCCAAGGGGTAATCGTTCGTGTCGTCCATACTTGGCCACTCGACTTACGGCTACGACCAGAGGTGTGTGAAGACACGTGTGCGGCCTGCTCGGACTGGTGTGCGCCACTGAAGAAGACGCGGTGAAGGCCCGTGACGCGGTCGGCGCGGCCCTGCGCTGCCAGCGGCATCGCGGTCCCGACGAGACCGACACCTGGGCGGACGCCGAGGTGGTCTACGGGTTCAACCGGCTCGCCTTCATCGACCTCGAGCACTCCCACCAGCCCCTGACCTGGGGCCCGCCGGAGGCGCCGAACCGGTACACGATGAACTTCAACGGCGAGATCTACAACTACCGCGAACTGCGTGAGACGCTCGCCACCGAGCACGGCGCGAAGTTCAACACCGAGGGTGACGGCGAGGCCATCGTGGCCGCCTACCACTTCCTCGGCCCGGACGCGGTCAAGAAGCTGCGCGGCATGTTCGCCTTCCTGATCTGGGACTCGCAGGAGAAGCTGGTCTACGGCGCCCGCGACCCGTTCGGCATCAAGCCGCTGTTCTACTCCGAGGGTCCCGGCGGCGTCGCCTTCTCCAGCGAGAAGAAGAGCCTGCTGGAGCTGTCGGACACGCTCGGCGTCAAGCAGCAGCTGGACCAGGTCGCGCTGCAGCACTACCTGACCCTGCAGTACGTGCCGGAGCCCGAGTCGCTGCACGCCGGCGTGCGCCGGATCGAGTCGGGCACCTCGTTCACCGTCTCCCCCGGCGGCCAGGTCAAGACCGAGCGCTACTTCTTCCCGGAGTTCACCGCGAAGCCGGTGTCCGGGTCGAAGGGCTCCGAGGAGCTGTACGAGCGCATCTCGCAGGTCATGCAGGACTCGGTGGCCAAGCACATGATCGCCGACCCGGACGTGACCGTCGGCGCCTTCCTCTCCGGCGGCATCGACTCCACCGCCACCGCGGCGCTGGCCAAGCGGCACAACCCCAACCTGATCGCGTTCACCACCGGGTTCGAGCGCGAGGGCTACTCCGAGGTGGACGTGGCCGCCGAGTCGGCCGAGGCGATCGGGGTCAAGCACGTCGTCCGCACCGTCTCCAGCGAGGAGATGATGGAGGCGCTGCCGCTGATCGTCTGGTACCTCGACGACCCGGTGGCCGACCCGGCGCTGGTGCCGCTGTGGTTCATCGCGCGCGAGGCCCGCAAGCACGTCAAGGCGGTGCTCTCCGGTGAGGGCTCGGACGAGCTGTTCGGCGGGTACACCATCTACCGCGAGCCGCTGTCGCTGGCGCGCTTCGAGAAGATGCCCGGTGCGGTGAAGACCCTGCTCGGGAAGGTGTCCAGCAAGATCCCGGAGGGCACGCGGGGCAAGGACCTGCTGCGCCGGGGCTCGCTGTCGCTGGAGGAGCGCTACTACGGCAACGCGCGCATCTTCCGCGAGGACCAGCTGCGTGGTGTGCTGCGCAACTTCACCGACGGCGTCGGCCACCAGGACGTCACCGAACCGTGGTACCGCATCTCCCGCGACTGGGACCCGGTGGCGCGGATGCAGCACGTGGACCTGTTCACCTGGCTGCGGGGCGACATCCTGGTCAAGGCGGACAAGGTGACCATGGCGAACTCGCTGGAACTGCGCGTGCCGTTCCTCGACGCCGAGGTGTTCAAGGTGGCCGCGAGCATCCCGCTCGAGGAGAAGATCACCCGCGAGACCACCAAGTACGCGCTGCGCCGGGCGCTGGACGGCATCGTGCCCGCCCACGTGCTCAACCGGCGCAAGCTGGGCTTCCCGGTGCCGATCCGGCACTGGCTGCGCACCGACATGTACGACTGGGCCCGGGGCATCGTCTCGGACTCCAAGACCGACGAGCTGTTCGACAAGGCCGCCGTGCTGCGCATGCTCGACGAGCACAAGGCGGGCACGCTCGACCACAGCCGCCGGATCTGGGCGCTGGTCGTCTTCATGATCTGGCACGGCATCTTCGTGGAGAACCGGATCAAGCCGGAGATCCCGGAACCGGTCTACCCGGTCAAGCTCTGATCGCTCCGGAGCGGGGCCTCCCCGGTGCGGAGGCCCCGCTCCGCGATGTCACGGTGTCACTGGGGCAGGTAGTCGTTCGAGTACGTCTTCGACAGGTCCATCGGGGCGTTCGCGATCTCGGCATCGAACTGCGAGAGCACCTTGAGCACCGCCTCCGCGCCTTCAGCGGGCATGGTGCCGTCCCGTGAGAACGACTCCTTCGCCCGGCCGATCGCCTGCACGTAGACCTCCCGGTTCCCGTGGGCGTACTCGGCGGGCATGCGCGCGGCGATCTCGTCCGGCGAGTGCTGTTCGATCCAGCGCAGCGTCTTCACGATCGCGTTGGCCAGTTTCCGCGCGGTGTCGCCGTTGTCGGCCAGCCACTCGGCCGAGGAGTACAGCACCGCGGCCGGGTAGGCGGGCACCCCGAAGTCCTCCTGCACGCCCTGCGCGGTGCGGGTGTCGGTGAGGATCCTCACCTTCTCCACGCCCACCCGGGTCTGCAGCACCGACACCGCCGGGTCGATCATCACCGCGGCGTCCACCCGGCCCTGCTCCATCGCGGCCACCGCACCGGCGTCCCCGCCGATGCCCTGCACCTTCGCCGCCCCCGGGTCGAGGCCGTGCTTGCCGAGCAGGTACTTGAGGAAGAAGTCGGTCGACGAACCGGGAGCGGTCACCCCGACGTTGGCCCCGGCCAGGTCGTCGATGGAGTCGATCGGCCTGCTGGCCTTCGGCGAGACCGCCAGCACGATCGACGGGTACCGCAGCATGGTGACGAACGACTTCACCTCCTTCTTCTTGGCCTGCATCTGGATGGTGTGGTCGTAGTAACCGCTGACCACGTCCACGCTGCCGCCCTGCATGGCCTGCAACGCCTTCGAGCCGCCCTGCAGGTCCTCCAGCTCGACCTCGAGGCCCTCCTCCTCGTAGTAGCCGAGCCGCTGCGCCAGCGTGGTCGGCAGGTACACCAGCAACGGCTGCCCGCCCACCCCGATGGTCACCGCGCCCCCCTCGGCGCCTTCCCCCGGTTCCGCCTGGCAGGCGGTCACCGCCAGCACCGCCACCAGCAGCAGCGCGCCCACCCTCGCCCGCTTCATCGTTGTCCTCCCAACTCGATGCCGCGGCGGGGCTTCCACCGCAGCAGGTGGCGCTCGACGCGGTCGACTCCCGCATCGACGACGAGCACCACCACCGAAAGCACGACCATGCCGGTGAACACCCCGGTGGTGTCGAAGGTCCCCTCCGCCTGCGAGATCAGGTAACCCACCCCGGCCGAGGAGCCGAGGTACTCGCCGACCACCGCGCCGACGATGGCGAACCCGACGCTGATGTGCAGGCTGGAGAAGATCCAGGTGAGCGCGCTCGGCAGCAGCACGTGCCGGACCAGCTGCCCCTCCCCCGCGCCGAGCACGCGCGCGTTGTCGATCAGCACCCGGTCCACCTCGCGCACGCCCTGGTAGGTGTTGAAGAACACGATGAAGAACACCAGCGTGATACCGAAGGCCACCTTGGACCAGATGCCGAGGCCGAACCACAGCAGGAAGATCGGCGCCAGCACCACGCGCGGCAGCGAGTTCAGCACCTTGAGGAACGGGTCGAACACGGCCGCGGCGAACTCCACCCGGGCCAGCAGGAAACCGAGCCCCAGGCCCAGCAGGCCGCCGAGCACCAGCGCCAGCGCGGCTTCGAGCAGCGTGGTGCCGAGGTGCTCCCAGAGGTAGCCGGTGGCGAACCACTCGACGGCGCGCGCCGCGATGTCCGACGGCTTGGAGAAGAAGAACTCGTCCACCGCCCCGGTGCGCGAGCCGAATTCCCAGCCGGCCACCAGCAGCACGGCGAGCACGAGCCGCGTGACGACCACGGCCGGGCGCCGGGTCCTACGCTTCGGTGCGGTCGCGGTCATAGGCCGCCATCACCTCGTCCCGCAGATCCGCCCAGATCGCCCGGTAGACCTCGGTGAACTCGGGCCGGGTCCGCAGGTCGAGCAGGTCGCGCGGGCGCGGCAGGTCCACCGGGTAGCTGCCGACCACCCGGCTCCCCGGGCCCGCCGAGAGCAGCACCACTTCGTCCGAAAGGGACACCGCCTCGTCCAGGTCGTGGGTGACGAACAGCACGGTCTTCTCCGTGCCGGTCCACAGGCCCAGCAGTTCGTTCTCCATCACCTGGCGGGTCTGCACGTCCAGCGCGCCGAACGGCTCGTCCATCAGCAGCAGCTCCGGATCGCCGATCCAGGTCTGGGCCACCGCGGTCCGCTTGCGCATACCGCCGGAAAGCTGGTGCGGGTAGGCGTTCTCGAACCCGGCCAGGCCGACGCGGCGCACCCAGTCGCGGGCGCGGTCGAGGCGTTCCGCCTTGCCGACACCGCGGAGTTCCAGCCCGAACGCGACGTTGCCGAGCACGGTTTTCCACGGCAGCAGGGCATCCTGCTGGAACAGGTAGCCGGCCCGGCGGTTGGTCCCGGTCAACGGCTCACCGTGGACGAGCACCCGGCCCGACGACGGCGCGAGCAGCCCCGCCACCGCGTTCAGCACGGTGGACTTGCCGCAGCCGGTCGGCCCGACCACGGCGACGAACCGGCCCCGCGCCACCGTCAGGTCCACTTCGGACACCGCGAGGTGGGTACCGCCCGCGGTTTCGTACGCGATCGTCACCGATTCCAGTGCCACGGCCGGTGCGCTGCCGTTGCCCGCCACCCCTGTTCACCTCCGGCTCGCCCGCCGACGCTCAGCCCGTGTGCCCCATCGCCGCCGACAACCGTCTCGCCGCGGTGACCACCGCTTCGGCCCACCTCGCCCGGTTGGCGCCGGTGAAGCGCTGCTCGGGCACGCCGATGCCGAGCACCGCGGCGAGTTCACCGGTGTGGTCGTGCACGGGTGCGCTGATCGAGGCGGTGCCGTGGTCGCGTTCGGCGACGCTGTCGGCCCAGCCGCACGCCTGGATGCCGACCAGTTCGGCTCGCAGCCGTTCGGCGTCGACGATGGTGCCGGGGGTGTAGGCGGTGAGTTCGCCGAAGTCGAGCACGCGGTCGCGGACCTCGTCCTCGTAGGCCAGGAAGACCTTGCCCGCCGAACCGGCGTGCAGCGGCATCACCTGGCCGATGCCGATCAGCCGCACCACCTCGTGGCGGGTCTCGGCGAGGCCGACCAGCACGCGCTGGTCCCCGTGGCGCACGAACAGCACGGCCGTCTCGCCGGTGGCGTCGCGCAGCGCGTCCAGTTCCGGCTGGGCCAGCAGGGTCAGCCGCGACTCGACGCGGCGGCTGCGCGCCCAGCGCAGCACCCCGAGGCCGACCAGGTACCGGCCGGCGATCACGTCCAGGAAGCCTTCGGCGACCAGGTTCTGCAGCAGCCGCACGGTGGTGCTGACCGGCAGCCCGGTGGCGCGCTGCACCTGCCGCCAGGTCAGGCCGGCCGGATCGGCGGCCACCACGTCGATCACCCGGCGCGACTTGGCCAGCACCAGGATCGGCTGACTCGGCTGGCGGACCCCGGCCCGAGCGTCCCCGACGACCATTGGCACCGCTCCCCGCACTGCCCGTGCTCCCACCACATCGTGGAAGGCGTTCCGGAATGTGGTTCGACCTTAGCCCATCTGTGATCTGGGCAACACCATCTTTCCCAGATCACGGGAGCAGCGGTCCATTTTTTTCGGGAAATCACTCGGAATTCGTAGGTCACGTTGCTGCATTCGGGGCGCGGCGTGCGTGATCCCACTCACCGGTGAACCCGATTTCCGCAGTTCGCCACGAGTTCGGCGGATTAACGCTTGTACAAGACCGAGTAAGGTCACCAGCGGCTGATCAAGGGCCTGATCTGCCCATCCCAGCGGGAAATCCACCGGCCGCGCCACCCGCGCACGCCGGTCGTTCGCGCGCGCCCAGGAAGCTCCAGGAGGCACGGTGCAACTCGAACAGCGACTGGACCCGACCGGCTGCCGGGTCGACCGCCACTACTGGCGGGGCGCCTGGCTCGACGAAGACGAAGTGGACAGACGCATCGCCGGGCTCGGCCACGCCGCCCGGCGGGTGCTGGCCGGGCCGCGGCTCAACCCGCTGGTGGTGGCCGCCGCCTGCGGCAGGCTGCGGGCCGCGCTGACCGGCCGGAACTCCGAACTGCGCGGCAGGCTGACCGATCGGCTGCGGGCGCGGAACGTGGCGGGCCCGAAGATCGACCAGGTCTTCGCGTCGCTGCTGGAGATCCTGCCGCTGCTCACCCGCGCCGGATTCCGTTCGCGGGCACGGGAAGCCGGGCTGCACACGCACATCGTCACCGGCGGCGAGCCGGCCGTCGGCGCCTTGAGCGCCGTGGAAGGGCTGCTCTCCGGGCACTTCAACGTGGTGAAGACCAGCAGGCACGACTCGCTGTTCACCGCCGAACTGCTGGCCGCGCTCGCCGCGCTGGACGCCACCGGCCAACTCGGCACGCGCCTGGTCGTCCTGCGCTTCTCGGCCGCCACCCGGCGGACCTGGATGGAGCACATCTGCACCCCGGCCGACACCGTCGCCGTCCGCGGCCCCAGCCTCTCCTACCCCATCAGTCCACAATAGACAGAAAACGGGGCACCGCCCGCCCGGTGCCGGACCGGCGCGTGCGATGCCCCACCGAGCGGGGCTCAGGGCAGGACGGCGGCGATCTCCTGGCCCGCCTCCGGGCCGAACGCCTCCGAGATGCGCGCCAGCGCGCTTTCCTTCTCGAACGTCCATTCCTGCGTACCCACGGTCTCCAGCACCAGCACCGCGATCAGCGAGCCGAGCTGCGCCGCGCGCTCCAGGCCCAGTCCGCCGTGCAGGGCGGCGAGGAAGCCGGAGCGGAACCCGTCGCCGACCCCGGTCGGATCGGCCTTCCGCAGCTCGGGGACTGCCGGGACCTGCAGGTTCGTCCCGTCCGCGCCGACGATCTCGACGCCCTTCTCCCCGAGCGTGGTGATCCGCAGGCCGACGCGGGCGAGCACGTCCGCCTCGGTCCAGCCGGTCTTCTGCAGCAGCAGTTCCCATTCGTAGTCATTGCTGAACAGGTACTTCGCGCCGTCGACGAAGGCGCGGGCCTGCGCCCCCTCCATCCGCGCCAGCTGCTGCGAGGGGTCCACCGCGAACGGGTAACCCCGCTGGCGGCACTCCTCGGCGTGCCGCAGCATGCCGTCCGGGTCGTCCGGGCTGAGCAGGGTCAGCGAGAGGCCGCCGACGCGGTCGGAGATCGGGCTGAGCTCGATGTTGCGCGACTCCGCCATCGCGCCCGCGTAGAACGTGGCGATCTGGCACAGGTCGTCGTCGGTGGTGCAGACGAAGCGGGCCGTGTGCGCGACCTCGGACACGTGCACCCCGGCGGTGTCCACGCCGTGCCGCTCCAGCCACGACCGGTAGTCGGCGAAGTCCGCGCCGACCGAGCCGATCAGCACCGGCCGCACCCCCAGCACGCCGAGGCCGAACGCGATGTTCGCGCCGATCCCGCCGCGCCGGACGATCAGGTCGTCGGCGAGGAAGCTCAGGGAGACCCGGTGCAGTTGCTCGGCCACGAGCTGCTCGGCGAACCTCCCCGGGAAGTGCATCAAATGGTCGGTTGCGATACTGCCGGATACCGCGATCCGCGCCGTGGCTGCCACCGGTTCTCCTTGCTCGGGTCGTCATGGCGACGTCAGGGTGAGTACCCGAAGTTACCGCCCGGTCATGCCCCATCCGGGTGCTTCAGGCACGCCCGGCCGAGATTACCGCCAAGTACCGGTGTCCGGATCCACCGAGCGCGCATACGTTCGGCCCGTGAGCACAATCATCGAACCCGAAACCCTCGGCGAGCTGATCGCCGACTGCGCCGACCTCCCGGAAGAACTGCACGCCTGCGTGAGCGCGCCCGCCGCGCCGAAGGCGGCGCCGGACTGGTCGGTCGACGAGCGCTGCCACGCCCAGGTCGCCGAACTGGACGCCTACGTGTGAGCTGAGACACAAAAGCGGGGCCGGAAGCAATCCGGCCCCGCTTTTCGCTGACTGGGGAGTCAGTGGAACGAGTCACCACACGCGCAGGAACCGGTGGCCTGCGGGTTGTCGATGGTGAAGCCCTGCTTCTCGATGCTGTCGACGAAGTCGATCACGGCCTCGGAGACGTACGGTGCGCTCATCCGGTCCACCGCCACGCGGAGACCGCCGAAGTCGCGGAAGAGGTCGCCGTCGAGGGTGCGCTCGTCGAAGAACAGCTGGTAGCGCAGGCCGGCGCAGCCACCGGGCTGCACGGCGATGCGCAGGTGCATGTCATCGCGGCCCTCCTGCTCGAGCAGGGCTTTGGCCTTGGCGGCCGCGGCGTCGGTCAGGGTCACGCCGTGGGTGGCCTCGGCGGCCTCCGTCTGGCCACCGGTCTGCTCAGCGGTCGTCATGACTCTCCCTCGTGGTGTTGCGGTGGGCATGAGTACCCCGTTACCGGGGACAACAACTCCGCTGCCCGTTCTGTTCCACGCCCTCGGCGCACCTCCATGGTGACACATCCCGCGACCGGCTGAACGGGTGCGGGCGGGCCTGGAATACCCTGACGAGGTGAGGTTCCTGCGCCGCAACAGCACCACCACCACCGCCGATACCCCGGACGAGGAGGCATCGGCGGTGACCGAGGTCTCCGAGCAGACCAAGGGGTACACCCCGGGCAAGGGCCGAGCCACGCCCAAGCGCCGGGAGGCGGAGGCCAAGAAACGCGGTCCGGTGGCGCCCCCGCCGAAGACCATGCGCGAGGCGATGAAGCGCAACAAGGAACTCCGCAAGCAGAACCCGGTCACCAAGGAGGACCGGCGCGCCGCCGCCAAGGAGCGCCGCGACCGGATGAACGCCGGGGACGACCGGTACCTGCTGCCGCGCGACCGCGGGCCGGTCAAGGCGTACGTGCGGGACCTGGTCGACGCCAAGCGCAACCTGCTCGGCCTGTTCATGCCGCTGGCGCTGCTGGTGTTCGTCGCGCTGCTGGTGCCGAACGTGGACATCCAGCGGTACGCCACCCTGCTGTGCACGGTGATGCTGCTCGGCATGGTGGTCGAGGGCTACTTCAACGGCCGCCGGGTGGCGAAGGCGGTGCGGGAGAAGTTCCCGAAGGAAGACATCAAGGGCCGCTCGGTCGGCTGGTACGCCTTCATCCGCGCCAGCCAGATCCGCAAGCTGCGCGTGCCCAAGCCGCGGGTCCGCCCCGGCGACACCGTCTGATTCGCCCGCCCCGGCCGGGGCGGAGCACCACCCGCCCGCTGGAGCGGACTCCAGGTAGTTAGCTAGGCGAACGATAACCGACTAGGCTCGGCACCATGGAGTTTCGACGCCTCGGCCGCAGTGGCCTCAACATCAGCGAGATCTCGTACGGCAACTGGATCACCCACGGCTCCCAGGTCGAGGAGGAGCAGGCGCAGGCGTGCATCAAAGCCGCGCTGGACGCCGGCATCACCACCTTCGACACGGCCGACGTCTACGCGAACACCCTCGCCGAGTCGGTGCTCGGCCGCGGTCTCGCCGGGCAGCGCCGCGAGAGCCTGGAGATCTTCACCAAGGTCTTCTGGCCGACCGGGCCGAAGGGGCCCAACGACAAGGGCCTCGGCCGCAAGCACATCATGGAGTCGGCGAACGCGTCGCTGAAGCGGCTCGGCACCGACTACATCGACCTCTACCAGGCGCACCGGTTCGACCGCACGGTGCCGCTGGAGGAGACCTTCCTCGCCTTCGCCGACCTGGTCCGCCAGGGCAAGGTGCTCTACGTCGGCGTCTCGGAGTGGACCGCCGAGGAGATCACCCGCGGCGCCGCCATCGCGCGTGAGCTGCGGGTGCCGTTCATCTCGAACCAGCCGCAGTACAACGCCATCTGGCGGGTGATCGAGGAGCAGGTGGTGCCCGCCTCCGTGCGGGAGGGGATCAGCCAGATCGTCTGGTCGCCGATCGCGCAGGGCGTGCTGACCGGCAAGTACAAGCCGGGCCAGCCGCTGCCGGAGGGCTCGCGCGCCACCGACGAGAAGGGCGGCGCGAACTTCGTCCAGCGCTACCTGAACGACGACGTGCTGACCCGCGTGCAGCAGCTCGAGCCGCTGGCCGCCGACGCCGGGCTGTCGCTGGCCCAGCTGGCCGTGGCGTGGGTGCTGCAGAACCCGAACGTGTCCTCGGCGATCATCGGCGCTTCGCGGCCGGAGCAGGTGCACGAGAACGTGAAGGCCGCGGGCGTGAAGCTCGACGCGGACCTGATGAGCAAGATCGACGAGATCCTCGACGGCGTGATCGAGCGCGACCCGTCGCTGACCAAGTCGCCGTGAGCCGGTGGGGGGCCGGTGCGGTTCACCCCGCGCCGGTCTCCCGCAGCAGGTGCTCCACCACCCGCAGGTCGTGCGGGTAGGTCACCTTGAGGTTGCGCTCCTCCCCCGGCACCCAGTGCACCGGCAGCGACGCGAACCGCTCCACGCAGGACGCGGTGTCGGTGCCGGCGAAGCCTTCGCGGTCCGCCTGTTCGTAGGCCGCCAGCAGCGGCCCGGCGCGGAACCCCTGCGGTGTCTGCACGCGGACGGCACCGTCGAGCACCCCCGCGAAGCCGGTGCCGTCCTCGGTGGCGATGACCACGTCGTCGGCGGCCAGTCCGGGCACCGCGCCGCCGAACTCCCGCGCCGACGCCAGCACCGCGGTGATCAGGGCGGCCGACGCCAGCGGGCGGGCGGCGTCGTGGATCAGCACCGTGTCGATCTCACCGCCGTCGATGCGCGCCGAGAGGTGCCGCAGCGCCCGCAGCTCCGATTCCTGCCTGCTGGCGCCGCCGTGCACCAGTTCCACGTCCAGCTCGCCGACCACCTCGCGGGCGAACTCCTCGTCCTGCGGGCGGATCACCAGCACCAGCGCGCCGAACTCCGGCAGCCCGGCGAAGGTGTCGAGCGACCAGCACGCCAGCCGCCGCCCCGCCATCGGCAGGTACACCTTGTTCAGCTCGGCGCCGACGCGGCTGCCCGAGCCGCTCGCCAGCACCACTCCCGCCGCGGTCGTCACGGCGGAGAGTTTAGGGGCGGTAGCGTAACCGCCGTGGACGCCGTCGACTTCCCCGAACTCCCCCTCCCGGATGAAATCGCCCGCGCGGAGGCCCAGCGCCTGACCGGCACCCTGATCACCCCGAACGGCTCGCTCGGCAGGCTCGAGGAGCTGGCCGCCTGGATCGCCGCCTGCCAGGGCCAGGCCCCGCCGCGCCCGTTCACCCGGCCGCGCGTGGTGGTCTTCGCCGGTGACCACGGCATCGCCGCGAACGGCGTCTCGGCGTACCCGGCCGAGGTGACCGGGCAGCTCGTCGGCGCGACGCTGACCGGTGGCGCCCCGCTCAACGTGCTGGCTTCGGCCGCCGGGGCGACCGTGCGCGTGGTGGACGTGGCCGTGGACCGCGAGGGCTCCGCCACCCCGGAGGCCACCGAGCTGAAGGTGCGCCGCGGCTCGGGCTCGATCGCCACCGAGGACGCGCTGACCGACGAGGAGGTGCGGGCCGCGATCCAGGCGGGCCGCACCATCGCCGACGCCGAAGTGGACGGCGGCGCCGATCTGCTCGTCGCCGGGGAGATCGGGGTGGCGAGCAGCACCCCGGCGTCGGTGCTGGTGGCGGCGTTGACCGGAGCCGAACCGGTGGCCGTGGTCGGCCGCGGCTCCGGGATCGACGACAACGCGTGGATGCGCAAGGCGGTCGCCATCCGCGACGGCCTGCGCCGGGCGCGTGCCGTGCTGGCGGACCCGGTGGCGTTGCTGCGCACCACCGCGGGCGCGGACATCGCCGCGGTGACCGGGTTCCTCGCCCAGGCCGCCGTCCGCCGCACGCCGGTGCTGCTGGACGGCCTGGTGGTCGGCTCGGCCGCGCTGGTCGCCGAGGAGCTGGTGCCGGGCGCGCGGAACTGGTGGGTGGCCGCGCACCGGTCGAGCGAACCGGCGCACGCGCTGGTGCTGGAGCACCTCGACCTGGAGCCGCTGCTGGACCTGAACCTGCGCGTCGGCGGCGGCAGCGGGGCGGCCACCGCGCTGCCCCTGCTCACCGTGGCGGCCCGGCTGCTGGCCGAGACCAGCACCTACGAGCAGGCGGGCGTCACCCCGCCGAAGTGATCCCGGGCGGTGGCTTCCCGGCGGGGAAGCCACTGCCGGTTCGGGTCAGCGCAGCCGCTGCATCCAGCCGTGCGGGTCGGGGCGCTGCCCCTCCTGGATGCCGGTCAGCTGCTCGCGCAGCTTCATCGTCAGCTCGCCGGGCGCACCGTCGCCCATGACGAACTCGCCGCCGTCGTACTTCACCCGGCCGACCGGCGTGATCACCGCGGCCGTGCCGCAGGCGAACACCTCGGTCAGCTCGCCGGCGGCCGCCGCCTCCTCCCACTCCCCGGTGGAGATGCGGCGTTCCTCGACCTTGAGCCCGTTGTCCTCGGCGAGCCGCAGCAGCGACGCGCGGGTCACGCCCGGCAGCAGCGCACCGGACAGCTCCGGCGTCACCACCTTGGCGTCCGCCCCGGAGCCGAAGACGAAGAACAGGTTCATCCCGCCCATCTCCTCGACCCACCGGTGCTCCACCGCGTCCAGCCAGACCACCTGGTCACAGCCCTGGGCCACGGCCTGCGCCTGCGCCACGAACGACGCCGCGTAGTTGCCGGCGCACTTGGCGAACCCGGTCCCGCCGGGGGCCGCGCGCACGTACTCGGTGGACAACCACACGCTCACCGGCTTCACCCCGCCGGCGAAGTAGGACCCGGCGGGCGAGGCGATGACGCTGTAGAGGTACTCGCTGGCCGGTGCGTTCACGCCCAGCCCGACCGAGGTGGAGATCATGAACGGCCGCAGGTACAGCGACTCGCCCGCCTTCGTCGGCACCCAGCGCTCGTCCACCGCCACCAGCTCGCGCAGCGACTCCAGGAACAGCTCCTCCGGCAGCTCCGGCATCGCCATGCGCACGGCGGACCGGCGGAACCGGGCGGCGTTGGCGTCGGGCCGGAACGAGGCGATGGAGCCGTCCGGCTGGCGGTAGGCCTTGAGCCCTTCGAAGATCGCCTGCCCGTAGTGCAGCACCGAGGTGGCCGGGTCCAGGCCGATCGGCCGGTACGGGCCGACCTCGCCCTCGTGCCAGCCGTGCTGGGCGTCGTGGCGCAGGGTGACCATGTGGTCGGTGAAATGCGTCCCGAAGCCCGGCTTGGCCAATACCTCGGCGACCCGCTGGGAGCTGGCCGCGTCCGGGTTCGGGGTATGGGTGAAGGGCGTCGTGGTCGTCATGCGAAGACGATAACTCTTGGTTGGACGTCAGAGTATTCCGCGGCCGGGGCCGGGCCCCGCTAGGCTTTCCACCGTGACCTACTCCGCGCAGCCCGCTCCCCAGGGCAACAGTGTGTCCGCCGGCGGGGCCTCCGACGTGAAGACCTTCTTCGCCGCCGCGCTGCTGCCGTTCTCCGCCGGCCTGCTGGTGCTCGTCGGCGCGCTGCTGATCGGCGTGTTCGGCGGCATCCTCGGCGTGGTCGCCGCGATCTTCGGAGCCGTCTGGTGGCGCAGCCTCAACGGCAAGAAGTTCTTCCCGCGCGACATCGCCAAGGGCCCGATGATCGGGCTGTCGGTGGCGTCGTTGCTGCTGGTGCTGCTCGTCGTGCTGATGGTCTGAGGTCGCCGGTCACAGCTCCGGCCGCGGCCACGCCGGGTCCGGCCGGAACGCGGTCCAGGTGCCGTCGAACGGGTAGCTGCCCGCTTCGACCAGCCGGAGCACCCGCTCGCCCTCGGCGCGCAGCCGCTCCAGCTGCGCCGGGGTGAGCCGTCCGGCGGCCACCGCGGCCGCCGCCTCGTCCTCGTCCTTCCACGCCCAGCTGCGGTCCGGGGCGACGGCCAGGTCGAGCACGCCGTCGATCCGGTCCACGCCGTCGGCCGTGCGGCCCAGCGGGATCTCCAGGTTCACGTACCAGCCGGTGAAGCGCAGGTCCTCGTCGAAGAACCACCACACCGAGGACCACTCGCCGTCCGCCACCCGCCGCACGTTCGACGTGCCGTGCCAGGTGGTGGGATACCGCTCGCGCGGCAGGCGGAACCGCTCGGCCAGCGGCGCGTCCCGCATCGTCCGGCCGTCGGCCAGCCGGGTGCCCAGGATCCGCGTGCCGGCGGGCAGCCAGCCCACCAGTTCGGCGCCGTCGTCGGCGAGCACCCGCAGCGGGTGCACCTGCCCGGCGCTGCCGTCCGGCCGGTGGAAGCGGTACCGCACCGTCGATCCCGGCGCAAAGCCCATCATGGCCACACCGTACCGAGCATGATCAGCAGCACCCCGGAGACGAGGACCACCACCGACCCGCGGGCGGTGCTCGCGGACCGGCCGAGCACCCCGGCGGCGAACAGCTCGACCAGCGTCAGCACGGCGGCGATCCGCAGCGCCTGCACCGGGTCGAGCACCGTCGCCAGCACCGCGGCGAGCAGCCCGCCGCCGAGCACCGGCCAGCGCCCCGCCTCCTCCTGAGCCGTCGCGAGCGAGGTGAGGCCCGCCGAGACGGTGGCCAGCGCGGCCACCGCGGCGAGCATGGTGGCCAGCGCGGGCGCGTCGGCGGCGGCGAGCAGGTCGCGCAGCGAGGTCGGCGACAACCCCAGCCGGAACGGTCCCAGCTGGTACAGCGCGGCGGCCGAGAGCACCAGCAGCACGGCCACCGGGCCGGCAGGCCACCAGCGCGGGCGGTCCGGCACCTGGCACGACGCCGCCTTGAACAGCGGGAGCACCAGCACCGCGGCGAGCAGCACCCCGCCCACGCCCGGCTGCCGACCGGGTTGCGCCTGCTCGACCGGTGCGATGGCCAGGCACAGCACGACCAGCGCGAGCCCGGCGGCCAGCAGCACCCCGGTGAGCCAGCGGGCGGTGAACGCCGAGGGCTTCAGGCCGAGCGCCTGCGCGAGCGCGAGCACCGCGACCACCACCCCGGCCACCCACGACGGCGCGCCGGGCACCACGTAGGCGGCGAAGGCCGAGCCGAACAGCGGCAGCAGCCCGATCCCGGCCGCCGCGCGGGTGCCGGCGGCCAGCCGGCCGCCCGCGTGCGGCAGTCCGGCGGCCAGCCAGGCGAGCGCTCCGGCGAGCACGATCCCGGCGGGGAGCCACCACCCGGCCGCCGCGGCACCCGCCGCGAGCACCACCAGGGACCCGGCCCCGACCAGCACCTCGGCCACCTACCTCTCGCCCGAACCCGAGTTGTCATTAGCATGGCTCACGATCAGTCCGGGCACCCGCCCGGTACCCGCCCACGCGAACGCCTGAGGACGAAGATGACCGTGCCGAAGCTCACCCTGTCCGAGAACACCGAGGCCGCGCTGGGGAAGACCCGGGCCGAGGTGATCGTCGTCGGCACCGTGCAGGGTGAGGACGGGCTCATCCTCGCCCCCGGCGCCGAGGCCGCCGACGCCGCCTTCGACGGCAAGCTGGCCGAGGTGCTCGGCACGCTCGGCGCCTCGGGCAAGGCCGAAGAGGTGGTCAAGGTACCGACGCTGGGCCGCACCGGTGCCGGCGTGGTGCTCGCCGTCGGCCTCGGCAAGGCCGCCGACGGCGGGCTGACCGCCGAGCAGGTCCGCCGCGCCTCCGGTGCCGCCGCGCGCGCACTGGCCGGCACCGCCCGCGCCTTCACCACGCTGTCCGCTGTGGACCTCCAGGCCGCCGTCGAGGGCACCGTGCTCGGCGCGTACCGCTTCACCGAGTACAAGTCCGAGCCCGGTGACGCCCCGCTGTCCACTGTGGACGTCGCGAGCCCGGCCGACGGCGGTGCCCGCGAGCACCGCGCCACGCTGAAGGCGGCCACCGCGATCGCCGAGGCGGTCACCGTCGCCCGCGACCTGATCAACACCCCGCCGAACGACCTGTTCCCGGCCTCCTTCGCCGACCGCGCGAAGAAGCTGGCCGACGCGAACAAGCTGGACATCGAGGTGCTCGACGAGAAGGCGCTCAAGCGCAAGGGCTTCGGCGGCATCCTCGGCGTCGGCGGCGGCTCCGCGCGCCAGCCGCGCCTGCTGCGCATCGCCTACACGCCGGCCAAGGCGAAGAAGAAGATCGCGCTGGTCGGCAAGGGCATCACCTTCGACTCGGGCGGCATCTCGATCAAGCCCGCGGCGAACATGGACCACATGACCTCGGACATGTCCGGGGCGGCGGCCGTGCTCGCGTCGGTGGTGCTGGCGGCGAAGCTGAAGTACCCGCTCGAGGTGGTCGCGCACATCCCGCTCGCGGAGAACCTGCCGTCCGCCACCTCCTACCGGCCCGGTGACGTGCTGCGGATGTACGGCGGCAAGACCGTCGAGGTGCTCAACACCGACGCCGAGGGCCGCCTGGTGCTGGCCGACGCCATCGTGCGCGCGGGCGAGGAGAACCCGGACTACCTGATCGAGACCTCCACGCTGACCGGTGCGCAGCTGGTGGCGCTGGGCAACCGGACCGCCGGGATCATGGGCTCGGACGAGTTCCGCGACCGCGTGGCCGAGATCGCCAGGGCCACCGGCGAGGGCGGCTGGGCCATGCCGCTGCCCGACGAACTGCGTGCCGACCTCGACTCGCGCCTGGCCGACCTGGCCAACGTCACCGGCCACCGCTGGGGCGGCATGCTCGCCGCGGGCATCTTCCTGCGCGAGTTCGTCACCGACGGCCTGCCGTGGGCGCACATCGACATCGCGGGCCCGTCGTTCAACACCGGCGGCCCGTGGGGTTACACCGGCAAGGGCGGCACCGGGGTCCCGGTGCGCACCATCGCCGCGGTGCTGGCGGACATCGCCGACCGCGGCTGAGCGCCGTTGCACGAGCAGCTCGAACCGGCCGTGAGCGCGGTGCTCACGGCCGGTGCCCCGCAGGCCGACCGCGCCGTCGCGGACACCGCGCTGCTGCTGGCGGGCAGCGGCTTCCCCGGTGAGGCGGACCGGCTGGTGCGCACCTGGCGGTCGGCCACCGAACGGCCGATCACCGCGCTGGTGGCGCATCCGGTGCACGCCAGGGCGTGGGCGGTGCTGTTCGAAGCGCTCGGGGAGCGTCCGGACTGGGCCGACGCGCTGCTCCCGCTCGACCTCGACGCCGAGGAAGCGGCGCACCGCGCGTACCTGGCCCGCCCGGTCCCGTCGCTGCCGACCGGCCTGCTCGGCGACTCCACCGCGGGCCGGATCGCCTCCGGGCTCGCCGAACACCTGCACGGGGGTGCCGAAGACCCCGCCAAGGCGGCCCTGCTGCGGGCCGAGGACCTCGCCCGCGACGGCGACCGGGACGCGGCCCGCCGGGCATTGGCGGAATGGGCCGCCCGGCGCCCGTCGATGCCCGACGCGCTCGCCTGCCGCCACCTCGCGCCGCTGCTGGTGGCCGGCGCCGATCCGCTCGAACTCGGCGAGGACCGCGCCACCGCGCTGGCCGCCGAGCTGATCGCCGCGCTGCGCACGCGGTACGCCACCCACTCCGGTTCGCTGGACTGGCCGTCGCTGCTCGCGCGGATCCTCGAACTGCGCGAGGCGAGCGGCCGCGCACCGGCGTCCACAACGGACATAACCGCCGCGGAAATCCGGCTGGGCCGGGAATTACCGGCCGACTACCGGGATTTCCTGCGCACCACCAACGGCCTGCCCGCCGACGTCACCTTCCCGCGCCTGCTCGCCGCGGCCGAACTGACCGCGCACGGCGGTGTGGTGCCGATCAGCGAACGCGGTGAGGGCATGATCCTGCTCTCACCGGTGCCGTCTGGCTGGGTGGTGGTGCAGACCGATCCGGTGCTCGGCACCAGCACCCACCGCAGCTTCCGCGCCCTGCTCGAAGAGCACCTGCGGCTGCTGGAAAGCTGAGAAAACTCAGGAAGGACGCCGTTTCTGGCGCTCGGTGTACTCACGCATGCGCTTGGGGTAGCCCACTTTGGCCACTTCGTAGACCGGGATCGAGCGCTTGCGGCCGAACCGCTGCGCGGCGTCCAGGCTGCCGATCCGGCGCCGGGTCCACTCGCCGTCGTGCGCGATCAGCACCACGGTGGTCTCGGTGACCGTGGTCCGCGGCTCCACATAGGCTTCCACACCGGTGCGCTCGGCAGCCCACTCGTCCAGGTGGCGGGTGTCGTCCGGGGTGGATCCGCGCAGCGTGCCGGGCTTGCCGGCCCCCTTCCCGCCGCCCTTGCCGCGCCTGCGCAGCGAGTCGAACAGACCCACACCGACCACCCTCTCTCGAAGCCGCTGACCCGTCCATTATCGCCCTGGTCCAGGGGGTGTGTCGGCACACACCCGGCTAGGTCGCAAGCGTGCCGGACGAGGTGACAAGATGAGGTGTGTTCCGCGCGCGCGAGGCAACCCGCGCGCGGGCGGACGAGCATCATCGCCGAAGCTCTTGCTAGGAGTTATCAACGTGACCGACACCTCCGCTGACCTGGTGATCCTCGGTGGCGGATCGGGCGGGTACGCCGCGGCATTCCGCGCGGCCGAGCTCGGCCTTTCCGTCATCCTGATCGAGAAGGACAAGCTGGGTGGGACCTGCCTGCACCGCGGGTGCATCCCGACCAAGGCCCTGCTGCACGCGGCGGAGGTAGCCGACTCGGCCCGCGAAAGCGAGCAGTTCGGCGTGAAGGCCACCCTGGAGGGCGTCGACATCGCCGGGGTGAACAAGTACAAGGATTCGATCATCTCGCGGCTCTACAAGGGGCTGCAGGGACTGGCCAAGGCCCACAAGGTCACCCTGGTCGAGGGCAGCGGCACCTTCGTCGGCGGCACCAGCGTCGAGGTGGAGGGCACCCGGTACACCGGCAAGAACGTCATCCTGGCCACCGGCTCCTACTCGAGGACGCTGCCGGGGCTGGAGCTGGGCGGCCGGATCATCGCCAGCGAGCAGGCGCTGTCGCTGGACTTCATCCCGGAGAAGGCCGTGGTGCTCGGCGGCGGCGTGATCGGCGTGGAGTTCGCCAGCGTGTGGGCCTCCTTCGGCACCGAGGTGACCATCGTCGAGGCGCTGCCGCGGCTGGTCCCCAACGAGGACGAGTTCGCCTCCAAGCAGCTCGAGCGGGCGTTCCGCCGCCGCAAGATCGGCTTCAAGACCGGGGTGAAGTTCACCGGCGCCAAGCAGGACGACGACGGCGTGAGCGTGTCGCTGGAGTCCGGCGAGACCATCGAAGCCGACCTGCTGCTGGTCGCGGTCGGCCGCGGGCCCAACTCCGCCGGGCACGGCTACGAGGAGGCCGGGGTCACCATGGAGCGCGGTTTCGTGCTCACCGACGACCGCCTCCGCACCAACCTGCCGAACGTCTACGCGGTCGGTGACATCGTGCCGGGCCTGCAGCTCGCGCACCGCGGTTTCCAGCAGGGCATCTTCGTGGCCGAGGAGATCGCCGGCCTGGACCCGCGCCCGGTGGACGAGGCGGGCATCCCGCGGGTGACCTACTCGCACCCCGAGGTCGCCTCGGTCGGCCTCACCGAAGCGCAGGCCAAGGAACGCTACGGTGCTGACGTGGTCACCTTCACCTACGACCTCGGCGGCAACGGCAAGAGCCAGATCCTGAAGACCTCCGGTGCGGTCAAGCTGATCAAGGCGCCGGACGGGCCGGTGGTCGGCCTGCACCTGGTCGGGGACCGCGTCGGCGAACTGATCGGCGAGGCGCAGCTGATCTACAACTGGGAGGCGTTCCCGGAGGACATCGCCCCGCTCATCCACGCCCACCCCACCCAGTCCGAAGCCCTCGGCGAAGCACACCTGGCCCTGGCAGGCAAGCCACTGCACGTGCACAGCTGACGACCGCAGTACCGAACCCAAGACCGCACCAGAACCATTTCATCAAGGGAGTCAGCAGAAAATGGCCTACTCCGTCACATTGCCGGAGCTCGGGGAGAGCGTCACGGAGGGCACCGTCACCCGGTGGCTCAAGCAGGAGGGTGACCGGGTCGAGGTCGACGAGCCGTTGCTCGAGATCTCCACCGACAAGGTGGACACCGAGGTGCCCTCCCCGGTGGCGGGCACCGTGCAGCGCATCGTGGCCGCCGAGGACGAGACCGTCGAGGTCGGCGGCGAGCTGGCGGTGATCGACGACGGCTCCGGCGGCGGCGAGTCCGCGCCCGCCGAGTCCTCGGCCCCCGCCCAGGAGCAGGCGCCCGCGCAGGAGGAGTCCCAGCCCGAACCGGAGCCGGAGCCCGAACCCGAGCCCGAGCAGCAGCAGTCCGCTCCCCCGGCGCAGCCCGCGCCGTCGGGCGGGTCCGGCCAGGGCACCCCGGTGACCCTGCCGGAACTCGGCGAAAGCGTCACCGAGGGCACCGTGACCCGCTGGCTCAAGCAGGTCGGCGACACCGTCGAGGTGGACGAGCCGCTGCTCGAGATCTCCACCGACAAGGTGGACACCGAGGTGCCGTCGCCGGTGGCGGGCACCGTGCTGGAGATCAGCGTCGGTGAGGACGAGACCGTCGAGGTCGGCGGCCAGCTGGCCGTGGTCGGCGACGCCGGTGCCGCGCCGCAGCAGCAGTCCGCGCCGGAGCGCGAGCCGGAGCCGAAGGAAGAGCCGAAGCAGGAGCAGCCCAAGCAGGAAGCCCCCAAGCAGGAGGCCCCGAAGCAGGAGGCTCCCCAGCAGCAGGCCCCGAAGCAGGAGGCTCCCCAGCAGCAGGCCCCGAAGCAGGAGGCCCCGCAGCAGGAGGCTCCCAAGCAGCAGGCGCCCCAGCAGTCGGCCCCGCAGCAGCAGGCGCCGAAGCAGGACGCGCCGAGCAAGCCCGCGGCCGACTCGAACGGTGGTTCCTCGCCGTACGTCACGCCGCTGGTGCGCAAGCTGGCTTCGGAGAACGGCATCGACCTCGCCTCGCTGACCGGCAGCGGCGTCGGTGGCCGCATCCGCAAGCAGGACGTGCTGGCCGCGGTCGAGCAGAAGCAGAAGCAGCAGCAGGCCGCCGCTCCGGCGCCCGCCGCGCAGGAAGCCCCCTCGGCTCCGGCGCCCGCCGCTTCGAGCCCGGCTCCGGCCGGTGGTGGCCAGGACAAGTCGGCGCTGCGCGGCACCGTGCAGAAGGCCAACCGGATCCGCCAGATCACCGCCACCAAGACCAAGGAATCGCTGCAGGTCTCCGCGCAGCTGACCCAGGTGCACGAGGTCGACGTGACCAAGATCGCCCGGCTGCGGCAGCGGGCGAAGGCGGCGTTCAAGGAGCGCGAGGGCATCAACCTCACCTTCCTGCCGTTCTTCGCCAAGGCCACGGTCGAGGCGCTCAAGCAGCACCCGAACGTGAACGCGTCGTACAACGAGGAGACCAAGGAGATCACCTACCACGGTGCGGTCCACCTCGGCATCGCCGTGGACACCGAGAAGGGTCTGCTGTCGGTGGTCATCCACGACGCCGGTGAGCTGAACCTGGCCGGGCTCGCGCACAAGATCGCCGACCTGGCGAACCGCGCGCGGACCAACAAGATCAAGCCGGACGAGCTGACCGGTGGCACCTTCACGGTGACCAACATCGGCAGCAACGGCGCGCTGTTCGACACGCCGATCATCGTGCAGCCGCAGTCGGGCATGCTCGGTACCGGCGCGGTGGTGAAGCGTCCGGTGGTGCTCACCGACGCCGACGGCAACGACACCATCGCCGTGCGGTCGATGGCCTTCCTGCCGCTGACCTACGACCACCGCCTGATCGACGGCGCGGACGCGGGCCGGTTCGTCACCACCATCAAGCAGCGCCTCGAAGAGGGCAACTTCGAGGACGAGCTGGGCCTGTAAGCGGTTCGGCGAAACGGGGCACCACCCGCCGAGGTGGTGCCCCGTTCTGCTGTCCGGGGACGGCTTGACCTCTCCTCTATTATTCTAGAATTCCGTAATTCTAGAGGAGGGCGTCATGCTGAACCGCCGGAAGTTGCTCGTCTCGGCCGCCGCCGCCGGTTCGGTGGCGTTGCTGCCGCCGCTGCGGGCCGGGGCCGCCGGGTCCCCGGCCGCGGAATGGCTCGACTGGATGGCCGCGCACCGGGGCAACGTGGGCGCGGTGGCCGACGACGGCGCCGGCCGCACGCTGGCGCACCGGGCCGGGGAGCCGATGGTGCTGGCGTCGGCGGTGAAGGTGGTGCACCTGACCGCGTACGCGCGAGCCGTGGCCGAAGGCAGGCTCGACCCGGCGGAACCGGTCCGCGTCGGTGACTGGGACCTCCGCCACCCGTGGGTCAGCGACGGCGGGGCGCACCGGAACGCGTTGACCGCCCTCGGCATCCCGTGCGACGAGTACGGCATCGCCACCGACCCGGAGCGGCGGGTCACCCTCGACCAGATCGCCGGCGCGATGATCCTGTTCAGCGACAACGCCGCCCCGGACTACCTGCGGCACCGGCTCGGCGCGCGGGCGCTGGCCGAAGCGGCCGCCAGCGGTGGCTGGCACCGGCCCGACGTCCGCTCGTTCCAGGGCGAAACGCTCCAGCTGATCATGCCGGAGCTGACCGGGCCGACCCCCGCCGCCCGCCGCGCGATCGGCGACCTGCTCGCGGCGAAGTTCATCGGCAGCGAACAGTTCCGCCAGTACACGGCCGGGCGCATCCCGGCCATGCCCGCCACCACCGAGGCGCAGTGGCCGTGGACCAGGGGGCACGCGCGGGGCACCGCCGCCGAACTGGCCGGGCTGCACCGGGTGGTGGCCACCACCGGCGGACCGGCCCGCGACCACCTCGAACGGCCGCTGGCGTCGATGGTGCCCGAGGGCGCGGTGGCGGTCGGCTTCAAGGGCGGCAACCTGCCCAAGACGATCACCATGGGGCTGACCGTGCGGTGGCCGGGCGGCCGGGTCGGCTCGCTCGCCCTGCTGCTGACCGGGGTCAGCGACGAGCAGCAGGCGCGGGCCGGCGGCTTCCTCGCCGCCGGCCTCGAGGCGCTGAGCACACCGGCGGGCTTCGACGGGTTGGCGCGAGCGCTCGGGGCGTAGGGAGCATGCTGGTGGGATGAGCGCCGAGTTGAGCGAGCGGGTCGAGGAACTGGAACGGCGGGTGGCCGCGCTGGAAGGGCGGCGGCCACCGGCCGAAGAGGTCCCGGACGACGGCGGGGTGATCACCTACGCCGGTCAGCTCACCCGGCCCGGTGAGCTGGCGTGGCAGATCACCCTGCCCGCGTCCCGGGTGCTGGCGCTGGCGGACCAGCCGCGGATCGAGGTGCTCGCGGCACTGGCGCACCCGGCGCGGGTGGCGATCGTGCGGCGGCTCGCCGAGCACGGTTCGCAGTCCGGCGCGGCCCTGCAGGAGGCCGCCGAACTCGGCTCGGCCGGGCAGTTCTACCACCACCTCAAGGCGCTGACCGGAGCCGGGATCGTCGAGCAGGACAAGCGCGGCAGCTACCGGCTCAACCCCCGCGCGGCGATCCCGGCACTGGTGCTGCTGGCGGCCTCGGCCGACATCGCGGAGCAGTTGCGGTAGGCCAGCCGGTTCCACTGGGTGATGGCAGGATCGACGGTATGCGAGTTCTCATCGCCGGTTCCAGCGGCCTGATCGGCAACGCCCTCACCGCCCGGCTGCGCGCCGAGGGCCACGAAGTCGTCCGGCTCGTCCGCCGCGAGACCCGCAGGGCGGACGAGTACAGCTGGGACCCGCCCGCCGGGCGGGTCGGCGACGGCGCCTTCGACGGCACGGACGCGGTGGTCAACCTGTGCGGGGCACCGCTGCTGCCGCAGCGCTGGAGCGCCGCCCGCAAGCAGGTCATCTTCGACAGCCGGATCGAGCCGACCGAGGTGCTCGCCGAAGCGGTCGCCGAGCACGGGATCCCGGTGCTGCTCAACGCTTCCGCGGTCGGCTACTACGGGGACGCCGGTCCGGCCGTGCTGGACGAGTCGGCGCCCAACGGCTCGGGCTTTCTCGCGGAGCTCTGCGCCGCTTGGGAAAACGCCACCTCCGCCGCGGGTGACGCGCGGGTGGTGCGGTTGCGCACGGGCTTGGTGCTCTCCGGCGAAGGCGGGCTGCTCGGCCCGTTGAAGCCGCTGTTCTCCTTGGCACTGGGCGGAAAACTCGGGGACGGCGGGCAGTACATGCCGTGGATCGCCGAGGCCGACCACATCTCCGCATTGGTGTTCGCGCTGACCAGCGAGCAGCTCTCCGGGCCGGTGAACGTCTGCGGCCCGGCACCGGTGACCAACGCCGAGTTCACCCGCGAACTCGGGCGCGCACTGCACCGCCCGGCGCCGTGGTGGGTGCCCGCCCCGGCGTTGAAGCTGGCGCTCGGGCAGGCCGCGGAGGAGATGGCGCTGGTCAGCCAGCGGGCCGTGCCGCGGGCGCTGGAGGACGCCGGGTTCGAGTTCGAGTTCGGGACGGTCGGTGACGCCCTCGCCGCCGCCGTGCGATGACCGCCGGGCTGACCCGCGCGCTGCGCGTGCGCTGGGGCCTGTTCGGCGGGCTGCTGCTGGTGGCGTTCACCGTGCTGGGCCTGGCCGTGCGCGACCGGCCGTGGGGCCTCGACCTGGCGCTCGTGCTGGCCCTGCACGGTGAATGGCTGGACGCGCCGGGCCTGGTGGCCGGGCTGCTCAGCCACCTCTTCGGCCCGGTGCTGCCGGTGGCGCTCGGGCTCGGCCTGGTCTTCGCCGCGGTGCTCGCCTTCCGCCGCGGTGACCCCGCGACCGGTGGCCTGCTCGTCCGGATCACCGTGGTGCTGGTGCTGTGCCGGTTGACCAGCTTCGTGTTCAAGCCGCTGTTCGAGCGCGACCGTCCGCGCGAGTACCCGGACCTGAGCTTTCCCAGCGGGCACGTGGTTTCCGTGGCCAGCACCGGGTTCACCGCGGTGCTGCTGTGCGCGTGGCTGGTGCCGCGGCTGCTGCGCCGCGTCACGGTGCTGGCCATCGCCGCGACCGCCGTGGCGGCGGCCTGCCGCGTGGTGCTTTCGGTGCACTGGTTCACCGACACGCTCGGCGCGGTGCTCGCCGTCGGCGGTGTGGGCCTGGTCTCAGCGGTGGCGCTGCGGCTGCTGCCCGTCTTATCGAACCGGGGTCCGGCGGCGTAGCGTGGCGGGGTGACCACCTCCTCCTGCCGCGCCGCCCGCGAGCCCGTCGACATCCGCCTGCTCGGCACGATCGACTACCTCGAAGCCTGGGAACTGCAACGCACGACCGCGACGGCCCGCGCCGACGGCGAGGGCCCGGACACGATGTTCCTGCTGGAACACCCGTCGGTCTACACCGCGGGCAAGCGCACCGAACCGGGCGACCGGCCGGTCGACGACACCCCGGTGATCGACGTGGACCGCGGCGGGAAGATCACCTGGCACGGGCCGGGGCAGCTGGTCGGCTACCCGATCGTGAAGCTGGCCGACCCGATCGACGTGGTGCAGTACGTGCGGCGGCTGGAAGAGGGCCTGATCGCGGTGTGCGAGGGCTTCGGCGTGCACGCCGGCCGGGTGGAGGGCCGCAGCGGGGTGTGGATCCCCGCCGACGACCGCGGCCCCGAGCGCAAGATCGCCGCGATCGGCATCCGCGTGCAGCGCGGGGTGACCATGCACGGCTTCGAGCTGAACTGCAACGCCGACCTGGCGGCCTTCGACAAGATCGTGCCGTGCGGCATCCGCGACGCCGGGGTCACCTCGCTGTCGCAGGAGGTGGGGCACGAGGTGACCGTCACCGAGGCGCTGGCGCCCACGCGCGACGCGGTGCTGGCGGCGCTGGAGGGCGGCCTCCCGGTCCGCGAGGACCGCTGGCTGCCGCGTCCGGCCGCCCCCAGCGCCGACGGTGTCACCTTCGTGCTGCAGAACTCCTGATCAGCCGAGCTGGCGCGCCACCTCGGCGGCGATCAGCTCCAGGTGGTCGAGGTCGGACAGGTCGAGCACCTGCAGGTAGAGCCGGGTGATCCCGGTCTTCTCCACCCAGGCGCCGATCTTGTCCACGGCCTCGGCCGGGGTGCCCGCGATGCCGTTCTGCCGGAGCTCGGCAGGCTCCCGGCCGATCGCCGCGGCCCGCCGGGTGAACTCGGCCTCGTCGCGGCCGATGGCCACCACCTGCGCGGCCGAGCGCACGATCTCCTCGGGGTCGCGGCCGATCTCGGCGGCGGCCGCCTCGACCCGCTGGAACTGCGCGAGCGCGGTGTCGGCGTCGGTGAACGGCAGGTTGAACTCGTCGGCGTAGCGCGCGGCGAGCTGCGGCGTGCGCTTCTTGCCCGCACCGCCGATGATCACCGGCGGCCGCGGGCGCTGCACCGGCTTCGGCAGCCCGGGCGCCTCGGCCAGCTGGTAGTGCTCCCCGTCGAAGGAGAAGGTCTCCCCCTCCGGGGTCTCCCACAGCCCGGTGAGCACGGCGAGCTGCTCGCTGTAGATGTCGAAGCGTTCCTTGATCGCGGGCATCGGGATGCCGTACGCGGTGTGCTCGGCGTCGTACCAGCCGGAGCCGAGGCCGAACTCGACCCGGCCGCCGGACATCTGGTCCACCTGCGCCACCGAGATCGCCAGCACCGACGGGTGCCGGAAGGTGGCCGCGGTGACCAGCGTGCCGAGCCGGATGCGCTGGGTCTCGCGGGCGAGCGCACCGAGCGTCACCCAGGCGTCGGTGGGGCCGGGCAGGCCGGAGGCCGAGCCCATCTTGAGGAAGTGGTCGGAGCGGAAGAACGCGTCGTAGCCCAGGTCCTCGGTGGCTTTCGCGACACGCAGCTGGTCGTCGTAGCTGGCCCCCTGCTGGGGCTCGGTGAAGATCCTTAGTTCCACGGCTACCGAATCTACGCGTGCTCCGGCGTGACCCTGATCCGGCTCAGCAAGGTGATCACCACGGCTTCCACCTCGGCACCGGCCCGCTCCGGGTCCGCCGAACCGGCGATCACCATGGCCGCCGAGGACAGCGCGCCGAACAGCAGCCGCGAGGTGGTGTCCACCGGTACCTGTTCGAGTTCACCGGCGGCGACCAGTTCCTCGATGCTGTCGCGGACCAGCCCGAAGCTGAAGTGCTCCTCGGCTTCGCGCCAGCGTTCCCAGCCCATCACCACCGGCGCCTCGTGCACCACCAGCCGCTGGTACTCCGGTTCCAGGCAGCACCGGAGGAAGGTGCGCAGGCATTCGGTGGCCCGGTCCCACGGCGGCTCGGGACCGCTGCGCACCCGGCGCAGCCGGTCCAGCACCCCGCTCTCCACCGCGTCGAAAGCGGCTTCGAACAACGCCTGTTTTCCGCTGAAGTGGTGGTAGAGCGCGCCCTTGGTGACACGGGCCCGGCGGGCGACTTCGTCGAGCGAGGTACCGGCGTATCCACGCTTGGTGAACAGCTCGACCGCGCTGGTGACCAGGGCCGATCGAGTCGACTCGGAGTAGTCGAGCCGGCGGGACCTCATTTCGACCACTTTGTCAGCACGGCCACAACCTTACGTCAGCGGCGACGGAACATACCCGTGGTACGGTACCGGCAGTCAGGACCGTACCGGGAGTATGCCGCAAACCCGCGGTATGTCCCGCTCACGGCAAGGGGGCTCCACCATGAGCTGGCACGACCACTACCGCCGCCGCGACGCCATCGACGCCGTGCTGCGGCAGGCGAAACGCGACCCCGCCGGACCGCTGCCGCGGACCGAGGTCTTCGGTTCGGACCGCGAGCTGGTGCTCGCCCTGCAGTACAAGTGGTCGCTGACCCTCAGCGGGCACCTGCGGGTCCAGCTGTGCGAGACCGACGGGGACGAGCTGGACGCGGTCACCCGCGCCTGGCGGGCCACCGCTTCCGCGCAGCCGACCCTGCGTGCCGTGCTCGACGCCCACCTCCCCCGCTTCCCGGAGACCGCGCCGGTCCGCGAGGCCGAGCTGCGGATGCTGGCCGAGGCGGCGGGTTTGGCCGAGCCGGGTGATTCGGCCGAGCAGGTGACGCGGGTGGGCCTGGCGCTGGAAAGCCTGCTGCTCGGCGCGCCGTCGAAGGCACGCACCGGCTGCGCCGTCCGGCGTCTCCTCCTGCCGAGCGCATAGCCCACCCGTCTCCCCCCACCACCCTCAACGGAGCGCTCCGCGCCGTCCTGCCCACCCGTCGCCCACCACCACCCTCAACGGAGCGCTCCGCGCCGTCCTGCCCACCCGTCGCCCACCACCACCCTCAACGGAGCGCTCCGCGCCGCTTTAGCCTCTTCCCATGAACTGGACTGAGGCAGACATCCCGGCCCAGGACGGCCGCACCGTGGTGATCACCGGCGCCAACTCCGGCCTCGGCCTGCGCAGTGCGCTCGTGCTGGCGGAGAAGGGCGCGCGGGTGCTGCTCGCCTGCCGGTCGGTGGAGCGCGGGCAGCGGGCGCTCGCCGAGGTGGCCGAGGTCGCCACCGGCGCGGCACCCGAACTGGTCCGCCTGGACCTGGCTTCGCTGGCCTCGGTCCGCGAAGCCGCCGCCGAGATCCGCAAGTCCACCGGCGATTCGATCGACGTCCTGCTGAACAACGCCGGGCTGATGGCGCCGCCGAAGGGGCACACGGTCGACGGTTTCGAGACGCAGTTCGGCACCAACCACCTCGGCCACGCCGTGCTGACCTGGCTGCTGATGCCCGCCTTGCGCGCCACCGAGGGGGTCTCGCGCGTGGTGACCGTGTCGAGCGTGGTCGCCGCCATCGGCCGGATCGACCTGGCCGATCCGAACTTCGAGACCCGCGCCTACCTGTCCTACCCGGCCTACGGGCAGTCGAAGCTGGCCAACCAGGTGTTCGCCCTGGAGCTGGACCGGCGGCTGCGAGCGGCGGGCGAGCCGGTGCTCAGCGTCGCCGCGCACCCCGGGTACACCCGGTCGGGGCTCACCGCGGGCATGGCGGGTTCGCAGCGCAGCGCGGTGCTGCGGGCGGTCGTCGGCGCGGGTGGTGCGCTCAGCGACCGGCTGCTCGCGCAGAACACCCGGATGGGCGCCCTGCCGCAGCTGTACGCGGCCACCGCACCCGAGGTCGAAGGCGGCGCGTACTACGGCCCCGACGGCTTCGCCGGGGTGCGGGGTCACCCCACCCGCGTGCGCCCGCTCGGCCCCGCGCGGGACGAACCGCTCGGTGCCGGGCTGTGGCAGCTCACCGCGGAAATGACCGGCGTCACCCCTGACCCGGCTTGATCGGCCGCGCCCGGTTCCGGGCGTACGCTGGTCGGCGTGAGTGCTGCCCCAGATGGCCGGAAGTTGTTGCGGCTCGAGGTTCGCAACAGTCAGACGCCGATCGAGAAGAAGCCGTCGTGGATCAAGACGCGGGCGCGGATGGGTCCGGAGTTCACCGAGTTGAAGGGGTTGGTGCGCCGGGAGGGTCTGCACACCGTTTGTGAGGAGGCGGGGTGTCCCAACATCTACGAGTGCTGGGAGGACCGGGAGGCGACGTTCCTCATCGGGGGGGACCAGTGCACGCGGCGGTGTGATTTCTGCCAGATCGACACCGGTCGCCCGGTGGCGCTGGACCGGGCCGAGCCGCGCAAGGTGGCCGAGTCGGTGCAGGCGATGGGCTTGCGGTATTCCACGGTCACGGGGGTGGCGCGGGATGATCTGGCTGATGGTGGGGCGTGGTTGTACGCCGAGACGGTGCGCCAGATCCACGCGCTGAACCCGGGCACGGGGGTGGAGTTGCTGATCCCGGATTTCAACGCCGATCCGGAGCAGCTGGCGGAGGTGTTCGGGTCGGGGCCGGAGGTGCTGGCGCACAACGTGGAGACGGTGCCGCGGATTTTCAAGCGGATCCGCCCGGGTTTCCGCTACGCCCGTTCGCTGGCGGTGATC